>JAILBC010000096.1 GCA_024681295.1 Bacteroidales bacterium
GAAGGTCTCGTGCAGTGGCGACAAGTTCTATGTGACCATCCAGGATATCAAGACCGTAGAGGCTGCCTCCGCTTTGACCGGCAAGGAGGTCTATCTTCCTTTGGAGATGCTCCCGAAGCTCTCGGGCAAGCAGTTCTATTACCACGAGGTGAAGGGCTTTACTTTGGTCGACGAGACCCACGGAGAAATCGGTCCCATCGCCGATGTACTCGAATATCCCACCCAGGCTATCCTTCAGGTCTTCAAAGATAAGAAAGAGATTTTGATCCCCATCCTCGAGCACGTCATCCAGAAGGTGGACAGAAAGTCCAAAAAACTCTACGTGAAAGCCCCGGAAGGCCTTATTGATATGTACCTAAGTTAAGTGGAAAGTGGAGAGTGGAAAGTGGAAAGTTTTACCTCCCTCCGGTCGGTGAGGGCTTACGCCGTTCCGTTCTCCGTTTTCCGTTTTCCGTTAACCATGACCCGTTTCCATTTTAAGCATTTCTCCCTCAGTCATGATAACTCCACTATGAAAGTAGGAACGGATGCCGTGTTATTAGGAGCTTGGGTAGCTGTAACCCGTTCCGACTGGGCCCTTGACATTGGCACCGGCTGTGGCGTGTTGCCTTTGATGTTAGCCCAGAAGGGTGTCGCCAAGGTGCATGCGGTGGATCTCGATGCATCCTCGGCTCAGGAGGCGGCGGAGAACTTTGATGCCTCCCAGTGGCATGACAAATTGTTCTCCTTTCATGCCGACATTCGTAAGTTCACCATGCAGTGTGCTTACGACCTGATTATCTCTAATCCTCCCTTCTTCGTCAACTCCTTCAAGTGTGACGCCGACCGTCGCAACCAGGCGCGGCACACCGATACTTCATTGACTTTTAGCGAGTTGATTGCTTCGGTCCGTCGTTTGCTAAAACCTGATGGTCGTTTTGCGGTGGTTCTTCCCTTAAGGGAATCTTTGGAATTTATCCCCTTGGCTGAGCAGGCCAACTTATTTGTTCACCGTCGTGAAAACATCGTTCCCGTCGCCGGCAAAGACCCCAATCGTGTTAATTTAGAGTTCCGTTACGGCCAGCCCGTTAGGGTAGAGGCGACCGATCTTGTGATTCGCCGTGAAGATGGTTCCTTTACCGAGGATTACAGTCGAGTTGTTTCAGAATACTATTTAGGGTAGTTGTTTTATGCTCTTTTTAAGCACTGACCATCCGCTCGCAGCGGTTGATGATATCATTGGTTAAGCGGAACCCAGTATCGCAAACTTCTTTGCTTTGGTTGCCATCGTAATTCATCGATAAATGAATCGTGTCATAGCCAAGGTTTACCAAGGTTAAGAGTTTTCTGTCGCGGTGGGCGACCGCATCTCGATAATCGTTGATGTCAGGCCGCGTACGCTTGCCCTGTTTGACATTAAACACCACATCGAGGGCAATTAGTATTCCAAGCCAGAGATAGTTTCCGGCGGCACGGACATACTTCCGGTCAATATATGCGACTCCATCCTTGTCGAGTTTACCACTTCTTGCCAATACGTCCTTGGCATTTCTATAATAACGTCTAGCCTCTGCTATCGTATCAGGCTGTTGTTTCCTAAATAATCCCATTTTTTCAATTAGATTTTTTCTGCAAAGATATATTAATTTATAAGTTTTGTCAAGGGGTATGGCAATATTTTTTTCAATCTTACGTTAAAAAGTCATATTTTTGCACCATAGAAGGTATTGAAATGAATCTACGTAAGTTATTATTGGTCGGCTTTATTTTGCTGACCTTCACTTCCTTGAAAGCCCAGATGTTCAAAGGCGAAGTCTTCGCCGGTGGCAGCATAAGTCAGGTGGATGGCGATGAATGCTATGGTTACGAACGCATCAATGGCCAGGCCGGTGTTGGCATACTCTGGTCGGTGCTCGATGAAGACTGGCTGGACCTTAGCCTCGAGCTGCTTTACAATCCCAAGGGTGCCCTTCGTGCCGATACCATGAAGTACAACAGCGGCTCGTTTTACGGGCTTTACGACCTGAAACTCAATTATGTAGAGATCCCTTTGATGGTCTATCTCACCGACAAGCACCGTTATTCCGTGGGTCTTGGCCTGAGTTATGGCCGTTTGGTGAGACTCAGTGAGAAGATCAATAACCTGGAGACCGGCATCGGTTTAGGCAATGGCAGACTCCGTTGGCGCGACGGATTCAACGGCATCGACGGCATCGATGTGACCCAAATTACGATCACCGATGACCTTGAAGTTCCTGAGCTTTACGACGAGAGCCAGAATCCTCCGACCCTTTTTATTCAAAACTCCAATTCCTATAGCAAGAGCGACTACAGCATCTGCGCTGATTTCCGTATCCGCATTTGGCAGGGCCTTCACGCACAGTTACGTTACCAATACTCACTTGCTCCCATTCGTATTCGTCTTTACGAGGAATATACGCCATACCTTGAATATAAGGTACGTCAGCAGTATAACAACCAGATTTCTCTACGCCTGACGTATATCTTCGGCGAAGACCTCACCAAGCTCAATAGAGCGATTCAAAAAGAAGAGAAGAAGAATCGGTATTGAGTTTTATTCCACAATGGCACTGGTTCTCTAAATGTGTGCCGAAGGCACACCATTTTAATAACCCCACACGTAGTGTGGGGTGAAAGCTATAGACAGTCTGTGGCGTGTCGAAGACACGCTACTAAGATAGTTGTTGTAGCGTGCTTCCAGCACGCTTTAGGTGTTGTATGTCGTCCTAATCCCCACACTGCGCTTCGCTTGTGCGGGGTTACTGAAATAACGTGCCTTCGGCACGTCTCCAGATACGCCACGAAGCTTCAGCCTGGGCGTGGAGCATGGCAAGGCCATTGATGGTGGTGGCGCCGTGTTCGCGGCCGTGCTTGAGGAATATTGTTTCTTCGGGATTATAAATCAAATCGAATAAGGTGTGCTGCGAGGTAATAACCTCGTAGGGGATGTTGGGGGCCTCGTTGATGATCGGGGTCATGCCCACCGGGGTGGCGTTGATTATTAATAGGTGCGACTGGATGACCTCAGGGGTGAGGTCTTGATAGGTGAGATCGCCTTTTTCTTTGGAACGACTTACTGTTTTGTAGGGGATATTGTTTTTTCTTAATATGTATTGAACGGCCTTTGAGGCGCCACCAGTGCCAAGAACAAGGGCGCCCCGCAGGGGCATTTTCCCATCAGCCCAGGGCAACGCCCTGGGGATTATGGCGTTCAAACCAATTACATCCGTATTATACCCAATCATTCTACCATCATCCAGGACTTTCACGGTGTTCACCGCGCCGACCTCCGCGGCGACGGGGTCGAGTTCATCCAAATAGGGGATGATGGATTCCTTGTAGGGGATGGTTACGTTGAATCCGCATAATTTTGGAATACGCAATGACGGCAGGTCGTAGTTCTCGTACTCGCAATCTAGGCCTTCTCGGCGGAACTTCTCGGTGAAGTAATCCTTTGAAAAGGAATGTCCTAACGGATGACCGATGAGCCCGTAGTGTTTCAAAGTGGAAAGTGGAGAGTGGAAAGTGGAAAGTTAATTTATCCCGAAAATTGCGCCAAAGCCAAGGGTGCACAAAACACCGACGATGATGCCAGCCAGGGCGACGCCCCCGATTACCGCCAACATGCTCTTCTTGAAGTCCATGTCGAGGAAACTCGCAGCCAAGGTGCCGGTCCAGGCACCAGTACCGGGCAATGGAATGCCCACAAATAGCAGCAGGGCCACATAGAGGCCGCGCCCAGCCTTGGCCTGCAACTTCTCGCCGCCCTTGTGGCCTTTCTCGAGGCACCAGGTGAAGAACCTCCCGATGACCTTCTTGTCCTTGCCCCACTCGAGCACGCGACGGGCGAAGAAAAAGATGAAAGGCACCGGCAGCATGTTGCCGAGGGCGATTACGATGTAAGCCCACAGGAGGTTGAACTCCTCAGGGTTGGCCATGGCGGCTTTGATGCCGTAGGCAACGGGGATGGCGCCTCTAAGTTCAATTAGAGGAACCATAGCTATTAAGAATACGTATAAGTAGTTTTTCATTTGTATTGATCAATTAATTCCATGACATCGATATCATTGGAAATCAACTCAGGATTATATTCAATAAAATCTTTATAATATTCAGGATAGGCTTTCAGCGCTTCTTCGAGGTAGCCGAGGGCGGTCTGTTTATCCCCTCTCTCTAAATAAAGGTAGGCGAGGAGGTAGAGCAGGGTTGGCTCGTTCTCGGTGCGTTCCAGACCGATCTTGAGGTAGCAGATGGCTTCGTCCACGCGGTTCATGTCGGCCAGCAGGTCGCCGAGGAAGAAGTAGAGGTCCGGGTCGTTGGGCTGCTGCTGCTCAATCTCCAGAAGGTACTCCAGGGCTTTCTCGTTCTCGTTGATTTTATGGTGTTCCGCAGCCAAGTTGTACAGGTGGTCGTCATTGAAAGGCTCCAGGCGGTAGGCTTTCTCGAAGAAGCGGATGGCCTTGGAGCTGTTGCCCGTGTCGCTGTACACGTAGCCCAGCCCCGACCAGGCCTCGGTAAGGTATTCGTTGCGTTTCAGGGCTTGGTTGTACTCGTTCTTGGCGTCGATGAACTCCCCTTTACGATAGTGGCAGTCGCCCAGCGAGGCATGGATCATCGAAGTGTCGACGCCGTGGTCGATGGCTTCGTGGAGCGAGTCGATGGCTTCTTGGAAGCGGTCGAGGTCGTAGTACGAGTTGGCGAGGTGCATGTTGGCCCACAGGTGGGTGGGGTCGATGGCGAGGACGTATTCGTACATCTCGATGGCGTCCTCGAGTCGGTCGAGGCGGCGGTAGATGTCGCCCAGGGCCGACCACGACTCGGTCTCGGCGGGGTGTTCCTCGATGCGTTGGTTGAAGTAGGCGATGGCTTCTTGGGTCTTGCCGGTGGTGATGTAGCAGTTGATGAGTTCCGGGAAACTCAGCGACTTCTTATAGTATTCGATGGCCTTGCTGTAGAGGCTGAGGCACTGGTATTCGTAGCCGATGGCATGGTAGAGCTCGCCGCGTTCGTCCTCCTCGTAATAGCGCATCGCACGGGTGTAGCTGTCGATGGACTGCTGGTGCTTGCCCAGAGCGGCGTAGCACGAGCCCAAAGTGAGGTAGTAGTCCTCTTCGTCCTCGCTGCCGTCGATCTGGAACATCAGGTCGAGGGCTTTCTGCGGGTTGTTTTCCACTAGGAACTGACGGGCGTTCTTGATGCGGAGGCAGGTGTCGTCCGGGTGTTGCTCCATGGCCAGGTCGACGGCCTCGCGTGAGTGTTGGAGGTCGTTTTTCTCCATGTAATAGTCGATGATCAACTCAAACTCCTCCGCGTCGAAGTAGGTGGGACGCTGTTGTTCCAGCATCGCCTCGAACCTTGTGACGGCCTCCTGAGTGATGTCATCATCATCATCGTTATCGTTATTCCATATATTCTCTTCGTCTCTCATTTACCGATGTCGCACCCCGATGGGGTGCTTATTATTATTCGTTCTTCTTCTACCGATCTGGCACCCCGTGGGGTGATTCTTATTCTTTATTAAAATTTGTCCTATTCAATATTGATCTTCCTAATGTTATTTCATCTACATATTCCAGTGCGTCGCCCACTGCGATGCCTTGAGCAATGACGGTGACCTTGCCTTTGAAGTCTTTCAGTTGCCGGTAGATGTAGAAATTGGTGGTGTCTCCCTCGATGGTTGCTGGCAGGGCGAGGATGATCTCGTGGATGTCCTCGCGTTGAGTCCTTTGCACAAGGTCTTCGATCTGGAGGTCATTGGGACCGATGCCTTCGATGGGGCTGATCACCCCGCCCAGCACATGGTAGAGGCCGTTGTAGGCGGCGGTATGTTCGATGGCCAGCACGTCGCGCATGTCGGCCACCACGCAGAGGGTGTTCTCGTCTCGTCGCGGGTTGCCGCAGATGGCGCACACCTTGGTGTCGGAGATGTTGTGGCAACGCTCACAGAGCATGATGTTATGTTTCATCTTGAGCAGTGCGTCGGCCAGTTGTTCCGTTTCCATGGACTCTTCATTGAGGAGGTGCAATGCCAGCCGAAGGGCCGTCTTCTTGCCGATGCCCGGCAGTTTCGACAGCGCCTCGACGGCGTTTTCCAATAATATGCTGGAGAATTCACTCATGAAGCGGCAAAGATAAGAAAAAAAGAAGAAAGGAGACGGAAGACAGAAGACAGAATGAGAAAATATTTTAGTGGTATGGTTGAGTTGATGAATTTTTTTATAAATTTGCAGAAATTTTTGAAATTTATGAAAGAAACAAAAATAGCTGTTATTGGGCTTGGTTACGTCGGTTTGCCGTTGGCTAGATTGTTTTCGACCAAATATCCCACGGTAGGCTTTGATTTGAACCAGCAGCGTGTCGATGCTTTGATGGCGGGTCATGACGCTACCCTCGAGGTGAGTGATGAACTGTTGCAGGAAGCTAT
>JAILBC010000052.1 GCA_024681295.1 Bacteroidales bacterium
CGCCAGCGATAGAACTGGGGGCGATGGCCATCACGCCGCTGAAGAGGAGCATCAGGATGAGCATCGGAATGAGCTTGGAGAGGATGCTCCCCAACACATCATCGCTGCTAGCCATGTCGAATTGGGCTTCCTCCGTGTCGGCACGGTTGATGTCGAAACGGTTGCTCAACTGGTCTTCGTAGGCCGAGAGGGTGCCTGTCAACATGTGGTACACACGAGAGGAGGCATTGTTGGCCGAGTTGTAGAAGATCTCCACATTGGGTGCTGCCTCACCGCTTTGGGGATTGTAGGTAGCCACCAAGGTGTCGAACCCTTCGGGGAAACGTACCAGCACTCCGTTGAAGTCCTTGCTTTCCAGGTTTTCAATATCGCCCGGCAGGACAGGCATCTCCACTATGGTGGTGGAAGGGATCTCTTCCATCAGAGGGGCTATGCTTTGTGGCAGGTTCTCCACCTGCACGATGACCTGCTCATCGGCGCCCTCGGTTTCCATCTTAGCAATTCCACTACCCATAAGGCTATAGATGATATAGATGAGCAAACCCGGCATGATGACCGTGGTGAATAACAGTTGCTTATCACCGAAGAAACGGGCGAATTCTTTCTTAATAATAGTCCAAGTGTTGTTTTCCACTTTCCGTTTTCCGTTTTCCATTTTCATTCTTGGCCTCCTTTCACTTCTTTGTAAATCTCGAAGAAACGGTCCTCGAGAGTCATTCCATTACATACTTCCTCAAGGGTGCCGCAGCTGATCATGCGTCCGTCGATGATGACGCCTACGCGGTCGCAAAGGCGTTCCACCAGACTGAAGATGTGGGTGCTGAGGATGATGGTCTTGCCTTCGTTGCGCAGTTCCTGCAAGTAGTCGGTAACAGTACGTGCCGTCAATACATCGAGGCCGTTGGTGGGCTCGTCGAAGATGATGATGTCGGGGTCGTGCACCAGCGAGATGACCAGCGAGAGTTTCTGCTTCATGCCTGTGGAGAGATTGGCTACTTTCACCTCGGCGAACTTGTCAATGCCGAAACGGCTGAACATCTGCTGTTTGCGTTTCAAGCAGGTGGTCTCGTCCACGTGATGCAGTTGGCTGAAAAAGTCGAACAGGTAATTTGGGGTGAAGAAGTCTTCCAACTTCAGTTCTGAAGTGAGGAATCCGATCTTGCCGCGTACCTCTTCTGGCTGCTTCACCACGCTGCAACCGTCCAGAATGGCGTCGCCGCTGTCAGGGTGGATCAAAGTGCTCAGCATGCGCAGTGTGGTGGTCTTGCCGGCACCATTGGGGCCCAGCAGACCGAAGATTTCACCTTTGTTTGCGGTGAACGAGAGGTGGTCGACCGCTACAATCTTCTTGCGGTCGGTGCGCTCTATCTTCTGTTGTTTGCGTGAGAGCTTGAAAGTCTTGGTCAAGCTCTCTACGCTTAGTATTTCGTTCATATTGAATTTATTTATACAAATTATTAATTTCGTCCATGCTGATGCCCAGGAGCTTCATCTTTTTGACGACTTGTGGCAACTCGTTGTTGATGAATTCGTTTTTCATCTCATTGAGGACCAAGTCCTTGGCGTTTTCGGCCACAAAATAGCCGATACCGCGTTTGTTGTAGATGATGCCCGATGCCGTCATGGTCTCGTAGGAACGCATGATGGTGTTGGGGTTCACACCGAGTTCGATGCCTAGGTCGCGTACCGACAGGAGTCGGTCGTCGGCCTTGAGCTCACCGCTCAGGATCTGGCCATAAAGTTGGTCGCAGATTTGCAGATAAATAGGTTTATGTGCGTTGAATTCCATGGTTTAATATTTTTGAGTTTTGAGTTTATAGAAGAGGCCGATGTATAGGCCGAGGGTAAGAATGGTTTCAAAGATATTGTTGAACATGATCGTGCTGGTGGTGAGATCGGCGATGGTGCTGATGTCGTTGATCGTTTCTGGATTCATGAAGACGGATTTGCCCATGGTGATAAAGATAAGCTGCCTGATCATGGAAATGACATAGGAGATACCGATCAGGCATCCCAAAGTCTTGGCGGTCTTATGGGTCTTGAACAACAGGTTGCCAAACATAAAGACACCCACGTTGAAGATGATTCCGATGATGAAGCTGTAGGTATAACCCGAACCGAACATGTTCATAAGCACATCGAAACCTTCTGCGTCAGTGATGTCTTCACCAGCCATTTCGCTGATCTCGACGAAGAAATCATTCATAACATTCCCGAATCCCAAGCTCCTGATGTAATGTGTGAATCCTCCAAAGGGAAGCAGCGTCAACAAGGAGTCGATGCCCCAAGAAGCGAGGAGGATGACTACAGGGGTCAGAAGACAGAAGAGTAAGTAGCTGAAAAACTTCTCCAGATTGGAGACAGGCAGCATGGCGAAACGTACTCCCTCACGGGAGAGATTGATGTCGCCGAAAGCCTTGGCGGGGACCAGAATGATGCCCAACATCACGAGGATATACATGGTTATCCAACGGGGCAGGGTGGGCATGGTGAATCCAAAGATCAATGTGAGGAGCCAACCCACGAGGGGAATGCCGCATAGAATGGCGAGGGTGAGGCCGAAGTTGCGGAAGTATCTCTTGCCATCGAAAGCAAGGAGATTCCCGAAACGGTGGAGATCGAATGTGTTATTCATATATATTAATATTTTTGGTTCTTGATTCTACGATAGGTAAACAAATTGAGGCAGGTGGTGAGGACAAGCAGGAAAGCGATGCCAAACCAATAGGCGGCAATTGGGGTCGGGATCTGGTTCGCGAGGTATTCCAGACCATTCCAAATGAAATCAATCTGGATAATCAGTGTCAAAACGAAGAGGATCAGGAGAATCCAAGCGAAGGTCTTGCCGGTCTTGCGTTTCTTGAAGATCATGTTGCCCAGCATGAAGAGGGCTGATTCAGTGAGGAAAAGCATGGCCGCAAAAAGAAGATTATGGAAAAGGTGATCCATTGAGAAAGGGATGACAAATTCCTTGAAACCACCAAAGGGGAGAAGGGTCAGAAGTGAGTCAACCGCCCAAGCGCCAAGACCGCAAAAGAGGGGGGTGATAATGGAACAATAGAGCACCATGCTCAAGAACTTCTCAGAATTGGTGGCTGGCAGCATGGCGAAACTGACACCTTCACGCGACAGGTTGGCTTTGCCGTACATGTTGGCGGGAACGGTCATCACCGTAGCGATGATGAAAGCGGCGATGAAACCGGCACGTGTCCCGGGGTCGATCACAACATCAAACACCAAGGAGGTGATCCAAAGTAGGATGGGAAGGCTGGTCCATACAATCAAGGTGATGCCGAACCGACGGAGGTAGAGCTTCCAATCCTCGGCAACGACCTGACCGAAACGTTTTAAGTCAAAGTTGTTATTCATGACCAATGCCCTTTCTTATCCAAAGAGTTGCTTGATGGTTTCCTTGTTCTTCATCACGGTGTTGAAGAGAATCTCCACGCTGACCTTGCTGTCGACTCCCTCGGGGTTGCGGGTCACGTTGACATAGCCGCCGGGGATCATCTCGCTGTAGAGTGCGGTGTCGTCTTTCTCAGTGCCATAGTCGAAATAGAGTTTGTCGGTGATGGCACGGAAGGTAGCCTTCAGCAGCACCTCGTCGTGGTCGAGGATGATGATGGGATCAATCAGGTTCTCCACATCCTTCACCTGGTGGGTGGAGATGATGATGGTGCGGTTCTCATTGGCGTGCTTGGCGATGACCTGACGGAAAAGGGTCTTGGAGGGGATGTCCAGGCCATTGGTGGGCTCGTCCAGGAGCAGGTAGTCGGTGTTCAGGGCTAGGGCAGTGGCGATCAAGCATTTCTTCTGCTGACCGAAGGAGAGCTCTCCGAATTTGCGGGTGGGATCCACTTCCATCTCCTTGCAAAGCTCCATGAATTGGGCCTCGTCGCAGTTAGGGTAGAAGGGAGCGAGCTCTTTTATATTATTAATAGGAGTTCCATCCGGGATGGCGAAATCCTCAGAGATGAAGTAGATCTTCTGAAGAGTCTCGGGCCAACGCTTGAAGGGAGCGACCTCGTCCACCAGGCATTCGCCGGCGGTGGGTTTTTGCAGTCCGCTAATGAGCTTCAACAGGGTGGTCTTGCCCACGCCGTTTTCACCCAAAAGTCCGTAAATGTTGCCTTTTTCAAAGTTCAGGCTGATGTTCTTGAAGACCGGTTGGTTCTTGTAACCGAAGTCTAAGTTCTTGATTTCAATCATGTTAACTAGTTTTTTTTGGTAGGGCTGTCACACTGTGGCAGCCGTACATTTGATTAGTGTTCTAGTGAATTAGTACACTGCAAAATTACAACAAAAAACATTGGTGTCAAGAAAAAAGTGATTTTTTTTGAAAAAAAATTATTTGGTAATAATTATTCGGCTTGTAAGGTTACCGATTCTAACCATATAAATCCCTGCTGAAAGCCCCGTCTGTACTGGAATGACGTTCTCCGAAGCAAAGACGTAAAGGTCTTTCGTGTAAACCAATCGTCCGGTCATATCATAGATAACCAAGGGTATTATGGCGTTGTCATTCGAATGTATGATGATTCTAAAAGAGCCCGTCGACGGATTGGGAGCGCAGATGAAGGAAGTGGCAAGGGTGTCTTCGACGGAGATGAAAGCCATGATTTCCTGCTGGAAATAGTCGTTGCGAGTACGGAAAAATTCCATCGTCTTTTCTAGGTCGTCGTTCCAGCGTTGAAGGCTCTCTGGGAACCCGAAGCGCTCGGATTGTGAGACAATCTCGCCTTCAACCATTTGGCGATAGTCTTCCAGTACTGATTGTAGATAGGGGACGCTGAAAGCGGAACTCAGCAGCTCCACGTAACGCTGATAGAAACTGTATCGGAAGTCTTTGTTTTCAAGGAAATGGTTGAACACCCTGCTGTTGCCTCCTTGGTGGGTGGCGTTCTCGAAGGCGTTGTAGTAGGGACGGGTGAAGCAGCCATCACCGTCGTAGAACAGCCATCTGAAGGGCGTTCCAGCCTCGGCTTGCCATTGCAACACGTTGTTCTGCGGCCAGTCGAGGTTGGCAGTGTAGATCTCGAAGAGCATGTAATCGATGAAACTGGGCATATCGAGACGTGAATAGGCATGCTCCGCTTGTTCAGGCTGACTCAAGTCGGCTGTGTTGATCCAAGTGTAGAAGCCCCACCAGTCGGTCCCGTCACCATTCTGGGTGACGCCCCAATATTTCAGGACGTTGACTTGGTCGGAGTCGTAGCCGTAATGGTCTTCGACGTAATGCTCGTCGGGCGACTCCTCCAAAGTGTAAAGGCCCCAATATTCACCGTTGATGAAGACCACGGTCTGCCGCACTGCCATCGCGTCGATGTCGAGCGTGGCGGCCACGGTCTCCGCAAGATGCTCCTGTCCTCCGGTCTGCAGCCAGTTGCTGCAACGGAAAGGATGCAGGTTGAGGCGCTTGAACTTCTCCACCGTGGTCGACTCGAAAAACCGATGGCTGAATTTCTTTTTTCCATAGTCCTCGCGGGCATAAAGCCTCATGCCTTTCTGCTGGTACCACCGCGAGGCGCCGCCGTGGGTGCGCAATCCGCAGAGCTGGTTGATGCCGCGGTTATCAGGCTCGTAAAACTCCATGTTGACTAACCTTTCCCACTCGCGACCGCGTTCACAATA
>JAILBC010000142.1 GCA_024681295.1 Bacteroidales bacterium
CCTATCGACGGATGGAATTTCATCGCTTCACCCATTGTCGAAAATATCACACCTACCGATGTGAACGGCCTCGTTTATTCTGAAAACGACATGCCGTATGTCAACTCCATGTATTATGACCTTTATCGTCTCAACAACACCACTTGGGAGAACTTCAAAGCCCATCAAAATGGCTTCGTACTTGAAAACGGAAAAGGTTATCTTTATGCCACAGCAGTAAATACAACAATCAAGTTCATCGGCAACACATACGAAGGTGATACCAAGACCGTCAATATCAGTCAAGGCTACAACCTCGTAGGCAACCCGTTCTTTGTCGATGCATACATCGACAGACCTTATTACAAGATGAACGCTGCCGGCACCGACATCGAAGCGGTCACGGATTACATCAATAATCCTATCCCTATATTCACTGGCGTTGTGGTGGAAGCCTCAGGCGACAACGAAACCGTCACCTTCACCAGAGAAGCACCTTCGCTGGCCGCCCCCAACAACGGAAGCCTGCAACTGACACTCACCCAGACCAACGTGCGCAGCGACGCCGTTCAGGACAAGGCCATCGTGAGCTTCAACGAAGGATCGCAACTCGAGAAGTTCGTGTTCAACGAGAGCCACGCCAAACTGTATATCCCGCAAGGATATGAAGATTACGCCATCGCTTCTGTCGAGAAACGCGGTGAAGTACCCGTGAGTTTCAAAGCCACCAAGAACGGAACCTATACCATTACGGTGAATCCCGAAGCGGTTAGCATGGCTTACCTGCATCTCATTGATCATATCACAGGTACCGACATCGACCTGCTCGCCACACCTTCATATAGTTTTGAGGGGAGGATTTCAGACTATGCATCACGCTTCAAGCTAGTGTTTGTGAAAAACGACGACAACCTTGACAACCAAGAGGACTTTGCGTTTATCAGCAACGGCGAGATCGTCGTGCTAGGGGAGGGAACCCTGCAAATCATCGATATGATGGGGCGCGTTATTACAAATGTAGAGACGTCATATTATGGCGTCTCTACAAACGGCATGGCCCCTGGGGTTTATGTGTTGCAATTAATTTCCGGAGAGAATGTGAGGACCCAGAAAATCGTTATCCAATAAAAAAGCCGCTCATTTGAGCGGCTTTTCTTTTATTTCACTGCGTGCTTGTACCCTTGGACCTTGTCCCAATCCCCTCGGGTGAAGTCGGGCATGGCCACCGGCATGCCTCCATTGGCGATGGAGGCCGCAGTGAGCTCGCCTAAGCAGGACCACTCAGCGGCATCATACACGTCCTGGTCCAGCGGCAAACCGTTTTGCAGGCAGTAGATCAGACGGTAGTCCATCACGAAGTCCATGCCACCATGACCACCCACCTCCTTGGCCTTTTCCTCAATCTCAACTGCGATGGGGTGGAGGTACTCCTGCATGATCTTGTCACGCACCTCGGAAGGCACGAAGCCATGGGGATTCAGCTTCTGGCCCTCAGCGAGGAAACCGGCCGGGAACTTGTCCTCAAGCACCGTGAAGCCTTCGATGGGATACTTGTTGGCGAAGCCATCGGTGCCCGTGAGTTGGTACAGACGGTTGTAGGGACGGTAAGTATAGACATCATGCTCGATAAGCAGGGTCTTGCCCTTCTCGGTCTGGATCATGGTGGTGGTCATGTCGCCATTGGCGAAGTCATCCACGCCCATCATCTCCTTGGCGATCTTCTTGCCGTTGTAGGAAGGCGTCATCATCGAGACGAGGGTCTTCATGCGGTCGCCGCGGTGGATGTTAAAAGCCTGGCAGAGGGGTCCGAGGCCGTGGGTGGGGTAGACGTCACCCGTATGGCTCTGGTTGAACTCCAAACGCCAATTCTCGTAATAGTCGCGCCAGTAAGGCTCCAGGTTATGGATATAGGCACCTTCACCGTGGACCAGTTCACCGAACATGCCTTGCTGGGCCATGTTCAGGGCCGTCAGTTCGAAGAAATCGTAGCAGCAGTTTTCGAGCATCATGCAGTGGCGCTGGGTCTGCTCGGCCACGTCGACCAGCTTCCAGCAGTCCTCGAGGGAGGTGGCGGCAGGCACTTCCACAGCCACGTGCTTGCCGTGTTGCATGGCGTAGACCGCCATCTCGACGTGGGTCTGCCAGTTGGTGCAGATGTACACCAAGTCGATGTCGTCGCGCTCGCAGAGCTCTTTCCATCCTTCGCGGCCAGTGTAGGCGGCGGCGCGGGGGAGGCCCTTGGTTTCCAGGATGTCAGTCTGGACCTTTTCCACACGGTCAGGCTCGATGTCGCACAGGGCGATCACGGTCACACCATCGATATAGGTCATGCGGTCTACGGCATCCGGGCCGCGCATGCCCAGACCGATGAAGCCGATGCGGACGTTCTCGATGGGGTCGACGGCGAACTGCAGGACGCTCTTCTGGCCTTCCTGGCGCTGGGGCTCGTCGAAGACGATGGTGTTATCTTTGATGACATAGTTGCCGTGGCGGTCTTCCTGGACCTTCGGGGTGCAGGCCGAGAAGAGGCTAGCCACGACGAGAATCAAAGCGAAAAGTTTTGTTTTCATAGCGATAGTTTTAGAGGTTTGACAGGCAAATTTAAGAAAAGATTCGTATCTTTGTCAAAAACAACAAAACTATGCACGACAACAATCTTCTTATTACCATCGCTTCACGTTTCGTCAATCCCTCTGAGATTGTCGCTATCCAGCCTTTGGGCAACGGCTTGATCAACGACACCTATAAAATCATGGAAAAAGGGCAGGAGCAACCCAAGTATGTGCTCCAGCACATCAACGACAAGGTCTTCACCGATGTGGAGATGCTTCAGCGTAACATTGAGATTGTGACCCACCACATCCGTAAGAAATATGAGGCAGCAGGGGTGCCTGACATCGACCGTCGGGTATTGCATTTTGTGAAGGCCGACACGGGCAAGACCTACGTGAAAGTGGGAGAGGAGTATTGGCGTGTGATGGACTTCATTACTGACAGTGTGACCCAAGAGGCCGTGACCCCACAGTCGGCCTACGACGCAGGTATTTCCTTCGGTGACTTTGAGTCTTTGCTTGCTGACGTTCAGGAACCGATAGGGGAGATCATCCCCAATTTCCACAACATTGAATTCCGT
>JAILBC010000148.1 GCA_024681295.1 Bacteroidales bacterium
CTACGGCGACTTCGCCTTCGGCGTGCGTTTTGCCTCCAAGCGCGACTTCGCCATCAGCATGATGGTGGCCGCCACCTATTATGACAAGATGAACTACAGCGTTTGGGAAGATTACCAAAACGAATATGGCGAGTGGGAAGGCCACCGCGTGAACAAGACCGTCAACCCGTCGAGTGTATCGTTGAGAATCGGCATCGAGTGGTAAAAGGACAAATCATTTTCAACAAAAAGTCGGGAGTGCCAAACGCTTTCCCGACTTTTTTATAGCCCCGAAGGGACGACCCCCATACACCCCGATATGCAATGTCGGGCTTGTAATAATTACGGATACTAATCTCTTTCAAAAACCTCAAAATACTCTTTTCCTTCTGGAGTAATGGGCAAATCCTCTTCAGAAACAACCGTAAAAACATAAACCAACTCCTTCTCGGTCTTGGCTTCCCTGATATATTGCCGCTTCAACTTCGGGTTTACTCCCGAAAGTCCTAGCGTTTCCTCCATCTTCCGTTTGAGTGTTTTCTCTGGAGTGTCGCCAAACGCCACATGCCACCAATAACGCCTCGTGGTCTCTCCTTTGCCATTAATGACATGCAGATGTGCGACAGGGTGCAACATCTTGTTGCCATTATGCAACTCCACATACATAGCCCGTCCCAAAATATTGCCCCGCTCGTTGACAATGGGCAGGAATTCGGTGGCATTCATTTCAGGCTCAAATCGGAGTGGGCCTTCTGCTTTAGTGGGCGAGGCAACGGCCACATATTCTTCAATCGGCTGTGCCTGTGTCGTCGGCTCGGGTTGTTCTTCGATGATTCTGCGAGGACGCTTTTCTGTTGGGGGCAAGGTCTTAGCAGGCTTGTCATTAATAATCCGAGTAAGTTCCATCGGCTCAAACGACACCTCCTCAACAGTTATCTTTTCCGAGCCTTTCAACTCGATGACATCACCTGCCTTCTTCCCTATCAACATCTTGGCAACAGGTGAAATGAACGAGATGAGACCGTTGTTCACATCGGCTTCATCCACACCCACAATCCGAACCACTCGACCATTGTAGCGCACCCATGCCCCAAAGCTCACCGTCTCCTTGTTGGATTTGGATAGGTCGACCTCCACAGCACTGTTGATACGGTCAACGAGCATTTTAATCGAAGCATCGATGAAGTTGACCATGATGTAGTTGTCGCCCGCCTTGATGCGCTCTGCCTCAAGTTCCTTCAACTCCTCTTTGAGTGCATTAAGCCCTTCCTTCGTGACATAGTTGGGCACGCCTTCGGGCAAATACGCCCGCATCGGCACCCTCGGAATCTCTTCCTGATCGCCTTCTTTGATGAAACCTCGGCTCATAATGGGACTGGGGACTGAGGACCTAGGACTTAGGACTGAGGACTGGGGAGTGAGGACTGGGGACTTAAGGGCCGTCCTTTGTCCTCCGTCTTCCGTCCTCTGTCAATCATCTCATTTAATCACCAACTCCTTGATGATGTTGTCACACTTACCTACCTTCTCGATGCACCACAGCAGGTAGCGGGCATCCATGCAGATGGTGCGCTGCACCTTGTTCTCGAAGCTGAGATCGCCACTCATGGCCTCCCAGTTGCCGTCGAAGGCCAGGCCGATGAGGTTGCCCTCGCCGTCGATGACGGGACTACCCGAGTTGCCACCCGTGATGTCGTTGGTGGTGATGAAGTTGACGACCAACTCACCGTTTTCGTTGGCATAACGGCCATAGTCCTTCTTGGCCACGAGGTCGCGCACATCCTGCGGGATGTCGAACTCCCAGTTGCCAGGCACGTACTTGGCCATCACGCCGTCCATGGTAGTGTAGTAGTTGTAGTTGACGGCATCAGCGGCCTTGTAAGGTTCCACGGTGCCGTAGGTCAGACGCATGGTGAAGTTGGCATCGGGATAGAAATTGCGGTCGCTCTGCATCTCCATCAGGCCCTTCATGTAGAGGCGCTCGCCTTGGTTGCCGAGGTTTTGGGCTTCCTCATACCGGGCATATAGAGTCTGGTAGGACTCAATGATGTTCATCGCGAGGGCAAAAATCGGGTCTTTATCAAGAGCTTTGGGTTTCTGCACCCACTTCTCCAAACGGGCTTGGTCGGTGAAGATGGATTTCTCGAAGGCTTTAGCCACATATTCGGTGAAATCGCCATCGTTCTCCATACCGATACGGAGAATCTCGCTCGGCATCAGGTTAGCCTGGTTGTTCTTGTAGAACAACGCCAGCAAGGCGGCAGTCACATCTTGGTCAAGAGGCATGCTGTAGTCCTTGAAGAAGGTCTCAACGGCAGGTTGCATCTTCTCGGCAGCGGCTTTGATGTCGGCTTTGTCGGCCTTGTCCTCAAACATCTTGTTGATGCGCATGAACCTGCGGCTGAAAGCGATGGCCTCGCCACCGTTCCAGCCCGCCTCGCGGTGGTAGACA
>JAILBC010000058.1 GCA_024681295.1 Bacteroidales bacterium
CAAGCCAGCCAAGTTGGCACCACTACCGCCCATCTGAGCTGGGATGGTAGCAACGACAGCTACGTGCTGCAATACAGAGTGGCTGCCCAACCCATTATGAACATGAACGTTTGGCAGCAAGTAGGTGAAGACATTATCACTACTCACGAATTAACCCCGTATTCTTTCGATTTAAGTGATTATGCCGGACAAACGGGTTATATCGCCATCCGCCACTATGCAGTGTCCGATATGTTCATATTGGCAATTGACGATATCGAAGTAACTGATGCCAATGGTACAACTGTATTGACCGAAGGCTTTGATAACGGAATCCCTTCAACATGGGACAACATTGACTACGACGGTGATGGTTATGTATGGGGATCTACTTCCAGTGACCTCGCTAACGGAAATTGTGCATATTCTGAAAGTTATTCGAACGACACCTATAGTGCCTTGACGCCAGACAACTGGCTCATCATCCCCAATGTCACGTTGGGCGGCACACTGACTCTCTATGCACTAGGTTTGGATTCTCAAGGATTCCATGAGGAGAACTTTGGCGTGTTTGTCGCCACCCAGTCATACGCACCTGTGTCTGAAGGCGCATGGTCTGCCGAAATTCCGGCTGCAACAACATCACACGACCTCACTGGCCTGACCGCCAACACTCTTTACGATTGGCGAGTGAAAGGCATTTGCAACGGTTATTCGGATCCGAGCAACTGGGCCTCTTCATCCTTCTCCACCATCGCCGAAGGCTTCAAGACCTTTGTCACCGAAGGTAACTGGAATGTGGCCAACAACTGGTTCCCGGCTGGCGTTCCCGCCATTACTGACGAAGTGGCCATCGCCGCTCCTGTCACCATTCCTGCCAATGTCGTAGCATTAGCCAAGAAAGCCACTATCGAAACGGGCGGCTCCATCACTATCGAGGATGGCGGCCAGCTGAAGCATGGTTCTGCCACCTTGAAGGTGACAATGAAGAAGAACATCGCTGGATATGGTGCTGGAAATGAAAATGATAAAGATCACTACTACTTCATCGCAAGCCCATTCGGCGGCATCACACAATTGACCTCTGAGACTAACTGGAGCCGTGTGCTTCATGCAACCGAAGGCAACTATGACCTCTATGGTTTCGATCCCACTCAAGAACTTGAATGGATTAACTATGAATCAAGCAGCAGTCACGCTCTGTTCACTTCGGATAACAATATTGAAGGCTTGCAGGATGGCATGGGTTACCTCTACGCCAACGAAGAAAACAAGTCTCTGGAATTCATAGGCACTGCGAAGAAGAACCTCAATGTCACCCAAACTAAAGAATACACTTATGATTCAGAATCCACCGACCAATGGAACGGCTGGACACTCTTGGGTAACCCCTACACTTGCAATGCCTACATCAGCTACGTTGATAACAATGGCGACGCTCTGAGTGCCGACTTCTATACCATGAACAATAGCAACACCTATACTCTGTTGACGTCAAGCGATCCTCTGGCTCCTTGCACTGGTGCTTTCATCAACTACAGTGCCACTGGTAAGGTCCAGTTCTCTTCCGAGGCTCCCGCTGCTGGCAAGAGCACCGGCATGATCAACATCAACTTGGTCAAGGGTAACAACACCGTTGACCAAGCCCGCGTCCGCTTCGGCCAGGGTCACAACCTCAAGCACATGAGCTTCCGCAACAGCAGCAAGCTCTACATGCCTGTCGATGGTAACAACTACGCTGTGGTCTACGCCGACGAAATGGGCGAGATGCCCGTCAACTTCAAGGCTGAGAAGAACGGTACCTACACCATCAGCTTCAACACCGAGAACGTGGAATTCAACTATCTCCACCTCATCGACAACATGACCGGCAACGACGTTGACCTGCTCAACACCCCGAGCTACACCTTCAACGCCAACTACACCGACTACGCCAGCCGCTTTAAACTGGTGTTCGCCACTGGCAACAGCAGCAACAGCGAAACCTTCGCCTACTACAACGATGGTGACCTCGTCATCAACAACGAAGGCGCCGCCACCCTGCAAGTCATCGACGTCCTCGGTCGCATCATCAGCACCCAGAACATCAACGGCAGCCAGCGTGTCAGCTTCAACGGCAACGGTGTCTATATGCTCCAACTCATCCAAGGAAGCAACGTGAAGACCCAAAAGATCGTGGTTGAATAATGAAGCCCCTGAAACAATAAACGAATAAACACCCAACAAATATGAAAAAGCTTGTTTTAACAATCGCAATCGTTCTCGGAATGGGCCTCGCGACCTCCGCTCAAGGACTCTTTAATCGTGGTCCGGAAACCGACTATTCCAACCGTGATGGCGGCCTCCTGACACCTGGCCTTCCTAAACACAATGTAGATACCAACCAACCCGCCCCCCTCGGCGGTGGCGCACTCCTGCTCATCGGCTTCGGCGCTGCTTACGCAATGTCGAAGAAAAAGAAATGAGCACAGAGAACTGATAAAAGCCTAGGGAGTCCGCTTCGGCGGCTCCTTAGCATAAAAAAAAGAGAGCGGCTGAACATGATGTGACCCCAAAAAGTTGGACGGTTTAACATTAAATTAGGCCCCAGAGAAAAGAGCTCGGTACTGTACCGGGCTCTTGTTTTGCTGCAAAGATACTGAAAAATCCGCAAGACAAGCCAATGCCCGAGTTGCGGATTCCATAGTATCGTCGGTTTCATCAAATGTAGTATCTTTGCCGCAAATCCAGTTAGGCATCCGCATCCATGCTGGCGCTCCCGAACTTCCCGTGGAGCAGGTGCTGGCCATGTTCCTCGACGGCACCATCGTTTATGGTGACCCCAGCTGCCACCATCATTGCGAGGGGCATCACCATTAAAAAAGCCGCAGCTCAATAGCCACGGCTTGATGGTAAAAAAATAGCTTGTTTTTCTCTTCTCTACCAAATGGCAGCTCTTTCTTCAGGAGCAATATACATTTTGCTTCCTTCAGGGATGTCGAAGGCCTCATAGAAATGCGGCATCGATCCAAGGGCACGGTTGGCACGGGCTTCGTGCGGCGAGTGCAGGTCTTCCCTCATCTGGAGTTCAAGAGCCTCGTCACGGATATTGCAGCGCCAGACGGTAGCGTAGCTAATGAAGAAACGTTGGGCTGGTGTGAAGCCGTCAATGCTTTTATTGGCTTTAGCTTCATCGGTCATCTGGTAGGCATCCCAAGCCACATTGAGGCCACCAAGATCAGCAATGTTCTCATCGAGCGTAAGCGTTCCGTTGATGTGACGGCCACACAGTTCGAACTCATCGAACAGTTTCACGAATTGTTTGGTACGTTCGGTGAACCGCGCATCGTCTTCTTCGGTCCACCAGTTGTTGAGGTTGCCCCTCTCGTCGTACATACGTCCCGCGTTGTCAAAGCCATGGGTCATCTCATGGCCGATGGCTTGTCCGATGGCTCCGTAGTTGACGGCATCGTCAGCATCCATATTGAAGAACGGGGGCTGAAGGACAGCCGCAGTGAGCGTGATTTGGTTCTTGTCAGGCCTGTAATTACCATTGACCGTTTGAGGAGACAGATCCCATTCGTCCATGTCAACAAACTTGCCTATCTTGGCCATGTCTCTCGCATTCTCGAAGCGGATGGCGCGGCGCACGTTTTGGAAATAGGATTCAGGCGTGACTTCAAGCTTGCCATAGTCCAACCATTTGTCGGGATAGCCAATCTTCATGTTGATGCATTCGAGTTTATGGAGGGCTTTGGCTTTAGTCTCCTCGCTCATCCAGTCGAGGCGT
>JAILBC010000158.1 GCA_024681295.1 Bacteroidales bacterium
TTGTAATCGCGACCGGAGCGCACACCGCACCAGTCGGTAGCCGCAGCCAAGTCCTCCGTGGTCAGATTAATGACAAACTCCATATTTTTCAAGATAATGTCATGTGAATGACGCTCTTTCCTCACGGAGATGTAGCACATCGGCGGATCAGAGCAAATGGTGCCAGTCCAGCCAATGGTGATGATATTATAATTCTCCTCGCAATCGCCGCAAGTGACCATTACCGCTGGCAGAGGATAGATTAAGGTTCCGGGTTTGAAAGGAATTTTCATCAAGTGGATAGTTAAAAGTGGAAAGTGGAAAGCTTTTTGTTGACAAAAATAAAAAATCCCAATATTATTTCCAATAAACAAAAAAGAAATGTTCTTGAAAGACATCCGCCAAGGCGGATGTTAGCTCTGTAGCCTGTGACAACCCTTAATAACAGAGCCTCGGCGGGCGAAGCCCGCCGAGGCTCTAATGAAGGATGGTGGACATCCGTGCTACAGAGCTAGCATCCTACGGATGCTGATGGTTAGGATATCCGTTATCTACAGAGCTAGCATCCCTACGGGATGCGGCTACAACGGCTGACTATTCAATCATCCATGTGGAGCCGCTGTTCAGCAGATCGTCCATGCTGTGGATCTTCGAGTTAGCCTTCTCGTTAGCGATGACTTGATCAAGGCTGTCGTTAAAGGTCGGGGCTTTCACGTCGCGGATGACACCGATGGCGACCGGGAAATGAGGCGGTGCCATGTGGGCGAGCATCATGTGGAGGCCGGTGTCCTCAATGGTCTTGTCGTGGACCAGGATGTCCTTCTCGGTGATGCCATTCTCGCCGATGGTGACCACTTCGAGTTGGTTGCCGTTCAGGCGGATGCCTTTGTCACGGTTCTTGCCGAAGATCAGCGGCTGACCATGGACGCACTTCACCTGCATGTCATCGCGGACGTCGCGGCCGGTGATGTTCTCATGCACGCCATTGGAGAAGATCATGCAGTTCTGCAGGACCTCGGTTACGGCGATGCCGTCATGGTGATACGACTCCATGAAGATCTCTGTGAGTTCCTTGGGGTTGACATCCACGCCACGGGCGAAGAAGGTCGCCTTGGCGCCGATGGCGAGTTCACCAGGATTAAACGGATCCTCGTAGGTACCCTGAGGTGAGGTCTTGGTCTTGGTGCCACGGAAGGTGCAGGGGGAGAACTGACCCTTGGTCATACCATAGATACGGTTATTGAACAGGATCAGGTTGATGTCAATGTTACGGCGGCAGGCGTGGATGAAGTGGTTACCACCGATGGCGGTGCAGTCACCGTCGCCAGTGATCATCCACACGCTCAGCTTCGGGTTGGCCAGCTTCACGCCAGTGGCGCAAGCAGCGGCACGACCGTGGATGCTGTGGAAGCCGTAAGTGTTCATATAATAAGGGAAGCGCGAGGAGCATCCGATGCCGGACACCACCACGATGTCTTCTTTCTTAACGCCCAACTTGGGAAATACGTCTTGCATGGCCTTCAAGATGGCATGGTCACCGCAGCCGGGGCACCATTTCACCACCTGATCACTTGCAAAATCCTCTTTAGTCAGTATGACTTCTTGTTCGATATTCTGATTTTCCATGGTCGTATTATTTTAAGAGGTCGTTAAACTTAGTCTCCAGTTCGTTGATGGTGAACGGCAGACCCATCACCTTATTAAATTGCTCACACTTGTATTCCGGGAAGTTCATGCGGAGGTACTTGGCGAACTGTCCGCGGTTGATCTCGCAGACCACCATCTTCTTGTGACCTTGCAGCACTTCTTCGGTGTTCTTAGGCAGTGGCATGATGTAGTCGAAGTGGGCATGAGCGATTGACTTGCCTTGTTCCATGAGGTTCTCGACGGCGGTGCGGATCACGCCGAAGGTGCCACCCCAGCTGACGACGAGGAGGTCGGCGTTCTTGTCGCCGTAGATCTCTTGCAGCGGGATGTCGTCGGCCACGCGCATCACTTTCTCCTCACGGAGTTCGGTCATACGCTGGTGGTTCTCAGGATTGGTGGAAAGGTTACCCTTACCGTCCTCTTTCTCCAAGCCACCTACGCGGTGACGCAGGCCAGGCGTGCCCGGGATAGCCCATTCGCGGCGGAGCCATTTCTCGTCGCGGCGGAACGGCATATAGTCGGGATCGTTGGCTTTGGCCAAAGGAGGCGTAATGGTCGGGAGGTCGGCCATCTTGGGGATGCGGAACACTTCGGAGCCATTGCCGAGGGAGCCGTCGCTGAGCAGAATGACAGGAGTCATGTGCTCGAGGGCAAGACGAGCGGCCTCAAAAGCAGCATAGAAGCATTGGGCAGAACCGCGGGCGGCAATGACGATCAAAGGAGCGTCGCCATTACGGCCGTAGAGGGCCTGCAACAGGTCGCTCTGCTCGAACTTGGTGGGAAGACCTGTGGACGGACCGCCACGCTGGACGTCGATGATGACAAGCGGAAGCTCGGTCATGACGGCGAGGCCCATGGCTTCGCTCTTCAGCGAGAGGCCGGGACCCGAGGTGGTGGTGACGGCGAGGCAGCCGGTGTAGGCAGCGCCGATGGACGACATGATGCCTGCGATTTCGTCTTCAGCCTGATAGGCCTTCACGTTCAAGTTCTTGTATTTGGTCAGCTCTGCCAGAATGTCAGTGGCAGGGGTGATAGGATACGAACCGAGGAACAACGGGCGGCCCGACTTCTCCGAAGCGGCCATAAGGCCCCAAGCGGCGGCGGTGTTACCCGTGATGTTGCGGTACTTGCCCTTTTCGAGGTCGGCGGCTTCCACCTTATAGGTATTGGTGAAGAGTTCCCAGGTGTCGGCATAGTGGTAACCGGCGTCGAGCACGGTGCGGTTGGCCTTGATCACTTGGTCTTTGCCTTTGAACTTGGTCTCGAAGTAGGCGTAAACGGTGTCGAGTTCACGGTTGAAGAGGTACATCACGATGCCGAGGGCAAACATGTTCTTTGATTTCAGCATGGTCTTGTTATCCATACCGAAGTCCTTCAGCGCCTCTTTGGTGAGTTCCGAAATCGGGGCTTTCACCACTTGGTAGTCGGCGAGGGTGCCGTCCACGGTGGGGTCATCTTCATAGCCAGCCTTCTCCAGTGCTTTCTCGGTGATGGAGTCGGTGTCGATGATGATGATGGTGCCGGGGCGGAGCCAGCGCATGTTGGCTTTGATGGAGGCTGGGTTCATGGCCACGAGGACGTCACAGAGGTCACCGGTGGAGTGGATCGGCTTGTGGCCGAAGTGCACTTGGAAGCCCGACACGCCGGCAACGGTGCCTTGTGGGGGACGGATCTCAGCGGGATAGTCCGGGAAGGTGGCGAAATCGTTTCCGGCGAATGCCGTCGAATCGGAGAAAAGATTTCCGGTAAGTTGCATACCATCGCCCGAGTCGCCCGCGAAGCGGATCACGACATGCTCAAGGGCTACAACTTTACTTTTTCCTGTCATAACTAATGGGTTTAAAAAAATTTATATTCGAGATTTGTTTGGTATCGTTTTTGCGATGCAAAGGTACGCTTTTAAATTGGTACAACCTAATATAAAAAGAAAATCTTTTTAATATCGTTTTTTAGACTAATTCTAAATTGTGCGGAATTCTGCCCAGATAACAAACAAACCAGTATATTTGCAACTTCAAAAAGACTGAACTAACTTTAAATTAACAAAACATTATGGCTTACAAAATCACAGACAAATGCGTTGCTTGCGGTACCTGCATCAACGAATGCCCCATGGGCGCTATTTCAGAAGGCGACATTTACGTCATTGACGCTGACGCTTGCGTTGGCTGCGGCAGCTGCGCCGGTGCATGCCCGAACGATGCTATCGTCGAGGACTAAACAATTGATCATTCATTAACAAAACCAATTAAACTTAATTATGAAGAAATTAGCTTTGGCACTCGTGTGCCTCGTCAGCGTTGCTTTCTTTGCAAGCTGCGATCCCGAAGACATTGAAAATCCAGAACCCACCATCGTGACCCTTACCGAAGAAGGTTACCTCACCGAAGGTCAAGTCATTGATATGGGCGTGGAATACCTCTATGGTTTCCGCGCTGCCAGCAACCCCATGACCCTGAAGAACTTAGCCAAATTCGTCGTGACTTGCGACGGTACCGTCCTTTGCGACTCCGTCATTAGCGGCACCGAGTTTGAATTCGTAGGTTCCATCTATTTTACCAACCAGGAAAACGACAGAGAGATTGTCGGCGAATACGAAATCATCGCCACTGTGACCGACGAAGCCGGCAAGACCAACTCAGCCAGCATCAAGATTAGCCTCAACGAGGAAGAAGCCCTGGTTCCTGTTGATTTCACATGGAACAGACACGGCGGCCAAGACGCCACCGGCGGTCTTGAAGACCTTGGCCTGGAATGGAACTACAACGCCAAAGAGATCTACGCTGTGATCACTCCCAAGACTGGCGCTACCATGTACAGATTCGACCTGGACGGCCGTAACGTGTGGAACAACACTGTCACCGTCGCCGACAAGGCCGCCTTGTTCGCCGACGAAAACCTCCAGCCCATCACCGAGCTGAGAGAAGTTTCATGCACTGCTCCTGAAAAAGAGTATGACATCGTCATCGGCACCGTTTACAACGAAAACACCTACTTGATCCACATCACCAAGAGCACGGTGTTCACCTTCAAAGGCACCGATGTCACCATCGAAGGTCAAGTGAAGTAATTCCCACTTCGTTTCATACGACAAAAAAAACGCTCCGAATTTCGGAGCGTTTTTTTATTCAGCCAAAGCGTGACTGATTTTCCGGTTGATCTGCAAGAGCCGTTCAGGATTCAGCTTGACCACCGCTCGGTCGTAGGTCATCAAGCCGTTCAACTCAGTCTCACAGTCGGTGGTCTGAGTGTAGACCGCTGCCGAGAAGCCTTGCGACACCATCTTATAGAGTTGGTTGGCATATTCCACATAGGTGTCGGTGACTTTCTCCTCGGTGTCGAACTCCACATAGCCCCAGCCTTGGTCTTTCACCCACGTATGGCCTTCCACCTTGCGGCCGATGCCGCCGTACTCACCCAGTACCGTAGCGCGCGTGGGGTCGTAAAGCACCATCTTGGGTTCAGGATAATGATGCAGGTCGAGGATATCGCCGCAGGCATAGAAGTTGCCGCCCGAGGCAGGATTCACCAAACGGGTGGGATCCAGTTTCTTTGTCAGTGCCACAATCTCGGGAGTCTTGAACTGGCCCCATGACTCGTTGAAGGGAACCCACACGCCAATGCAGGGCTGTGAAATCAGGCTCTCAATGATTTCTTTCCACTCCTTTTTATA
>JAILBC010000069.1 GCA_024681295.1 Bacteroidales bacterium
TAGCCTATGTTCGATGTATCGGGAATCCATTGCGCTGCAAAAATACACTTTTATAATTATTCTATCAATTAATTAATATATTTTTACTAACGCTTTTAAAAAAGTTTGGTTTACTTTGTCGATGAAAATAATTACAAAACACCCACTCCAGCTGCCTGAATTTGCTCAGGTACAGCAACTCTATCGAAAAAATTAGGAAAAACCTTGCGGGGTATGGAAAAAGTTGTTTATCTTTGCAGAGAAATCGGTTGATGGTCGCAACATGGTAGCGAGGCTCCTGGTTAGCAGATTGAGGGTTCAACTCCCTTCGCCGATTCAAAGAAACGGGGCCTATGCCCCTTTTTTCATTAATTCCGCCCCTCCCGCTGACTGAATTTGCTCCGACAGCAGCAACTGTATCGAAAAAATTAGAAAAAAGGAACGATTTATTTCATCGCATCCGCAATCGCCTTCAAACGCGTCATCTCGTCACGATAGGCGGCAGCAGCAAGGAAATCCATCTCCTTGACGGCCTTCTCCATGTTGCGCTTGGCCTCCAAAATGGCCTTCTCCACCTGCTTCGGGGTCTTGTACTCGATCTGCTCGGCAGCAACAACAACAGGACGGTCATCCTGAGTGTAGCTGATGCCCCGCCGGCCCGTGGCCTCCGACAAAGAACTGTCGATGGCCTTCACAATGGTCTGCGGCACAATGCCATGCGCCTCGTTGTAGGCAATCTGCTTGGCACGACGACGGTTGGTCTCGTCAATGGTCTTCTGCATCGACTCAGTGATGGTAGAAGCATACATGATGACCTTGCTCTCGGCATTACGCGCCGCACGGCCCGCCGTCTGAGTCAACGAACGCTCCGAACGCAAAAAGCCCTCCTTGTCGGCATCCAAGATGGCCACTAAACTCACCTCAGGAAGGTCCAAACCCTCACGCAAGAGGTTCACCCCCACCAACACATCGAAGTCACCCATGCGCAAGCCCTTCAGGATCTCCACACGCTCCAAGGTGTCGACATCGGAATGGATATATCGCGCCTTGATCTTCAGGTTGTTCAAATAGGTGTTCAACTCCTCGGCCATGCGCTTCGTGAGGGTTGTCACCAGCACACGCTGCTGCTTCTCCTTCACCTTCTTGATTTCCTCCAAAAGGTCGTCGACTTGGTTCACGCTGGGACGTACCTCGATAATAGGATCGAGCAAACCCGTGGGACGAATCACCTGCTCCACATACACCCCTTCGCTCTGCTGCAACTCGAAGTCGGCTGGGGTGGCACTGACATAAATCTTCTGTCCCGTCAAGGCTTCAAACTCGTGGAACTCCAGGGGACGGTTGTCCAAAGCCGAAGGCAGACGGAAACCGTACTCCACCAAGGTCTGTTTACGGGAACGGTCACCACCGTGCATGCCTCTAATCTGGGGCACCGTGACGTGACTCTCATCGATGACGGTGATGAAGTCATCAGGGAAAAAGTCGAGCAGACAGAAAGGCCTCGTGCCGGGACTGCGTCCGTCGAAATAACGCGAGTAGTTTTCAATACCCGAGCAATAGCCCAATTCACGCATCATCTCGATGTCGTAGTTCACCCGGTCCTCCAGGCGCTTGGCTTCCAAGTTCTTGCCAATCTCACGGAAATACTCGGCCTGACGGAACATGTCGTCCTGAATCTGCACGATGGCGGCATTCATCTTGTCCCTCGAGGTGATGAAGATGTTGGCTGGAAAGATGGTAACCTCGGAGATCTCCTCGATGCGGCTGCCTGTGACGGGGTTGAAGCTCTCTATGGCGTCAATCTCGTCATCCCAGAAAAGGATGCGGTAGGCGATGTCGGCATAGGCCGGAAACACGTTGAGGGTCTCCCCCTTGATACGGAACTTACCTTGGTTGAATTCAATCTCGTTACGAGTGTAGAGCGCCCCGACCAGTGCCTTGGCTACATCGTCACGTTTGATCTTCTGGCCACGGGCAATGTAAATGACGTTCTGGCTGAAGTCGTCGGGGTTGCCGATGCCATACAGGCACGATACCGAGGACACCACAATGATATCCCTACGCCCCGACATCAAGGCTGTGGTGGTACTCAGCCGCAACTTCTCGATATCAGAATTGATTGATAAGTCTTTTTCAATATAAGTGTTGGTAGAGGGAATAAAAGCCTCTGGTTGATAGTAGTCGTAATAGGATACAAAATACTCCACCGCATTCTCCGGGAAGAACTGCTTGAACTCGCCGTAGAGTTGTGCCGCCAAAGTCTTGTTATGGCTCAGGATGAGTGCCGGCCGGTTCACCTGGGCCAGCACATTGGCGATGGTGAAGGTCTTTCCCGAACCCGTGACACCTAGCAGCGTCTGGGCAGCATCGCCCCGTTTCAGCCCTTCCACGAGCTGACGGATAGCCTCAGGCTGGTCGCCTGTAGGCTGGAAACTGGAAACTAGCTTAAAGTCCATCGTTCACCTTAAAGTCGAGCATCACGGGGAAATGGTCGGAGCCTTTGTATTTGATGCGCTTGAACGCCTTCGGCTGGATCTGTTCGTTGGCCCAAACGTAGTCGATACGCAACAAGGGCAGTTTACCGGCATAGGTACGTCCGATGCCATGGCCTGCCTTGACGAAGCCATCGACAAAGCCGGCACGGTTGATCTGGTGGTAAGTGTACGACAACGGCGTGTCGTTGAAATCGCCGCAGAGCAGAATGGGACGACCGTCATGAGGGATATGCTCAAGCATCTCGCTGACCTGCTGGCTGCGCTTCTTGTAGGCCGTTATCAGCTTGGACACGATGGATTTGCCGTATTCCTCCATCTGCTCTTTGCTGTTGCCACGTTCCGAAAAAACACCTACCTCCTCGTGGGTAAGTTGGAACGAGGTGAGATGACAGTTGAGTACATAGAACACGCCTTTCGTTCCGGCATCCACACAGGCTACCGCTCCATAATCATTCTCTTGGGCAAAAGGAGTATCTCCCTCCAAAGCGGAAAGCGGATACTTCGAAAAGATTACATTCCCTCCAAAGTTCGCCTTCTCGTGGCTGTAATGATAAGGCATTCCCATCAACTCACCGCATTGGGCGATGCAGTCTTTCCTACTCGTTCTTGCCATGAAAGGAGTAAACTCCTGGATGCAGAGCACATCGGGTTGGTATTCCTTCACCATGTCAATCATCTCGTAAGCCACCGAGTCTCTTTTCTTCTCTTTATCGTACTGATCACTGAAATTCAAGACATTGTACGACATCACACGCAACTCGCCTCCACTCTGCGATCTTCCCGTGGAGAACGACTTGTAGATGCCGGGAATGGCAATCAGCAAAGCCACGATGGAGATCCACATCTTGCGTGACCACATCATCAGCAACAGGAAGAAAATCACTAGGTTATAAAACAGAATCACCCAGAACATCAGTCCAAAGAAAGAGAGCCATACAAACTTGGTTGGATCGACATAACTGCTCAGCACACACATGGCCATGGCAAGCAACCCTACAAACGCCAGGATAGCCAGCAGGAACACAATAATCCGACCAAGGATGCCTCTTTTCTTTTTTAACCCACTTCGCTTCGTTGAGGACTTCACCTTTCCACTTTCCACTTTCAACTTTCCGTTTTCCATCAAAACAAACGTCCTTTCTTTTTCCAAATCATGATGATAATGAAACCAATCAGCATACCGCCGAGGTGAGCGAAGTGCGCAATACCGTCCGAAGTACGGAAGAAGCCTTCGAAGAGTTCAAGCACCACCATGCCGATGATGAACCACTTGGTTTTGATCGGGACGAGGAAATACAGGTAAATGTATCCATCGGGGTACATCATACCAAAGGCCAACAACAGTGCGTAGATAGCACCAGAGGCACCCACAGAGACGTGATAACCTGGGATCAAAATGCTGATGAGACCAGCGCCCAATCCGCAAATCAAGTAGTAAAACAGGAATCGCTTCGTCCCCCATACATTCTCCAACGTGGCACCAAACATCCACAGCGAGAACATGTTGAAGAACAAATGCTCGAAGTTGCCGTGCATGAACATGTAGGTGAAAGGTTGCCACACGCGGAACATCCCCGTATCGAGGCTCCACACCCCTAGCCAGTAATTCAAGTCGATATAGCCCAGCTTGCCTAGCACGAAATAAGCCAGATAGCAGATGGCATTGATGATCAATAGATTCTTGACTGCGGTAGGCAGGAAGGAGAAACCGGAGGGACTGTATTGGTTGTTCATTTTAGTGGAGAGTTGAAAGTGAAAAGTGGAGAGTTCCTAGTTTAGTTTTTGGGCGATTTCGTCGAGGGTGAGGAGGACATAGACCTTTTTGCCGTCAGGAGCGGTCTCGGCGACGCTGCAACCGAAGAGCTGGTCGACGAGGTTCTGCATCTCGGTCTCGGACAACGGGGTGCTTGTCTTGACGGACAGTTGCGCCGCCATGGTCTTGGCAATGCCCAGCTTACGGTCAAGTTGGAGGTCGGTACGGTTGATCTTGTAGTTGTCCAGCATCTTCTCCAGAAGGCTTATCGGATCGCCTCCTGAGAGGTCAGCCGGGGTGCCGTTGATCATGAAGGTGGTCGGGTTGACCTGTTCCATGGCGAAGCCCACACGCTCGAGCTCTGGCAGCAGCTCACGCAGTAGCGAGGCATCGTTGGCGTTGAGCGTAAAGGGCTGTGGGAACAGCTCCTGCTGCGAATGACCGTTGTTGGTCTCCAGCTCCTTCAGGAACTTTTCGAAGAGGATGCGATAATGCGCCAGATGCTGGTCAATCACCAGCAAACCCGACTTGACGGTGGTGACGATATAGCTCTGATTTAGCTGGATATAATGGCTTTTCTGCTCATTAGGTTGGGTAGTCTCCATGGGGATCTCCTCCCCTGCCACTGGCTGGTCGACACGTTCACCGTAAAGCTGCCTCCAATCCTCGGAAGGCCGGCTGTGCTCTTGATGCTGTCTGAAGGGGTTATAGGAAGGATTTACGGGCACATTAGGCTGAATAATGGGATTGGACGACCTAACCACCTCGCCAAAGTCGAAACCCAGATTGGTAGGCTCGTCGAAGTCAATCATCGGTGAGAGGTTGTTTTGACCGATGGCCTTGCGTACCGCGGCATGAAGGATGGCGTACACCAACTTGACATCGAGGAAGTTGACCTCTGTCTTGGTGGGATGGATATTCACGTCGATGTCGGCCGGGTCGACTTCGATGTTGAGAAAATAGCCCGGGAAGCTATCCTTGGGAATCATCTCCAGGAAGGCGTTCTCGATGGCGTGATGCAGGTAGGGATGCTTGATGAAGCGCTTGTTGACGAAGAAATACTGCTCGCCGCGGGTCTTCTTGGCGAACTCGGCCTTCACGATGTATCCGTGGATGCTCACACGGTCGGTGTCCTGGTTCACTGCCAACAACTTACCGTCGTAGTTGTTGCCGAAGAGGCCCATGATACGCTGCTTGAGGTTTCCTGGATAGAGGTGGTACAGCTCTTTGCCATCACTGGTGAAGGTGAAACCTATTTCGGGATTCATCAAGGTGACGCGGGTGAACTCTTCCACGATATGGCGCAATTCAGCGGCGGGTGACTTCAGGAAGTTGCGTCGTGCTGGCACGTTGAAGAACAGGTTTTTGACGCTGAAGGTGGTGCCCGGGGCCATCGGCACGAGGGTCTGTTCCTTGACCACCGAGCCTTCGTTGACGATCTTCACCCCCACCTCGTCCTCCTGGCGGCGCGTCTTGAGCTCCACCTGGGCGATGGCCGCGATGCTCGCCAGCGCCTCGCCACGGAAGCCCATGGTGCGGATAGTGAAGAGGTCCTCGGCCTTGCTGATCTTGGAGGTGGCGTGCCGCTCAAAGCAAAGGCGTGCGTCGGTCTCCGACATGCCACAGCCGTTGTCGGTGACCATGATGAGGGCCTTGCCAGCGTCCTTCACCACCAGGTCGATCTGCGTGGCACCAGCGTCCAAAGCGTTCTCCATCAGCTCTTTGACGGCTGAGGCAGGGCGTTGGATGACCTCGCCAGCGGCAATCTGATTGGCTACACTGTCGGGAAGAAGTTTGATCACGTCGAGCATGACAAAAGGATTATTGGCCCATCAGCCCCTCGACGATACGGGTGAACATCGGGGTGCAGAAGATATAATAAAAAGCCACCAACACGACAGCACCGATGATGACGGCACGGATGGTCTTGTAACGGCGATCCGCTGAGTTATCCTCGTCTTTTTGCGTGCCCCATTTACGGCGCATCTCGAGACGGAGTTGCTCTTCGTGGCTCAGACTGGAGTCCATACCGGCCTCAGCCTTCTTCTTCTCCCACTCTTCCTTCTGGGGGTCGTAGTAACGGGGAATGTAGTTGAAGCCTCTTGGTTTGTGCTTATAGAAGAATCCCATGTCCTTAATCTTTGAATTAATTTGCAAATATACGGCGAAAATTTCAAACAAGCATGAATTTGGGGAAGATTTCTTATCTTTGCAGCCTGATGGAAGCGAGAGCGACGACACGGACTTGGCTGCCCACCCTGCTGATTTTGCTAGCTGGGCTGCTGCTTTTTGTGCTTAACCTGGTGGTGGGAAGCGTGAGCGTCCCCCTGTCGGAGTTCTGGGCTGTCGTCACAGGTCACGGCGACGAGACCTTCCGCACCATCATCCTCGACTACCGTCTTCCGCAGGCCATCACAGCACTGTTTGCCGGCATCGGTCTGGCGGTGTCGGGTTTGCTGATGCAGACGCTGTTCAGGAACCCCCTGGCCGACCCCTCGATCTTGGGTATCTCCAGCGGTGCCAGCCTGGGTGTGGCCATCGTGGTGCTCCTCACCGGAAAGCTCAGCGGCATGGCGGTGAGCGCCATGCCGGGATGGTCCACCGTAGGTGTAACCATCGCCGCTTTCGCGGGAGCTTTCCTGGTGCTACTGCTCATCCTGGCCCTGAGTTCACGGCTGAAAAGCATGGTAAGCCTCATCCTGGTAGGCATCATGATCGCCTACATCGCCGGCTCGGTGACCGACGTGCTGAAGTTTTTCAGCCAAAAAGAGGACGTGCACACCTTCGTCATCTGGGGCTTCGGCAGTTTCTCCAACGTCGGGAAGTCGCAACTATGGTACCTCTCAGGCACCATCTTGGTTGGCACCATAATGGCCTTCCTACTCTCTAAATCACTGAATCTCTTTCTTTTAGGAGATAGATATGCTGAAAACCTCGGCTTGAACCTGCATCGCGCCAGCCTGCTGACCATCCTGGTATCGGGCTTCCTGATGGCCGTCATCACCGCCTTCTGCGGCCCCATCGCCTTCATCGGTCTGGCGGTGCCCCATCTGGCGCGGTTCACCTACCATACCAGCAACCACTTCGTGCTGACGCCCGCCACGGCAGTCATCGGTATGGACCTGGCCCTGCTCTGCAACCTCATCGCACGGCTGCCCGGCTTTGACGGCAATCTGCCCATCAACTCGGTGACTGCCTTAATCGGCGCGCCCATAGTGATTTACGTCATCTTCCACCGCCAAAAAGTGTTGTCGAAATGAAAGAAGTGTTACGTACCATCGGATTGAAGATCGGCTATAAGGGCAAGGCCCTGATGCCCTCCATCGACGTGACATTGCACGAAGGCGAGGCGGTGGCGTTGGTGGGTGCCAACGGCAGCGGCAAGACCACCCTCTTCAAGACCCTCACGGGCAGTCTAAAACCCATCGAGGGCAGCGTGGAACTCTGCGGCAAACCCCTTTCGGATTACAGCCCCAACGAGCGCGCCAAACTCTTCAGTCTGGTCCTCACTGAGAAGCCCGACGACTTGTTTTTGAGCGTGTTCGACATCGTCGCCGCAGGGCGTTATCCCCACTCGGGACTCATGGCCAAACTCCACGACGAGGACTACGAGTTAATTAAAGCAAAGCTTCAAGTAGTAGGAGTTTATCATTTGATTGACAGAGATTTCGTATCATTGAGTGACGGTGAGAAACAGAAGGTGATGATTGCCAAAGCCTTGGTCCAGGACACCCCCATCATTTACATGGACGAGCCCACCGCGTTTTTGGATTACCCCAGCAAGGTGGAGCTGCTTAGACTCATCAACCGACTCGCCGAAGAGGAACACAAAACCATCCTTTACAGTTCCCACGACCTGGAATTGTTGATGAAACATTCGCAAGCCATGTGGGCCGTGGCCAAGGAAAAGCCGTTAATGGCGGGAACGCCGAAAGACCTAGAGGACATATTGGAAAATTATTTCGGAACTCATCCATAACACCGCCCCAAAGGGGCAAAACCATATCAGATTATGTCACGTCGCGTGTTATTGCCCTTACAGGGCGCCATTAATATCCTACCGCGTAACCTCAGGGTGTTGCCCTGGGCTAAAAGAAATTTGCCCCTTCGGGGCGTTACCCTCATAATCCTTATCATCATGTCCTCCTGCCAAACCAAAACCAACGTGGACCTCATTGTCCACCATGCCAAAATCTATACAGTTGACGCCGACTTTACCATGGCGGTGGCACTCGCCGTGAAAGACGGCAAGTTCGTCGCTGTAGGCAGCGAAACAGACATCATGGGCCATTACACGGCCACCGAAGTCGTTGACGCTCAAGGTCGTGCGGTCTATCCAGGCTTCATGGACGGGCACAGCCACTTCAGCGGCTACGGCGAGAACCTCGTTCGCTGGGCAGACCTCAAAGGCTGCCAATCCTACGACGAAGTCATCGAACGCCTCAAGGTCCACGACAGCCTCTACCCGGCCGAATGGCTCCTAGGTCGCGGCTGGGACCAGAACCTATGGACACCAGCGGAGTTTCCTGACAATCAACGGCTTGCAGAAGAATTCCCAGGCAGGAAGGTGCTCCTCACCAGAATCGACGGTCATGCCGTCCTCGTCTCCAAAGAGGTTCTGGACTTGGCTGGCATCGACCAAAACTTTAAACAAGACGGTGGCATGGCCTTGGTCAAAGACGGTCGATGCACCGGCATCCTGCTCGACAACACCGCCGACGTGGCCAAAGCCTTGATTCCACCCATGGGCAAAGGACAACGCATCCAGGCCCTCTTGAAAGCACAAGAAAACTGTCTCGCAACAGGCCTGACAAGTGTCACCGATGCTGGACAAACTATTGAAACTATCACTTTAATTGACAGCCTTCAAGAATCTGATTTACTGAATATTCATATTAATGCATGGATCAATCCTGACGATGAGACCATGGACTACTTCATGCGTCAGGGCATCATCGACAAGGCCAGGCTCACCGTCCGCAGCGTGAAGATCTACGCCGACGGCGCTTTGGGTTCACGAGGAGCCAAACTCCTCGAACCCTACTCCGACGCTCCTGAAACAAGCGGCCTCATCCTAGAAAGTGATGCGTTCTACCGCCGCGTCTGCCAGACGGCCCTCGACCATGGCTATCAGGTCTGCTGCCACGCCATCGGTGACGGCGGAGTGCAGCACATTCTTGACATCTACGCCGAGTTCCTCAAAGGCCCGAACGACCTCCGCTGGCGCATCGAGCACTCGCAGGTGGTCGATGAAAATGACTTCGTCAGATACCACGACTACTCTGTCATCCCCTCCATCCAGACCACTCACTGCACATCAGACATGGACTGGGCCGGTGAGCGTCTCGGAGAGCGCATCAAGAACGCCTACGCCTACCAAAGGCTGCTGCAGCAAAATGGCTGGGTGATCAACGGCACCGACTTCCCCATTGAGGACATCTCGCCCATCTACACCTTCTACGCTGCCATTGCCCGTAAACACTTGGACGGCAAACCTGTTGAAGGCTTCCAGATAGAGAACGCCCTCACCCGCGAACAGGCCTTGCGTTCCATTACCATCTGGGTAGCCAAAGGCTGTTTCCTGGAAGACAGAAAAGGCAGCATCGAAGTCGGCAAGGACGCCGACTTCGTGATACTCGATAGGGACATCATGACGGTTAAAGAATCGGAAATCCCTGAAACAAAGGTCGTTAGGACTTTTATACCCTAGTTGTAAAACTCTTCGAGGAGCAGTTGACAAACGCTTTTCCGCAGCGCATACACTTGCGGTCCACCTCGTAATGCTTCGTGGTGGTCTTCGTCGTATATCTTTGGTCGTGATAATGGCTGGTGATATACTTGGTGTTGCCACGAATCTCTGTAGTCTGACCGTCGTACACCCGTTCCGTCCCTGAGCCATACGACTCGCTTTCGCCCACCTTGCGGCGCGGTCCTTTCGTATGACGGGCAAAGTAGCCACAATAGGGGCAGATGTCCCTTTCGAGCCTCCGGGTCATCAGACCGGCAATGATATAGACACCAAACAAGATCACAAGGAGCAGCAGAATGTACAGTGCTATGCCAAGGCCACTGCGACTTGTGATTTTCAGATACAAGAAGAAATAGAAACCTGCCGCAGCCAAGGAGACACCCCAATGGATCCATCTAAATGACAGCGCCGTCCTAAAATAAAGGAAGGGGTAACAGACCACGTAAGCCATAAAGGGAATGGCCACCATCATAAACCACGTGGGCATGACACATTCCTGCCCGCAGATGTCCAGTAGCACGAAAACAGGGAGCATCCAGAGCAGGTGCCAGAACTTGGAGCGGAAGAACGCTGGGACCAGGAATAGGGCCATCATGCCCAAAGCGCCCCAAGCTAGCCAAGTACAGGCCTTGCGATACCAGGGATGCACCTTGGCCATCAACGGAGAATACTTCTCCTCCATCTTGGCGTAATCCGATTTCACCGCCTTGGCCAAAGCGAGGTCGTCTATCTCCTTGTAACTCAGGGTATCTATTGGTTTCAATTTGCTCTCAAGCACCCAGCCGTAGAAATTGGAGTGATGTCCCGTCTCGTAATAGGTGATTTTACGGATATGGGCCCAGCTGTACGAACGTGCCGTGATTTGCACCGTGTCGTCTCTGCTCAACGGCACCGACTGCACGTCTTTTTTGTCGCCAACGGGATGGTTGTACAAGTCCAGGCTCTCAGGCACCACTATGAAGGTTCCCAGCTTCTCCTCCGGGTTTTCACTGCCACAGTATACCAACTTGTCAAGAGGCACCCAAGCCTTTTTCCCCTTACTGAAAAGCGTCTTCTTGGATACGTAATAGCAGCCCCATTGTCCAGTACTGTCTTTCTCAATGATCTCAATAGGAGCGCTTCTTTTCAGCTCATCCACCACCGCCGAGGTGTCGGAGGGATAGTTGCGGTACTCGACTGGGTCGTAGGCCTTCCAGAATTCGGAATATTGTTTCTTTCCACAGCCTGCAAAGGCCACAAGCGCCAGCAGGAGCGCCAGATAGGTGCTTATTTTTTTCATATGATGATTTTTTTTGCAAATATAGTTTTTCTTTCGTACTTTTGAAAAAAAATTTTGATTATGAAAGTGTTAAGCAGAATCTTCATTCTTTTTATTACTGTTTTCGGTCTTATTCTTCCCCTGAATGCCCACCCTGTCGATCTAGAAACCGCCCAAGCCGTTGCCGGCAAATTCATGAAAACCGAGGATCTGCAGCTTTCGGTCATTTATCAAACAGACCGACATGATGCCGCTTTCTATATTTTCAATACCAACGACGGTTTTGTCATCGTCTCAGCCGATGACTGTGAGACTCCTATCATCGGCTACTCGCACGAAGGACGGTTTGATCCCAACGACATCCCCATTCAAATGCAAGGTTACCTTCAGCATTTCGTTGAAAGGATCCAATATGGCATCGAGCATCAGATCAACGCTGATGAGACCACCCTTAAGCAATGGAATTCGGTGAAGACCATAGGACAACTCAGCAACCGAAATGCCTCTAATGCCGTAACTCCTCTGCTGACCACGAAATGGAATCAGGGCTGCTTCTATAACAGCCTCTGCCCTGCCATCGGAAGCCAACCTTGCGGCCATGCCGAGGTGGGTTGTGTGGCTGTGGCCATGGGACAGATCATGCGTTATTGGAATTATCCCACTATGGGCTGGGGTTCCCACTCCTATTCTCACGCAGGAGCCACCCTTTCTGCCGATTTCGGCGGCACCACCTACGATTGGGACCATATGCCGAACACCTTGTCAGAGGCCTCTAGCGAAACCGAAATCAACGCTGTGGCAACATTATTGTACCACTGTGGTGTTTCGGTGGATATGAGATACAACTCCAACTCCTCTATGGCCGACCCTAGTAGTGTCCCGGATGCCATGAGACGATACTTCAATTACTCAAGACAAATCCATACAGAAAGGCAATCGAATTATGACAATGAGGCTTGGAGCAACCTCTTGAAATCATGCCTCGATCTAGGAAGGCCCATACACTATACGGGATATGGCAGCGCCGGTCATTCCTTCGTCTGCGACGGATACGATGCTGATGGCTTGTTCCATTTCAACTGGGGATGGAGCGCGGCCGACGGCTATTTTGCCATTGGGAACCTAAACCCCAACGGTTATGACTTCAACATCAGCAATTCCGCCATTCTCGACATTTATCCACAATACGAGCCCTGCCTTGTTTTTACAACAGCGTATCCATCCTCGGCAGGCTCCATCGAAGGCTGTGGCGAATACCACGTCGGCGAACGCTGCACCTTATCAGCGAATCCCACGGAGGGCTATATGTTTTATCACTGGAAAAAGGATGGGATAATCCAATCCAACGATCCGTCATATACCTTCACCGTTGAGGAGGACACCGTTATTCTTGAAGCCCATTTCTCATGTTTTCCCGTGGGCCAGATTACAGCCCATTACGCCCCTGAGGCCAACAACCCGAACAGCCCCAACGTGGGTTTGTCGTGGAGCCGCGCCGATACCGATTGGAAACTCCTAAAACAGTTCCCCATCAATGGAGAATCAGGTGGCCTGGCTACTGACGGGAAACACATCTATATCACATACGGAGACTGGACCAACCCCACTTTCAGTTTTGAAAAATACACCATGGACGGGGTGTTGGAGGAACAGTTCAACATGGAGGGTGTCCCTAGCGTTTTATGCCTAGCATACGATGGAACCAATTTTTATTGTAACGACGCCAAATCAGGATATGAAGTGCTATACCGTGTCGACCTCGACGACAAAACAATTATCGATAGCACCAAGATGCCCATCTGGTTTGCAGCGTTGACTTACGACCCTGTATGCGACGGCTTTTGGTTGGGCAAGAATTATCAGACAATACTCTTTGACCGTCAAGGCCAAAGAATTCAAACCAGTCCCCTTTTGCCCGATTATATCAATAGTACGGGGTATTTTACCGCCAAAGATGGGATGCCCCATCTGTTGTTGTCGAGGGCCTCTGGAGTTTACGATTATGACATTTGCAACAACGTCATTCTTGACCGTCCTCTGCTTGACTTTGAGGACAACAACAGCATGGGTGCCTGCACCGCCCTATACGACGGGAAGGAGGCCATGTTCATCGTGGTTGACAGCACTGTTCAAATCTATGAAATCAAGAGCCGTGTAGAGCAGATTGTAGGATACCGCATCTATCGCGTAGGAAGTGAAGGAGCCCCTGTGATGCTTGCCAATGAAGTTGGTGGCGTAACTTACACGGATACTTCATGGGATAATCTCGAGGTCGGTTGGTACCGTTTCGGCATCAGCGAGGTTTACGCCAACGGCAACGAATCGGAGATTATGTGGTCCGATCCTATCGAAAAAAAGAGTCACGGCATCAACGAAAATGTCGCCCCCTTAGACCCAACGGTCCAAAAGTTCATTGAAAACGGCCATATTGTCATTGTCAAGGACGGGAAGCGCTACAACATCAACGGACAGGAGCTTTGATTCCATTTAAACATTCAAATTAATGAGCATTACAGTACAGCAAAGAGATTTCACGGCACCGCTTGATTCGGAGATTCAGAAATTATTGGATGCCATTTCTGATTTTGAGTTCAGGCTTACCTTCAAAGGCGTCATTCCACCTCAAACGTGCCTATAGGCAGCAAAGACGCTTATGCGAAGGTGTTCCCTGAACATGAAATCCTGGAGCGATAGTACCATATAAGACAATGGTACAATAAGAAAAAGCCGTAACTTGTTTCAAGTTACGGCTTTGTTTTGTAGCCCATAGCGGATTCGAACCGCTGTTTTCAGAATGAGGGTCTGATGACCTAGCCCCTAGTCGAATGGGCCAATAAAAAAGGTTCTTTTTGCGGAACCTTTGTGAACTAGGCGGGAGTCGAACCCACAACCGCCTGATC
>JAILBC010000074.1 GCA_024681295.1 Bacteroidales bacterium
GTGCCGAGGACTTGCAAATCATGGCCTCTGAGTTGAGCGAAGTCAAAGCGCAGACTGAGTCGCTGGAGGATGCCGAAGAACAGGTGATCCGCCAGGCGCTGAAGCAATACAATGGCAATCTTTCACTGGTGGCGAAAGCGTTGAAGATCAGCAGGCCGACCTTGTATAACCGTTTGAAGAAATACGGGATATGAGTGTCTGGTTGTGGATAGGGGTAATCATTGTGGCCGTGGTGGCGGCCATCGTAATCACCTTTTGGCTGACGCGAAAGCATGACACCAAGAAGGTTTCTTTTATGATGGATGCTCTGGAGGACGGCGAACGTAACTTCCGATTTCAGGAGAAATCGTCATTGAACCGCGCTTTAAACCGCATTCACGGTATTTTTGAGCGACGGTCGGCAGTGGACGAATCCACCTCGTGGAGCAGACTGTTCAGGGTGATTACACACGAGATTATGAATACCGTGGCGCCGATAGCCTCATTAAGCGATGCGCTTTCCAAAGAAGAAGACTTGGATGTAAAGGCAGGTCTTGAGACGATCTCGGCCTCATCGAAAGATTTGATTCGTTTTGTGGAGTCGTACCGCAACATCACCGAAGTGGCACCTCCGGTACGCAAAGCGGTGATGGTGGATGAACTAGTCGATCGGGTGTTGCGCCTCAACAAGGCCAAGATCGCCGAACAAGGTGCCGTCCTGACCTATCAGGCCAAGACCCCGGATCTGCTCATCTTCGCCGACGAGGGTCAAATCATGCAGGTGTTCAACAACCTGATCAAGAATGCTGTTCAGGCAGGAGCCAATTCCATTCGCATTACAGCTGACCTTAATTCGGACGACCAGACGGTCATTCGCGTGGCTAATAACGGCAAAGCCATTCCTTTGCGACAGATCGAGGAGATCTTTGTGCCATTTTATACTACAAAGCCTAATGGTACGGGTATCGGGCTCAGCCTTTCAAAACAAATCATGGTGAAACACAATGGCACATTAAGCCTTGAGCAAAGCGACAGTCAAATGACAGTTTTTTCGATGGTGTTCAAATAATCACTGTTTTACGATCTTACGTGTCGAAACGCCCTGTGCTGAAACCGTCCGCTCAATGTAAATCCCAGATCTCAGGTGTGTGGGGTCAACCTTCTTGCCGGTGAGATCGAACCATTCCACCTGAAGTGCATCATTTTCGTTTTCATGTTCTTCAAGCCCGTCTGAATCGACCACATCGACAAATAAAGTGGTCATGGAGGTGGCACAGTTGCAATCGAGCACAAGCATGATGTCGAGCCAGCAGGTAGAGCCGACAGCGACGGTCGGCAACAGCGTCGCTTCCGTGATGACTTGTTTGGTCTCGTCGGGTTCGAGGTGGAAGACTGTGCAAGGTGTGCCTTCCACGGTGAAGTGGATGTCAGTGAAATATTCGTACGAAGGGGAGAAGATGACATCGATGGGCTCGTAACCCAGATTCTGGACATCGAAGCGGAAAATGATCTGTTGGCCAGGGTAAAGCGAGGTCTGGATGGTGGTTGGCGTTGCTTGGAAGTCATATTTGGCTACCATGTCGATGCTCACTTCGTCAATGGTGAGATGATAAGCACCTTCTGAGGCAATGGCGTGGATGCCAAAGTAGGGATAGTCGGCTGTGATGGTTTCGATATAAGCGGAGACTTTATTATAGTTGCCTTCGTCCACGGTGACGGTGAAAAGCAGTTGTTCCATATGTTCGGCGTTATCTTCTGTGCCTGCCCAGAACTCCAGCTCGTAAGTGCCGTCGGAGATCACCCAGCTCGAAAAACGGTATTTTAGCTGCGAACTAAGAAACTGCTCCAGGAACATCCATGAGTCGTCGGCGTTGGTGAAGGCGTACCAGTCGCCTGCATGTGCCTTCCGGTTGTGATCTTTGTCGAAGTGCCCACAAAGCCATGACTGGTCGTCGCAGGTCCAGCCGATAGGTGTGGTCATGTCATGGTTCCCATACTCGAAACTCTCGTAGAGGATGCCTGAGGCGAAAACAAATGCTGGGGCAAGGCAAACCAGCAATATAAGGAGCAGTCTTTTCATTTTTCTATCGTTTAGATTGCAAAAATAGTAATATTCAAAGAAATATCGTTATTTTTGCTTTTTTTAAGCCATGGAAAAAGAAAGAAACATCGATAAACTGGCAGGTTACCTGATTAAATTGGGTGGCCTCGCCATCATTGCCGCCCTGTGCTGGTATTTCAAAAACGTCTTGATTTACATTATTGTCGCTTTTGTGGTGTCGCTGATCGGACGGCCCATCATGAAACTCTTAAAAAAAATCCGCATCGGGAAGTTTCACCTGCCTGAATGGTTTTCGGCCATACTCACCATCATCTTGATCATCGGCCTTTTGATCTTGATTGTCACGCAGATGATTCCCATGGTATCGAACATCATTCGCGACGCCTCGTTGTTGAATGGCAATGTCTATCTGGAGTCGAATCCGATAGAGCGATTCAATGAATGGCTGATTGGCTTGTACCCTGCTCTGGGCGCGGATTTCAACATTGTTGATGTTGTCATGGTTAAACTTAGGGAGTTGGTGAGTTTCAACAGCGTTACGGGATTTGTGGGTTCGGTGGCTTCGTTGGTCTCCAGCGCTTTCGTCGGACTTTTTGCCGTAGTGTTCATCTCGTTCTTCTTCCTGAAGGATTCCGATTTGTTTGGAAGGATTGTCTGTGCCTTGGTGCCCGATAAGGTTGAAAACACCATGATTGCAACCCTCAACGATATCAAGCAATTGCTCTCTCGTTATTTTATTGGATTGCTGCTTGAGATGCTTGGCGTGGCTTTGATCGACTGTTTGGGACTATGGCTTATCGCTCGTCTCGACTTCAGTTATGCCATCGGTATCGCTTTTATCGCCGGTTTGCTCAATGTGATTCCTTACGTGGGCCCTTTGATGGGCGAGGCTATCGGTGTGATTCTCGGTGTCATCCTGAAGTTGGGCACTGGCGCTGGCCTTAATGTGAATGTATGGGTCTTTGCGCTGATTATCCTGGCCATTATGGTCACAGCTCAACTGATCGACAATTTCATCTATCAGCCGGTCATTTATTCCACCAGCATCAAGGCGCATCCCCTGGAGATCTTCATTGTGCTGCTGATGGCTGCCCATATTGGAGGCACCGTGGGGATGCTGGTTGCCATCCCAGTTTACACGGTGTTGCGCGTTGTCGCCCTGCGGTTTTTCCATCGTTTCAAACCCGTCCAGCGACTGGATCCTGATCTGAGCGAAGAGGACAAAATCATTGAAGATTTTAGTTCAAGGGTCAAGGAACAAGGGTAAACTGGATCTTGCAGCGGCAGACTTCGGTGTCTTTTTGGGTGAACTGGTCTGTTTTCACTAAGCGGATGCAATAGGTCTGTTCCCCAGTTTGTTCCCTATAGAAATGCAGCTTGTCGCCTTGGTGGGTCTCCGCCACGTAGGCAATGTCGAAGCGTTTGATGAAGTGCTCTTGGTACCACGGGATGTCCCACAAATCAATCACATGTTCGATATATTTTATGGAATTTACATGTCCATTAATGTCGATATCGTGATAATAGGTGTCAATCGTACGAATCAATTCGGCGTCGGGGCTCATCTTCACGCGGTCGCCTTTTTCAATAGGACAGGGCTTGTCGGTCACGATGAACTGGTTGATTGCTCCGTCCTCAATAGCGAAAATGTCTGCCATTTGTCTTGTCTCCGTGTCGATCATGGCCCATACCGAGCGACCGTAGCCGTAGACCTCGCCGTTGTCGTTTGTGATGGCAAAATTACGTTGGGTGAAGTAGCGCATGGCCCCTTCAATCCAGGTCTCCACGTTAAAATGTTCGAGTTGCAATGGCATCTCGTCCATCTCGATGGCCAGCCTTGACAGCACCCAGGCACGATGGATGCCCAGCAAGTGCTTCATCCCGAAGCCGCGGCCCGTAGCATGGAAGTCGGCGGCGTTGAGCAGGTTGTTGCCCAGGTGCCCTAGACACAAGTGCCCTGAGAAGTCGCAGTGGAACGGCTCGGCAGTGAATTTATATTTCCCGATTTTGTCCATTGTTTTTGCTTTTGGATGGCAAAGTTATAAAAAATAGTTATCTTTGGAGCTTGAAAATCATAAACTATGGATGAACAGAATAGAGTGATTCATAAAGAGTCTTCGCTGTACCAGCTGGGTGTCCAGGAGATGATTGGACTGGGAGAGTCGGGCCTTAGCGAATATGAAGATGCGGAGTTTGTTGATGTCAGGACAGGGAAAATACACATGTCGACGCATCTTGTGGTGGAAAGGGACCTTCAATGGAGTTCTGATGGAGAAAGGGTGTTTTTCAACGGTTTCCTTTATGACCTTCTAGGTGAAGAAGAAGACCCGTTTTTTGTGGTGATGGATGTGAAGAACAAGGCTTATCTGCACGTTTACCAGGGTTATGCTGAGCATCCCCGTTGGAATACCTTTGAGACGGATGCCATATTCGACAATGTGCTTGAGGAGTCGAGGGACACTTTTGCCTTTCTTGACCGTGAATCCAGACGTTTTGATCTGGAAAGAAATCTGCCAGTGATTCATCTCGAAAACGAACAGGTCGTGGAGGCTGATGGGCGACAATATGTAGGGCAGAGTATCTCGCCGGACTATAGTCACATGGTGCGTTTCTACAAAGTGCGTGACAGGCAGAATGACAATTTCGAGGTCCTTTTCTGGGTGTATCGTCGTAAAGATGAATGGTGGCTGCCACTCAGATGGGCTATGTCCTATAGCATGGTCAATGGCGTTGACGGGTTTGGCTGGGTTGACGGTGCGACGATCCTTTATTCGGTGTCGGGCAGTAGGAGAAGTTGTCTTAATGTTTTGAGTAGTTTGGGTTTCCTTTCGTGAAAGCTACGGAGTCGCCCCAAGCGTTATAAAGAACCTTATGTCCAATGGCAGCCAATCGGATGTCCAGGCAGCTGTGGCACTCATCGGGCTTGTCCTTGACGCAGGCCTTGTCGGGATAAATCAGATAATTTTCACGGAACTCGTTTGGGGTGAGGTTGGGCATGATGACGTTGGCTCCGGCGAGGATGGCCTTCTCGCGGCCTTGGGGGTCGACCGTCTGGTTGGCGGTAGCGGCCACCATGTTGATTTCGGGCATCATCAGGCGGAGGATGGCAATCATCTTGAGGGTCAGCTCCATGCGTTTCTTAGCCGTTGGGATCTGTTCACGATACTGCCACAGCGGCGTGTCGGGGTGGGGGATGAAAGGCCCCATGCCGACCATGGCCACGTCTTTCTCTTTAAAAAACAATAAATCATCAGCCAGGTCGTCGAGGGTCTGGAAGGGGAGACCCACCATTACGCCAGTACCCGTCTGGTAGCCCACTTTGAGTAGGCTGTCGATGCAAGCGAGGCGTTGCTGGAAGTCGTGCCTGGCATCGTGCGGGTGAATCTTATAATAAAGCTCTTCGTTCGAGGCCTCGATGCGAAGCAGGTAACGGTGTGCCCCTGCCTCAAACCACCGGCGGTAAGTGTCCTCGGTCTGCTCGCCCAGCGAGAGCGTGATGCCGAGGCTGCCATTGTCGATCTTCTTGATTTCCTTCACCAGATGGGTGATTTTGTCCACAAAGGCCTTGTCGCTTCGTTCGCCGCTTTGCAGAGCCACCGAGCCATAGCCCAATTCATGGGCGAGCTTGGCGCATTCCAACACCTCCTCGTCGCTGAGCTGGTAGCGTTCCACCTTCAAATTCTTGCACCTGACGCCGCAGTAGAGACAGTATTTCGAGCAGATGTTGCTGTACTCGATCAACCCTCTCAGGTGGACATAATTGTCCAGGCGCTCCAGCTTCACCTGTAAGGCACGGTCGAAGAGTTTCTTCAGGTCCTCGCCTTCGGCAGAAAGGAGGAGCTTGATTTCCTCTTTGTTGAGTTGGTCTTTATGGAGGATCTCGTCGATGGTCATGTCGTCATTGAAATCGGATGCAAAAATAGGAAAAACTATTCCCCGATAAGCCAAAATTGTTGATAAAAACTTCAGGATAATCCCATTTTTTGTTATATTTTTGCGCTATGCGCAAATGGATCCCTTGGATATTAATGATGGTTTTTGCGATGTTTTTTTCCTGTTCTAGGAAGAAGACCTCGCTGCTTGACGTGGTACCACGTGACGCGGAAATGGTTGTCGAGTCGGCGGATTCGGCCGTCATCATGCTGTTCGACACCTTGCTGGGAGCGCATGTATGCACTGAAAATATAGTCGATGGCGAACCGATGGCCGTCGTCGAGATGCCTTCAGAGGGCCCCAACGAATTCCTCTTTATTTCGAAACCCACAAAAAAAGACATCCAAGACCATAAGATTTACGAAGATCCTGACTTTGCACGACTCCAGAAAACCCTCGGGCAGAATGTGAAGGCTCACGTGTATTACCACCATCCCAATGGATGGGCATTGCTTGATGTGCTGCCCGAAGGCCGTAATCTGGTAATGACTGGCTACGCTCTGGCTAGTGATTCTACTTCGGCCTGGCGACCCCTGAAATACCAACTGCCCGTGAAGAACTCGGTGGTGAACATCCTACCGTCCGACACACGCTTTATGCATCATCTGGGAATGTCAGATTATGCTTCCTATTGGGAGTCGTTTTGCAATAAGGAGAGCGTCGCTGCCTTCAACAAAAAGTACAGCACCGATGTGGAAAACAAGTTGCTGGCCTTCCTCTCGGAAGTGTCGTTCAACAAGTTCGGAAAGAATAATCGCGAGGTGTTTGTAGGCCGGATGAACGACCCCTCGGCGGTGATCAAATTCATGGAACGCTTGGCTTCAAAAATGGGGGTGGCTGGCTCGCAAAACTGTCAGGGCTACGCGCTCTATGACTTGGGCAAGAGCAGTTTCATTCCTGATATCTTCGGTGATGACTTCAAGATGATGAAACGCTGCTGCTACGCCATTGTGGACCAGTATCTGGTAATGGCCGCTAACATAGAGACGCTTCAAGAAGTCATAGCCTGCTATCGTTCAGGCCGTACGCTTGATCTTAATGAGAACTTCCGCGCCTTCCAGCAGAAGATGCTCGAGTCTGCTAATATCACCTTCTTCGAAGTTAAGAAGGACAGAAAAGAAGCCTTGCAGCTGGCCTCTTCGAAAGACTTGGTTTACACCAACGTGTGTATCAGCTGGGACGCCGAGGTGAAGAGCGAGAACAACGTCCGCTGGAAGGTCAACCTTGATGCCCCCCTCAGCGGCAAACCCTTCATCCTCGAGGATCATTCCTCGTCCAATAAAAACGTGGTCGCCTTCGACCGAAATAACAAGATGTACCTCATTGACAGTGAAGGCAACATCCTTTGGACCAAACAGCTTGAAGAAGCTCCAATGAGTGAGGTGTTCACCGTTGATGCCCAAAACAACGGACAACTTCAGTTCCTGTTCAACACAGCGCATACCATTCAACTTATAGACCGCAACGGCAATAACCATGAGGGTTATCCCATCCGTCTTCCTTTTGAGGCCTCCAACGGGCTCTCGGTGTTCGACTACAACGGCAATCACGACTACCGTCTCTTGCTCTTCAGCACCGACCGCCTGCTGTACAACTACGACATCCAAGGCAAGGAGGTGGAAGGCTGGAACCGTCACCGCGCTGAGGACAAGGTGACACTCCCCGTGAGGCATCTGGTGGCCGACAACAAGGACTACCTCATCGTGTCGGATGTCAACGGCGGCGTGCGCATCCTCGACCGCCAGGGACGCATCCGCATCCCCCTGACTGCCGACATGCAGAAGTCGGCCCTGAACGACATCTATACCAACGCTACCAATACCAAGAAAGGCCTCTTCCTGACCTCCGACAAGGAAGGCAAGCTACTCTATATCACAGCAGACGGTTCACTCAACCGTACCGATTTTGGAACTTATTCCGAAAAGCATTTCTTCCTCTACGAAGACTTCAACGGCGACCAAGATCCCGACTTCATCTACCTCGACGGACAGGAACTGCATGTGTTTGACCGTTTCAAAAAGGAACTGTTTGTACATCACTTTGATGTGGAAATTACCACCAAGCCAGTGTTTTTCAGGATATCTCGCAATAAGAGGATGCTCGGTGTCGTTTCAGAGAAGGCCCGCGAGATCACCCTCATCGACCGCAAGGGCAACATGATTGTGAACTCGGGACTGGTAGGGGAGACTCCTTTCGCCGTGGGAAGCCTGCACAACGACCAACAAATCAATCTTGTCACTGGTGTGGGCAACGCTTTGTTTAACTACGTCATCTACTAACTATGAGACAAAAAGGGATACTGCTATTACTGATGCTGTTTGTCGCGACGACGATGCCGGCGCAGTATCTCCATAAACCTGGCGACAAGGCCTTTGATTTTGAGGGTGTCACCGTCGACGGCAAGCCTTATCATCTCTATGACTCGCAGGCCGAGCGCATCGTCGTGTGCTTCTGGTCGGTCGACTGCGAGCACTGCCACGAGTTCCTCAAGTCGCTTCGAAAAAACGTCGACCTGAAACACGACTTTGAGCTGGTGACTTTTGCCTTGGCCGACAACGCCAAAGAGGTAAAGAGAAAAGCCCGCTGTCTTCGCCTCCACGGCTACCACTTCTTCGATCCCGCTGGATGGGACAGTGGACCTTTCATGGATTACGACGTTAGTTTCACCCCCACGGTGATCCTTATCGATAAAGACAAAAACATCATCGGCGAAGCCTATGATTGGGATGAATTTAAGGAGCTAGTGAGACAATGAAAAAAAACACAAAATATGAAAATAACACGTTCTCTTTTGTTGCTTATCGGGCTATCATTATTGTCCTTTAATCTTATCGCTCAAGACCCCGAGACTCAGTGGGTCGACTCGGTTTACAACAGCCTCACCCTCGAGCAGCGGGTGGGACAACTCATCTGCATGAGGGCCAACAGCCCCGGCAAGCCTTTCGAGAAGGCCGTCGAGGATTGCATCAAGCAGTATAACATCGGAGGCGTATGCTTCTTCAAGGCCGATGCCGTACCTCAAGTGGAGCAGACCAACGCCTGGCAAGCGATGGCACAGACCCCCCTGATGGTCTGCATCGATGCTGAATGGGGTGTGGCGATGCGCGTGCGGGACGTGATGAGCTATCCTTACCAGATGACCTTGGGCGCCATCAACGACAACAACCTCATCTATAAAATGGGGCAGCAGGTGGCTGACCAGTGCCTTCGTATGGGCATCCAGGCCAACTTTGCCCCCGACGCCGACGTCAATTCTAACGCCAACAACCCTGTCATCGGCGTGCGTAGCTTTGGTGAAAACCCGCGCAACGTAGGGGAGAAGGCAGCAGCCTACGCCCTTGGGATGCAGAACCACGGTCTGATCACCTCCATGAAACACTTCCCAGGTCACGGCAACACCGATACCGACTCGCATCTCACCCTGCCTACCGTCACCCGTTCCTACGAAGAAGTCAAGGATATCGAACTGGCCCCCTTCCGTTACCTTATCGAGCGCGGCGTCAACGGCGCCATGGTGGGTCATCTCTATTTCCCCGCCATCGAGAAGGTGGAGAACACCTCCTCGTCGCTCTCAAAAGGCGTGGTCACCGACCTGCTGAAGAACGAGATGGGTTTCGAGGGACTGATCTTTACCGACGGCCTGGATATGAAGGGTGTGTCGCAGACCATCCCAGCTGACAGCGTGGCCTATGCAGCCTTCTTAGCTGGTAACGACGTGCTCATCTTGCCTCACGACGTGCCCAAGGCCATCCAACAAATCAAAGAGGGTGCCTTGCGTGACCCCGAGATTGCCGCCCGCGTGGAGGAAAGCTGCAAAAAGATATTAAAGTACAAATACCGCACCGGATTGGACCACTACACGCCCGTCAGCACTGCCAATCTGTTGGCCGACCTCAACCGCCAGGAATACCTTGACCTGAAACAGCAGCTTTACGACGAGGCCATCACCCTGCTGCGTAATACCGATGAAACTCTTCCGCTGACAACGGGTGACAAGGTGGCCGTGGTGACCTTCGGCGACATCGAAAGTTCCAATAGCATGGCCGATGCCTTGAAAGCGGCCGGAGTGACGGTGAAGTCTTACTGCCTCAGCAAGAGCAAAGCCGCCGACGCCCAGGGCTGGCTGAAGGAACTAGAGACCTACGACATGGTGGTGGTCAACGTGATGCAGACCTCCATGAACGCCTCTAAGGGCTTTGGCATCAACGACGAGACCGTGGCGTTCTTCAACAAGTTGGTGGCACAGAATGATGTCATCCTGAACCTCTTCGCCTGTCCATACGCGCTCGATAAGTTTCGTATCAACAACAGCGTAGTTGCCGTGCTGGTGGCCTATCAGGACGATGCGTGTGCCCTCAATGCCGTCAATGCTATCCTGACGGGACGCAAAGCAGCCCACGGCACCCTTCCGGTCTCCACCGCCAAATTCAAGTGCGGTGACGGCATCCTGCCCGCCGACTTCCCAAGTCCGATGCCAGCCTCGGCACCCGTGATCAAGGTGGGCTCGCTGCCTATCGACCAGACCCCGCTGCCGAAAGGCACCATGGAAGCGAAATATGAACAGAAACTTGACTCCATCGCCCGCGCAGGCATCACCGAAGGTGCCTATCCAGGATGCCAAATCCTAGTTATGAAAGACGGTAAGGCGGTCTACGACAAATGCTTCGGTACCTTCACCTATGGCGGCGGCGCCAAAGTGGTACCCGAAGACGTGTACGACATCGCCTCGCTTACCAAGATATTCGCTTCCACGCTGGCTATCATGAAACTCTATGAAGACAGCCTGCTCGACATCAACAAGACCATGGGCGACTACTTCCCCTATCTCAAAGAGTCCGACAAAGGTGACATCCAGATCATCGACATCCTGACCCACCAGTCGGGCATGAAGTCGTGGATTCCTTTCCATACGAAACTGATCGACGAGAATGGTCCCAAGGCGGAATTCTTCACCGATACCATCGACGAGGCCCACACGGTGCGCGTGGCAGAGAACCTCTATATCGTGAACGACTACAAGGAAAAGATCATAGACTCTATCATGAAGAGTCCCATGAAGGAAAAGAAATACGTGTATTGCGACATGGGTTTCTACTTCGTGCCTGAGCTGGTAAAACTGCTTACCAACAAGAGCCTCGAGGAGTACCTGCACGAGAAATTCTACGACCCGATGCATCTCACCAGCATCGGCTTCTGTCCCTTGCATTGGCGCACCCGTGAGACCATCATCCCCACCGAGGACGACAAGACCTTCCGCCAACAGTTGCTTTGGGGCGATGTCCACGACCAACAGGCAGCCCTGATGGGCGGTGTCTCGGGTCACGCTGGACTTTTCGCCAATTCACACGACCTTGCGGTGATTGCCCAGATGTTCATGGACGGCGGTAAGTTCGAAGGAAAACAACTGCTGAAGCCTGAGACGATACAGTATTTCACTACGGCACCGTTTACCGACAACAACAACCGTCGTGGCTTAGGCTTCGATAAGCTGCCTTTGGGCAAGAAAGGCTCCTGCACTCCTTCCAAGTCGGGCTCGATGTCGGGCTACGGTCACACGGGCTTCACGGGCACCTTCTTCTGGAATGACCCAGCGAACAAGACCGTCATCGTGTTCCTCTCGAACCGTGTGTATCCCAGCTCTGACTGCAAACAGTTGATGAACCTGAGTATCCGTACTCAGTTGCATGAAGTGGTTTATCAAGCCTATCCCCTTGGGAACTGAAAACGGAAAGTGGAAAACGGAAAACTTTCCACTTTCCACTCTCCACTTTCAATTTTCCTCTGGATTACGTGGGAACCGGCTCCACATGCTGTATTCATTGCCCATGTGGGTGATTAGGGTCTTCCAGAGCTGGTCTGACGGAGTGTTGAATAGCGTTTTGGCGTTGGCTTTGCACACCGCCCAGGAGTTGCGTTCCAGTTCGTTGACAAGTTGTCCGGCCTCCCAGCCAGAATAGCCCAGGAAGAAACGGGTGTTGCTCTTGTTGGCGATGCCTTGCTCGATGAGGGTGTTGAGCATCTCGGCATCTCCGCCCCAATAGAGGCCTTCGATGATCTTACATGAGTCGGGGACGAGGTCACCCAAGGTGTGCATGAAGAAGATCTTGTTTTCAGCTACGGGGCCTCCCAGAAACACTGGCGCATCGAAGTCGTTGAAGGTGTCCACCAATTCGTTGAGCCTCATGCTGAGCGGCTTGTTCATGATGATGCCGAACGTGCCTTCCGCTTTATTGTGGTCGATGAGCAGCACCGCTGCACGACCAAAGTGGAGGTCGCCCATGGTAGGTTCCGAAAGCAATACGTCGCCAGGCTTGGGTTCGAAGGTGTTGCTTTGAATCCGAAAGAGTTCCCTGATATCCATTTGTTTTTTCTCTTGGGTGCAAATTTACAAATTATTCTTATCTTTGTAGAAAAATTACACGGCTTTGAAACGTAGCGACAATCAACAGCGGTTCGACGACCTTCGGGAAAAGTTCAAGAACTTCACTTTCTACCAGCAGGAGGTGAGCCTCGAAGAAGGGGTGTTGAAGATGACTTTTCACTTCAGTTTGGACGACCAGTATTATTTTCATCCTACAATAAGCATCCCGAGCCGGCCCTTCTACCATTGGGAGTCCATCCCGATGGAACAGCTGGAATCTTTGGCCTTCCATATTGGCTTGGTGGAGCTGGTGAGTTACTGGAAACTGGCCTGTCCCAAGACCATTGTGGTGAAGCCCTACGACCTGAAACTCTGCCAGAAGAAATGGTGGCGGCATCTGTATTACCAGGGACTGGGTGAGTTCCGTTACTTGAATGGCATTGACTGCTCAAAGCATGACTTTCTGCGTATTGAATCGGGGACGAATCGTGACTTCCAACCCCTCCGTCATTACCTCCCGATGGGAGGTAATCCAACCTGCGGCGTACTTGTCCCCATCGGTGGCGGCAAAGACTCTGTGGTCACCTTGGAATGTCTACGCTCAGAGGTGCCTGTGAGACCGCTTATTCTCAATCCCCGTGGCGCCACCATCGAGTGCGTGAAGGCGGCTGGCTACACCATGGATGATGTGGCGGTTATCAACCGAACGCTTGACCCGACGATGCTGAAACTCAATAATGAAGGTTTTCTCAACGGCCATACCCCCTTTTCGGCTTTGCTGGCCTTCCTGACGTTGTTGATTAGCGCGGGCACTGGGTCGAAATACATCGCCCTGTCGAACGAGTCGAGCGCCAACGAGAGCACCGTGCCGGGTACCGATATCAACCACCAGTACAGCAAATCCATTGAATTTGAGCGTGATTTCCGCGATTATGTGAAGCAACACTTGAGCGAGGAGATTCAGTATTTCAGTTTCCTGAGGCCTATGAACGAATTGCAGATTGCCTCGTTGTTTAGTCAATGCACCGCTTATCACGAGGTGTTTCGGAGTTGTAACGCTGGTAGCAAGACTGACTCGTGGTGCGGAAAATGCCCCAAATGCTTGTTTACTTGGATCATTCTTTCGCCCTTCCTTTCAAGACAACGTCTCACTGAAATCTTTGGCAAGGATTTGTTGACCGATCCCGACCTGCGTCCTATTTTTGAGGAGTTGAACGGCACCTCGGCGGTGAAGCCTTTCGAGTGCGTGGGTACAGTGGAGGAGGTGAGAGCCTGTGTTGACTTCATGAAAGACCGTCAGGGAACCATCGTGGAGGAATCGCCAAAGGCCGATGCCACGGTGGAGACCATCCTGAAACGTTTCAATAACGAGAACTTCCTGCCGCCACAATTTGAACAACTTCTGAAAAACCGTCTCCATGTTTGACTTGATTTTGAATCGTCTCCGCGGCAAACGCATCCTGATTCTCGGCTTCGGCCGTGAAGGGAAATCGTCATTAGCTTTCCTTAAGAATTATCTGCCTGAGGCTCAAGTGGCTGTGGCGGACAAGAACCCGATGGAAGGGGTGACGCATTCGGGTGAAAACTATCTTCAGTCAGTTTATGACTACGATATCGTCATTAAGACCCCGGGAATCTCGTTGAAAGATTTCGATGTCAAAGGCGTGGAGATCACCTCTCAGACGGATCTGTTTTTGAGTCAGTTCCATGCCCAGACTATCGGTATTTCAGGAACGAAAGGGAAGAGCACAACGACGAGCCTTGTCTATCATCTTTTGAAAGAATCGGGCCATGATGCAATTTTGACGGGAAATATAGGTATTCCTTGCTTTGATATCATGGAGCAGATCCATGCGGATAGCATCGTGGTGTATGAGCTCTCGGCGCATCAGTTGGAATATGTGCATAACAGTCCTCGTGTTGGGGTGCTGTTGAATGTGTTTGAAGAGCATCTGGACCATTTCGGCACTTTTGAGCGTTACAAGCACGCTAAGTTCAACTTGTTGCGCTTTATGGGTGCCGACGATTACGCCGTGGTCCACGACTCGTTGCTGATGGAAACCTTGTCATTGGGTGTGAATAACGTGACTTTCTCTCGGATGGACTTTGATATTGATGAGGAGGCCTTACCCATCTTGGGTCCCCACAATCTTTTGAATGCCAAAGCCGCTTTATGCGCTTGTTCCGCCTACGGTGTGGACGTTCGAGAAGTGATTCCGCATCTTTATTCCTTTAAACCGCTGGAACATCGCTTGGAGCCTGTGGGCGCCTTTGACGGGGTGACTTTTGTAAATGATAGTATTTCTACTATTCCTCAGGCGGCCATTGCGGCTTGTGAGACGCTAGGCAGAGTTGATTTTCTGTTGTTGGGCGGTTTTGATCGCGATATCGATTACACGCCATTGGTGGATTACATGCTGGAACATCCTGTGCCTCACATGCTCTTTACTGGTAAGGCTGGCGAGCGGATGATGGCAATGATGAAATCTAGAGGTGTGGTTTCAAATCTGGTGGTTTACCACAATATGGAGGAGGCTTTTGATTATCTCGGGAACCACGCAAAGCCTAACGATGTGTGTTTGTTATCTCCAGCTGCCTCCAGTTACGACCAATACAAGAATTTCGAAGAGCGCGGCCGCAAGTTCAAGCAGCTGGCGACGTCGTTCCATAGAGCATGATGGCGCACCTGTCGATAATTTGATTGGCGAGGCGGAAGCCTTCATCACATAGCATCTTGCTTAGACAGCCATCATAAGTCATATTTAGGTGAATGTAATCGTATCCATCGTTTACGAGTCCAAGTAGTTTTCGGTCACGTTTGCCGACGGCTTTTCTGTAATCGTCGATATCAACGCGGTCACGTCCGACTTTTACGTGAAACACGGCATCCAAGGCGATAAGCACGCCGCCCCAGAGGTAGTTGCCTGCGGCTTTCACGTACTTGTCATCGCGATAACGGTTCTGTTCCACGTCCAGGTCACCGTTCTCTCTTAGAGCTTTACGGGCGTTTTTTACATAACGCCTCGATTCTTCAATAGGGTTTTCTTCTTTCATGGTTTACAATTTAAAAGTTTGACATTTCAGCGTTGGTTCATTTGTGTTTCTGGCGGCAAAGATACCATTAATAAATCAGATGTCAATAGATTTGGTGATTTTTTTTATTAATATTAATAGAAAGAAAAACCCGAAGGATTTCCCTCCGGGTTTTTCTTTGTTGTCCGTAGAGACGTCATAATATGGCGTCTCTACATTATGGCGTCTCTACATTATGACGTCTCAACGCGTTTTTTTTACGGCAGATCATTCAGGATTTGGTTGGGAGCATATTCAGCGCCATTCCAATCGCCGCCGCTTTCGAGCCAGACGTTACCGCCAGCGCAGTCAACGAAGGTGTTGCCGCTGTGGGTCACGTTGCCCCAGTTGGAGATGTTCTCGATGCCCACACCGTTATAGTCGCAGGGACCGAACACGTTGTTGGTAAGGGTGAGCTTGGCATCGCTGCGGATGTAGAGGCAGCTTCTTACGCTCCAATCATCGTCCGGACCACAGTTCTTGATCTGGCAGTAGTTCATTACGTTGCCGTTACGGGTGCTTCCGAACAAAATGCCATCCCAAAGGTCTTCGGGCGTGGTGCCTCTGAAGATGATGGGCTGGCTTGCTGTGCCGTTGGCTTCAAAACGAGCATCGCCAGTGATTTCGAAACCACGGTCATAATCAAATGTTAACTCCACACCAGGTTCAATGGTTATCTTGACGTTTTCGGGTACATACAAACCTTCTTGCACATAATAGGGGATGCCTTGGTTGTTGATAGTGGTGTTTTCATAAAGATAACTGGAAGCCAAATTGATCATGTTGCTTCCGTTTTCAACGTAGGTGTTGCCACTGCCCAAGCTGCTGGCTTTGTTGGTCTCGTTCAACCACACGGGATAGCCGCCGCAGTTCTTGATGGTGTTGTTTTCAAAAGCGGTGAATACACCGTCGCCGCCGAGGGCCACACCTTGGTGCAGGGCGCCGTCAATGGTGCAGTGCTTCATGGAAAGCTTGCCAAATACGGTGATGACATCATCGCCGCTGCCGCCATTGACAAACTCGACATACTCAAACTGGTTGTCGTTGCGCTTGGAGCTAATTTGAATACCATACCAGGCACCGGGATGGTTGTCGTTCAAGGCATTGACGAGACGGATGGGTTTGTCAGCGGTGCCGACCATCTTCAGGCCAGCGTTTTCACCGAGGCAGAATCCATCGCCTACACCTTCGAACATGATGGTGACGCCGGGTTCGATAGTGAGGAGGGCATTGCCGTCGATGTAAACATAGCCATTGACGACATAGTCAACGTCGAGGCCGAGGTCGGGCCAAGTGGTGTTGGCGTCGATGTTGCCTGACCAAGTGGTCGGGTCGCCGGTGCCGCCACCGCCGCCACCGTTCGGGTCAACGGTAACCGTAGCTTTGTAAACGACCGTGGAGCCGTCTTCGGCAGTCACAGTGAAGTCGACAGGGTTGGTGAAGTCGACCACGGTGCCCGAAGCGGGAACCACGTTGGCTTTTTCAGAGACAGTGATGATGGGCACCAGACCAGTGACGTTGGTCCCGAAGGGAACCACGGCCACAATGGTGTGGGCGTCTTCAGAAATGGTTGCTTCAACAGCCGGAGCGGCAAACTTGAAGCTGAGGATCTTCTTTTCGCTGCTTTCCTTACCGCAGCTGGCCAGCAACATCAAAGCTGCAAGGGCCACAAACAGAGATTTTCTCATGGGTTAAAAATTTGAGTTAATATTAGTTTTCAAAGATCATTTCTTTCCGCCGACTTTAACGCCGTTGGATTTGTTCCCAGAGGCCTTCACCCCTGAAGAATTTGAACCAGAAGGCTTGGAACCTGCAGAAACCGTGCCACTCTTTCCACCCTTGCCACTACTACCCGTAGTGTTCAACCTATAACCGGCAGCTTCGGCTACCTCCTTGATATGGGTGGCGCGTTTTTGGGTGTCGGGGTGGTCGGAGAATGCCTGTGCCAAGGTGCCTTGCTGCCCTGTGTCACCGCTGACGCTGATGAGCACATTCAATGCGTGGTACATGGCGAAGGGGTCAACACCGTTCTGGACGCAGAATTGGAAGGCCATCTCGTCGGCCTCGGTCTCCTGACGGCGTGAGTAGGCGTTTTGGGCCAGTTGCTGTCCCAAGTCGCCGAGAAATCCCGTGGAGAGGGCACCTCCCGTCTGGCTGACGGCAGCAATGCCGTAACGGGCAGCTACAACGAGGTAAGCATTACGGTAGGAGTCGCGCACATCCTTGTTGATGAGGTGACCCAACTCGTGGCCGATAACGGCGAACAATTCATCATCGTTCATCACGTCCATCAAGCCTGAATACACTCTTACGCTACCATCGCCACTGGCAAAGGCATTGATGGTGCTCGACTGGTAGACCTTGTAATTCAAGTTCAGGTTGCTGATGTTGTGGAACCTGCCCATGACGCGGTTCAGGCGTTGGGTGTATTCGCTACTAGCAGGAGCAATGGTGTTCTCTTTGTCCATCTGGGCCATGTATTCGGTGCATACCTCGGCAATCTGTGCATCACTGATGGTTAATGCCGTGGCTACGGCAGCGCCGGCATTCAAGGCGGCGTTTTGGTCAACAACTTTGAGCATGGAGCAGCCGGTCATCATCGTGACGCAAAGCACTCCTAAGAGGATTCTTTTCATAAGTTTAATTTTTATGATATTCGTGCAAAGATAAAAAAAAGATGATAAAGCGTAAAAATCTTTCTGATTATTTGTATTTTTGTAGGGTTATGAAAATGAGTAAAAAAATATTCATTATACTATTGTTGCTGCTCGTGACCATAGGAGGTTGGGCGCAGTCAACCGCCCAGAAACCCAAACGCATTTACATCACCTTGGACGTGTCAGGCAGCATGATAGGCGATAAATACAACATGGCCAACTATGCCGCACAGACCATCTCGGTTTTCAGCGACCCCAGTGACCGCGTCTATCTCTATTATCTTGGACAACAGCACGACATCAGCGGTGCTAACGGCTATAAACAAATCCAAAAGCCCTTTACCAGTTTGACAGGGCAGTACAAGTATCTCGAAATCTCAGATCTGACTCAGTTTCTTAAGGATTACCAAGTCGATGCACGTTATCAGGATTGGCTCTTTATTATCGGCGATGGCCAGTGGGACTACCCCAGGGCTAAACCTGAGTATGACAAAACCACTCTGGCGCTCAAACAAATAATTGAAAAGGGAACCCTTCAGGTGTGTTACCTGCAGACAGGCGAATTGCTTACCGAAAGAAATGCATTTACCACTTTTTTGGAGGAGATGCATTCGCCCATGGTTGACATCAAGATTTCTGACACTAAAGCCTCGTCGGTGCTGGGGCACTGCGTGTATTTTGCCAATAGGATTCTGGGGTTCAGTAACACCTACGTGGAGTTGTACCAACAGGATGAGCAGCACGTGGCATTCCGCTCGGAATTTCCCCTGGAACGCTGCCTGCTGGTGTACCAGTCGGGTAAGCCTGGCGCCACGGAGACGAAGATTGTGGAGGCAACATGCAAGGGGAACGCCCTCTCCACCCAGGTGAAGGGGAATCCTAGCACCAAGCCGTTGGTGGTCGCTGGAAAACCCGTGGTCAACGGTATAGTCTGGGAGCTGAGTAGCCCACAGACCATGCCGGCCAATGACACAGTGTTGGTCCACTTCAATCAGCCTGTCGAGGTCCAGAGCCTGAAACTCTACCCTTATGTCGATGTGGCCATCGGGATGCGCCCCTGGAGTGTTGCGATGGATACGTTGGTGGAAGTTGGCAATAATCGTTATCAAATTTGTGACAAGGAAAACAAAGTGCTGGTGAAGGTCAGTGCTACCGACAAATACGGTCATAAGTTCTCGCCGCAGCTGATGCAACGGATGGAGATGAAGCTCTCCGTCGCTAGTCGTGAGCTTGTGACTACCTACTCGTCGTCAGACACCACCTTCCAAGCCATCTTGGAGATGCCTGGCGACACTTTGTCGTACTTCACCATGGTAGAATGCCCTGGTTATTTCAGCCGGGTTACCTCGCGCCAAACCGTGATGAAGTCTGCTGACGCCTGTCCTCCAGAGAAAGCCCCCTTGATCACCCTTCCGGTACAGCGTTTTGAGGTGGTCGACTTTGGGACCATGATGGAAGGAGGTCACTATGGCGGTCAGATCGACGATCCATTGTTCAACACTATCGCCGGCAAGGGCTCGTTCGACGAGATCTCACTGAGCGGTCACGACTCCTGGATGCTCGAAAAGGCTGAAATTACTTATGAAGACGGACACATTATGTTGCTCCAGCAACCCAAAAGCGAGTTGTGTGAATGCGCTTTCCCTGACACCCTATGTTATGAGGTGACCTTGCGCTCACGAAGGGGCATTCGACACGAAGACAAACTATATGAGGGCTTTCTGATACCCGTCAAGGTCCCCGTGGAAAGAGGGAGGTGGATAACCCGCTGTTGGATGTATCTCGTTGCCTTGGGTGGACTGCTTCTACTTTTTATCTACATCCGCGCTTTGAAACGGAAACGCCGCTTTGGGAAAACTTCGGGTGTCAAGTCGGTTTACTACGACCGCTATGGTGAAGAGGTCGATGACAATTACCAGCTCCCGTTACGCAAGGGAGGCCTCGGCGCTTGGCTGGTACGTTGGTTCTGGCCAGGAACCGAGAAAAACACGCTGAATTTTGTCGAACCAGAATCCACTATGATGTCTTTCGTGGCGGGAGACTCCATCAACACTGTGAGAATTCCTCGAGGCAGCATCGATCCGATGTCGGTAAGCGTTGATGGATATGACTTTGATAATGAGTACAATGCACCTGACTATGTAAAGGTGTCCAATAATGGCAAGATTGAGTTGCTTAAGAATTCGGAAACCAAGGCGGGCTATCTCATGTATGTCGCAGGCGACAAGGCTGGTGATGGATGGTTCCGTCTCCTCTCGTCGCTGCTGATGATTGCCACAGTTGTCGCTGGCTGCTTTGTCATCTGGATGCTGTTTAAGTCGTTTTAGCCTATGAAACGGATACTGCTTTTCTTGCTTTGCTTCGGCGTGTTCCAAGGGATGGGCCAAAAGATCCATCCTTGGGATGGGTACATCTTTCCGTTCTGCACCGATGAGAATCCTTACGGCATCACTTACGACTCAGGTACAAAGGGCGAGGCGGCTTTCCCGAAGAAAGGCGACATCGGATGCCTTCACAAAACGCCAGGCCCGGTGTGGTACTACATGCAGATTGACAATCCCGGAGACCTGCTGATTTATATCGAACAGTTCTCCGTGGACGACCACTTCCCCCTGGATGTCGACTTTGCCTGCTGGGGACCGTTCGAAGCGGAGTCGAAGATTGACTTCCTGAAGAAACTGAGGAACTCCTATAAGCTGGAGACCAAAGACCATCCTACCCATAGGCCTAGCAAGGGCGACCATTCCCTCGATTTGGGAGGTTATCCTTTCGACAATCTGGTAGATTGCAGCTTCGACCCCGCTGGGACGGAGTGGTGCTTCATCCCCAATGCCAAGACAGGGGAGTGGTACCTGCTGCTGATCACCAATTATTCGCGGAAACCTGGTAAAATCCATTTTGAGCGAGTTGATGACAAATCGACAGCCACCACCAACTGCGATATGACGCTCCCCGTTATGATCAATCCTTGCCCCAAAGGATTAAGGCAAGTCGACGACCGCACCTCCGCCATCTGCCTTTACGACGACAAGGCCTTGGTTACCGTCGAACTGGAAGGGGAGGGCAATTTCACCCTGTCCAAACAAAGCCTGAAGAAGACCCAAGTGGTGGTGTATGCCAATGGAAGGACTTATAACGCCAAGTTGTTGGGAGAGGCTTTCGAATGCGAGATCGATATTGAGCAGGATACTACTGCCTACTATGCCGTCGTGGAGTGCCCCGATCCTGAGTTCAAACTTCAAACAGAACAGCATTTTATCGTCAGGTCGAACGACTGCGATCCCGGCAGGATTCCTATGACCTATGGTGAGACGATACACGTAGGTGGCGTGGACCTTGCCGACCTGAAGCGTGGCGACAAGCCTGTGGATGTGGTGTTTTCGGATAAGGAAGGATACCGTGATGTTAACCTTGACGATTATCATGTGGAGGTGGAGAACAAAAGTCTCTTCGTGGAGGAGGTCGGAGTCGGACAGAAGGACAATAAATTGCAATTGACTCCCAAGTTGCGTGGCGACTGGTGCGACTGCTTCCTTCCCGACAGCCTCTCTTTCCGTGTAACGTTGCTGCCGAAAGACCCCCAAAGTGGAGCTAAACCCATCGAGATGCCTGTTGTCATCGGAGTCGAACGGCATTCGACTTGGATGTCGCGCTGTTCTTGGGTCCTTGTGGCGATAGGGGCTTTGCTGATCCTATTCCTCTACCTTCGTGCGATATTCCGCAAACGCCGTTTCAAGAAGCACGCCATGGTGACACCAGTCTACTATGACCGTTACGGCGAGGAAGTCGACGACGGCTCGGGCCAACGGCTGCGCAAGACAGGCTTTGCTGCTTGGTTTGCCCGCTGGTTCTTGCCAGGGACGGAGAAGCGAACCCTCAGTTTCGAGAGCCCTGAGGCTGGCTCACTGAAGTTTGTGGCTTCGGAGTCGGTCGAGATGGTGGAGATGCCCAAAGCATGCATCGACACGGAAACCATGGAGGTGGATGGCTACGACCCGGATACTGACAGGGCTCCGTCGCGTCCGATCAGATTGGGTGCCAACGGGAAGATAAATGTCAGAAAGAGCAACGGCATCAAGGACGGTTACCTCTATTTCACTCCCGGTAGAGCACGCGATGGCGGAGGCTATCGTCTGTTCCTTGGAATCCTGATGTTTGTCGACCTTGCGGCAGTGATAGTGTTGGCTGTGTTGATGCTTCGAGGCCTTATTTGATTGTTTTTGAAGGTAAAAAGTTGTATCTTTGCAAGTTAATATGATCAAAATGAAAAAATACCTGGTTTTATCGTTGATTCTCGTCGCAGCACTGCGCTGTTTTGCGGCCCGTGAAGAAGAGCCCCAAATCATCGAAAAACCTGTTGCCGACTGGGGGACTCTATCCTTTGAAACGCTTAAGACCGAGCCTATTATTGGTACTATGGTGGATGAGCAAAGTTTGGCCACACTAGACCCGAGCAATTTCGACCTCACAGTGGAGATTGAAAACGACTTTCTTTATGATCGCCCAAGGGTTCACATCGAGGGCGACAAAATCCTCATCGACATCCATCCCAGAGGTGAATGGTGCGAGTGCTTTTTCCCGAAGAACCTGAACATCAGGATTTGCGCTACCCAGAAAGAGGGGGCCTACGATGCCGAAGGCAAGCACTATCTTAAAACCGTGTATCCTATCCATATCACAGTGGTGAAAACCCGTATGTGGATGCCGCGTTGCCTTTGGGTATTGGTCACCATCATCGGGCTGCTTCTGCTGTTTGTTTATCTGCGCTCCATTTCGAAGAAACGCCGTTTCAAGAAAAACGCAGTGATTACACCGGTTTACTTTGACCGTTATGGCATCGAAGTGGACGATGGTGCGGGCCAACGCCTTCGCAAGGAGGGCTTCGTGGCCTGGTTTGCCCGCTGGTTCCTGCCTTTCGATGAGAAGAACACACTCAGTTTTGAAAGCCCTGAGGTCAGTTCCATGCCTTTCACCGCTTCCGATTCAAGCGAGATGGTGGAGATTTCCAAGGGAAGCGTCGACCCAGAAACTATGGAGGTCGACGGGTATGACCCTGACAGCGACATTCATCCCGATCAACCGATTAAGCTGGCCAACAACAGCGTGATCAACGTATACAATTACAGTAAGGTGAAACAGGGCTTCCTCCGCTTCTCGGCGAACAACGAGAGGGACGGGGGAGGGTACAAGGTGTTCCTGACGGTGCTGATGTTCGCATCTCTGGCCGCCATCATCTTCATGATTTACCTGATGATTAAATCGTTTATGTAAGTAAAATCAATATAATAATTAAAAACTATTCAATTATGCCAACTCCAAGTAAACCAACATTAATCATCGGCCTGGGCGGTGTAGGCTGCCGGATTGTCGAAGGCGTCTACCGTCAGTTTGAAGCGAGCCATCCCGAGGACATCGACCGCAGGAATGTGGAGTTCCTCTGCCTCGACACCGATGAGAGCGACATCAACAAGCGCAGAAAAGTCATGCCGGAGAACAACGTGGTGAAGACCTCGTCCGACCTGAGCGACACGGTGGGTGGATACATCGATCGCATCAAGGGCAAGACCACCGTGACCGACTGGTTCGACACCAGTAGCCAGCAGTTGCTGGGCATGCCGCTCAACAAGGGCGCCGCGCAGGTCAGGATGGCCTCGCGCCTGGCCCTCATGTCGGCCATCAACGAAGGCAAGCTGGCCGCCATCGACAACAGCATCAGCCGTTTGATGGCTGTTGAGCCTGAGCGTCATGCTGGCAACATCATCCGCACTTACATCGTCACCAGTCTGGCAGGCGGCACAGGTGCAGGCTCATTCCTTCAGATCGCCTATTACGTGAAGAACTCCATGAGAGACCACGGAGCCAACGCCCCCGAAGTCGACGGATTCTTCCTCCTGGCGGATGTCCTCTGTGACGATGCTAGCATTGGCCTCTCCGACGACCAGAAAGAAAACATCCGTTCCAACACCTACGCTTGCATGAAGGAGATGCTGGCCTTCAGCAGCAGCGACCGTGACGAAGCGCTCAAGAAAGTCGAGTTTGAATACCGCCTGGGACAGAAGGACAAAGGCCTCCCGTCTAACCAGCCCTACGACCAGTGCTACATCATCGACTATACGGCTTCCAGCGGAGAGAACCTCGGCAAGGAAAGCCGCTACGAGAGCCAGGTGGAGTCGTTCGTTTACCTGACCGCTTTCAGCCCCACCGGCGACCAGTACCGCAGCAATGTCATCAACAACATTCGTCAGCAGATCCAGGACGAGACCAAGAAGTTTGCATCCTTGGGTGTCTCCAAGTTGGTGTATCCTGTCGACGACTTGTTCGCTTATTTCGCCCGTCAGCGTGTGACCGATAACATGAGGGCCTCGTGGTGCCTGATCGACAAGGACTATCAAGAGAAATACGCCGAATATAAGAAGAACAAACGTGAAGGCATCCCCACACCGGAACCCGATAAAGGACAGCACTTCATGGATATGGTCAAGCAACTGGCCGCCAGCTCAGGCAGCCAAGGAGCAGAGTTCGGAGAGATCTACCGCAGCACCCAGGTCCTCGACAAGGACTTCAAGCCGATTAAGTCGAAAGCCAGCGAATACCTGGCAGCCATGCAGCGCTTCGCCATGATGAAGGTGAATTCCAGCGGCGAGTTGGATAGCCGCTATTCGGAGTGCGTGAAGTCGAACGTGGGCTTCACCACCAAGGACGTGCTGGAAAACGACGTGCAGTTCGTGGTCAAGCGAGAACGCGCCCTTGAGGACTACAGAAACCAGGTGTTCTCCTTTATCGACAACGTGAAACGAATTACCCCGAAACAGTGCTTCCTCGACGACCACGACAACGAGAACTACGTCTCCAAGACTCCCCAGGAAGACCTCCATCACCTCAACACTTTCATTCTCTCAAAGGACGAAGAACTGCATCCTCTGGCGGTACGGTATTTCCTCTATGACCTCAGAGACCAGATCAAGCCTCTATTGAAGAAGAAAAAGACCGCCAACGAGACGCTGGAGAAGAAGATCAAAGAGGATTATTCCAAACTGTTTGACGATCCTACCACCAAGAAAGTGGAGACCGCCGTTGACACCATACAAGGTTCCCATCAGAAGCGTACCGGCCTTACCGGTCTCGCCAACCGCATCACAGGTCAGAATCCCTACAGAAGAACTAAGGAGGACTATGAAGCCAAATCGAGGATGCAAGCCGACAACATCAAGAAGTTCGCCTACGAGAAACTCTTGGAGGAGACCCTCTCCACCATGCTGAATTACATCAACCGACTCCTTGAGGAGAGCGAAGGCTTCTTCGACCGCCTGCCCGTGGCGCTGGAGGAAGTTGACAACATCCGTGTGGCCCTGCTGAAGAAACACGATAGCCTGAATGACAAGGATGTCACCTATGTGCTGGCTTCGGAGCAGATCAAGAAAGACATCTACAACTTCGTGGTCAGCCGCAACGACTCGCCCTTCTTCCCGACGGTGATGTCGGCAGCACTCTATCGGAGCATGTATCACAATGTGGCGGTGGAGCTGGCAGCCAACAAGTTCGTTACCTCCAAGACCGTGGACGAGGAAACCAAGAAACAGGCAGCCATCGAGGCCAACAAACGCATCATCGAAGAGTGCGTCGCCTATCAAGACAAACTCATCAGGGAAAGCAATAGAGACTATGCCCAGAAGAACGTGATTGCAGCCTTGAAGGAGGAAGCCATGAGAGAGTCAAACAACGACCCCGTGGCCGCCAAAGAATACATGGAACACAAATTCCAGATGTTCAGGGAACAGGCCAAGTTCTGGGGCCCCAACGACCTCGATCCCAAGGTGCGCTACATCAACGCATGGGGATTCCATCCTGACTGTGTCGGCTCGGAGACCATCTCCGCCAAAGACGCTGACGCTCTGTTCGGTGACGAAAGAGTGGACACCAATCCCGAGAACGCCGCCACACGACTGGTATCCAAGTTCTTCAGCCCATACGAGATTGTCAGGGCCAACTCGGTAACCCTGCTGTCGATCAACAAACACTTCAAGAAGTTCCACGCCAAGGAGAAGACCGATTTGACTGACGAGTACTTTGGCCCTTACTTCACCGCCTACAGAACAGTCGTCGACCGTGTGTTCGCCTCCGACAGACGGAGCCGCTCATTTGTCAAAGGCGTCGACTCAGAAGTGCTGAAAGACTGCTCGCCGCATCTCGACAAGCGTTGGCACCTGCCGGCCTACATGCCCAACATCGGTTCTTCGTACATGGAAGAGACCACCAAACTCTTCCATGCCCTTTGCTACGGCCTGCTGTCAGACGATTTCAAGGCTGTGTACAACGGTGGCGAATATTATTGGAAGTTCATCAGCAATACCTCGAAATTCATCAGGGATATCGACCAAAGGATGATTGGCATCGGACAAACCTTGGAAGGCGCATTCAACAACCTGTTTGAGAAAGGTCTGGTCAACAACCCGGACATTGTCAACCAAGTACTCGAAGCCAACGAGGAGCGTTGGAAAGAAGCCAAGAACCAGTGGCTCGACACTGAACACGACGAGACCAACGAGCTGGCTATGATGAAAGAGCATCCCATGGTCAAGGCCATCGTCGAATTCAACTTTAACTTATGCCCGGCACCAGCATTCAAGACCACTAAGAACTGGTTTACCCTGCTGACCGCCCGGAAAGGTTCGACGCTGTTTAATGTTCTCGAAAAACACGATGGCTACCTCCGTCATCACTTCCTCACCAACCTGGTGGAGCGGATCATCGAGGTCTTCGGACAAAGCTCCAACACCCAGAGCCTGTGTGAATACATCCTTTCTGGCGTTGGCACCGTCTATGCCGACGATGCGAAGGGCATCTTGCGTGAGTTTAAAGAAAAAGGCTGTTTTGAGCCAGTTGAATAATGAGTGACGTTTCTGTATTACTGAATTTAACAAGCCGAATCGCTTTTGAAGAAACCGACCCGCTGATGAGCCTGGTGAACGCGAAAGAGCCGCTGCTCTTTTACAACAGGCTCTCGGTGGAAAGGTTCCCTTCCGACAAGGAGTTGTATTTGGAGCATTCCGAACGCCTGGTCTCGAACCTCCGCAATCTGCTTGAGGCGCGGTCGCTTTCGGTCGACGATGACGATGGACGGATCCGTCTGATCATCATCCTTGACCTGGTGGAGGGAATCTTCCAGCCAGAAGGGAGTCGGCTCTTTTTCCCTGCCCAGAAAGTTCGTGCTGTCAAAAGCCTGATGGCAAGGATTTTCGAGGAGAGGAACCCACTTCTTGAGCGGATGGAGTACTGTTTCCTGTTTATCAACAGCAGTTTTGACGACAAGCAGCTCTTCTCGTTTTACCAAAAGCTGGCCTACGATGGCTGTATGGGAGGCGATGACCAGACTTGGTTCAGCAGCAACGTCATACGCTTGAACGACTGTCGCGACGAGTTGTTCAGGAAGTTGGACGCGCCCGATGTCGACATGATGCTGGATGACCCTAGCGTCAGTTTGGCGTACCAGCATTTCAACGATGCTGTTGCCGAGGTCATGGAGAAGGTGGGTTCAAGGCTGGCTGAGGCAGGGGTGAGAGACGAATTCGAATCCCTGCTGCGCGACGCGGTAGCACAGGTCAAGACTGTCGGTGACTTCGTGTCCTTTGACTATGATGCCACGGTGCGCGCCTGCGTGAGCAAACTCATCGGTTTGAAAGCCAGCGACTTCTTCACCGACTGCGTGTTCTTCATCTTACGGTACGACGAAAGCCCAGCGGCCATCAAACAAAGGGACGAGGTCTTCGTCAAGTCGCTGGTGCAACTGCTCTGCACCATTGACAGCAATGACTACACCCGTTATTTCAAGTCGGGTATCCTAAGGAGTGCGAGACTCTTCGTTTTGGGTGAATACGTCGGTTCCAACATCGACATCGAAGCCCTGTCTGCCTTCGGCCAACAGGCGAGAACCTGCCTGCCGCGGTTGTCGGATGCCAAATGGACTGAAGATATGGACGTGGAGTACCGTATATTCTCGCCCAATATCTCGGAACCGGCCAAAACGGACACGCATCGCGATATGAACGAGAAATACACCAAGAAACGGACTAGACTGGTAGATGACTTCATCGATGCACGGCAGGTCCCGTTTTTCTTCGACAAAGAGAAGGGAGGATGGAACTGGTATTCCGAAGTGATGGAATGCGTTACCAGCCTATATGAGTTTGAGAAGGAGAACGACCGACCACTATATGATACGCCGAAACGTCTCACCAGTAAGGAGATGCGCGCCGAGACGAAAAAAACCACCTACCGGGAGCTTGAGAATGACAGGGCTAAACTGGCTCAACAGGATATACAGGTGATGCATGTGGAAGACCTGAACGCTTACCTGACAAAACGCCGCGGTTTAATGGATTCTTTCGCCAAAGCCATCAACGAGTTGAAAGAGGAGATGCCCAAACTTGGCTATCTGGCCTGTCTGCTATGGATGGGAATCCTCTCTGTATTGGGCTTTACGATCTGTTATTCGTTTCATTTCTGGAGAGGCAACACCGGTCCGCTCTATGCCGTCGCCATCGCTTTTGGTGCCGCGGGGATACTGTTCTTGTTGGCTTCGCTGATTGGACAAGCCACTGTCAAGCGTAAGATACGGAATGTCTATATCAGGATTGACAACATCTGCCTGCAGCTACAGGAGAACTTGGAGAAATATCTCGCGGATGTGAACAAACGCGCTAAACTGCAAAAGGAGGCTGATGTCAGACGTCGCAACCTCGACGAGATGGAGGAGAAGCTCGAGGAATTCAAGAGCCACAACAAGCGCGTGGACCTGTGGAAAACGCACTTCTCCAGCATCGCCGACAAACTCGATTACATCCTGGCAGCGCTTGGGAAAGACACGGAGGCTTCCTCCGAGAAGATGAAACTGAACGTGAGCGACTTCAGTCTGGAGGGTTTCCCGACCATGCCCCTGGTGATCCGATCCAAATACAAAGCTATGAACACCCAAATCATGCAAGCGCCAGTCGACATTCGCTCGGTCACCTGCATGGTGAAGCATTTCCGTTTTACTGAAATCAATTCGATTTAACCCCATAAGAAAACTGTTTTTCCCATGTCAAACCTCGTTACGATCATCATTTTGCTGCTTACACTGCTCTATGTCCTTGGTTATCTGATCAGTGGTAACAGGAAGAAAGTGGAGACCTCAGCCCACCAATGGTGGTATATCCCGTGGTTCGCCCTGTTGTATGCGGTGCTGATGTACCTGGTTTACTACGACTCGGATTTTCAGGATTGGGATCTTGTCAACGACATCGTCGGGGAACACCATGTGGAAGCCTCGTTTTTCTTGTTTTGTGCAGGTGTTTGGGCGGTCATTGAGAGAATGATCTTGCGCCGCGATTTCATGCACAAGAAACTGATTAAACTTTTCAGGAACCTCTTTGCTGGCAAGCGGACTGATAAAGACAAGGTGCTACCATTCCCTTATTATCTCGATGAGGAAGACAAGGTGAGGACGAAGCCGGGGCAGGTGTTCTATCGCCGTACCATGAAGGTCTTGATCATCTTCATCACCCTAGTCTATGTGGTGTTTTTCCTCCTTTCCGCCTACGCTGACCTTGATTTCTATCCCATCTCGGCCTTAGGCCTGCTGGGACTCCTTCCTTTGTGCGACTATTACGTTTATCTCTGTGCCGAGGCCCCGGTGGAGCGAAAGGACAAGGAAATCGTCGTTGAGGAAAGCCACAGCAACTTTGACGAGTTGTGGAGCCTTTACACGAATACGTTCGACAATTACACGGTGGCGTGGAAACGTACCCTGACGGAGAAGGAATTGAAGAAGAACAGGGCCAACAAGGTGAATAACGACGACGACTGGGAAGACATGATGAAGCTCTTCGCCGAGAACCATCTTGACGGCATTATCCTGAACTGCGACTTGGTGACGGCCTTCATGAAACTGGAGCCTATCTTCGATCATGTGGAGAAAAACGGCCGCTTTGTGCTGATTGCCATCGATGTGCCGAACCATTTTATCAAAAACGAAGAAAAGACCTACGTTGACGCCATCGCCGACAAACTGAGACTTATTATCAAGAAGGACTTCTCCGTCTATGGAGGAAAGTCGTCCGTGGAGTCGCTCAGCAACAGCGTCGTTTTAGCACCCCTTTCTGTGGTGTCGGGACAGGGCCTTTACAAGGAGTGGATGGAGAAGATCGGCCTGATTGTGGTGGCTAACATCTTCGACAAGAACATCTCGAACATGTACGAGAGCAGGCGGTTCAGCTATGTGCTTCAGACGGTGAACCCCGACTATCAGCTTTTATTTGTCGCCCCGTATTGCCGTGAGGTGCAGCCATCGATAGCGAACAGTTGGCTGACCAGCACTGAGACGCCGGTGGAGAAGGCCATGAAGCAGTTCCCCAACAGCAGCCGCCAGTTCTTTATCGGCTACAATTACGAGGACTATGGTGCCCGTGTTGAGAGGGTGTTTGTCAGTCGTCCGTCGGAGCCCTTGTATTCAGGCAGCGAGTTGGCGCCTTTGGCCTTGAGTTCCACGGCAGAGGGCCATGTCAAGGCAGTGACGCCGGTTCATTATCTCGAACTGACCTACTCCAATGCCATCGAAGGCAAGGAAGAGATTGGAAAATTCGCTTCTCTCCTTAACGAGGAATACCAAGTGGCCAGCAAGGACATCAACGAGAATATCAAGAACCATCTGCTGCCAGTGGAACGTATCGAGGAAAGCCAGATCTTTAACATCATTTACGACCGCGACAACAACGCCCCAGCGGTATATGCCAACTGGCAACATCTTGGACTCGAAGAGAACTTTTCAATAGTTATATCGAAGCCCTATCTATTTAGGGATTATTTCAACGCCAACCACAGCTTCTTCATGGGCGCGCCTTTCGCCGCCATCCAGCCTAGCCTCAGCAAGAGCAGGATTACCTTGGCCATTGTGTTGCTGAAGCTGCTGCAGAACGCTGCGATGGAGGAGGAGGAACTCTGCGACCTCCTGTTGTTCTATTACGACAGCAGCGAGATCAAGTCCGTCTCGACCTTGATTAAAGACCTGTTCACCACTTACTTCACTAGAGACTTGGCCCGTTCGCTTGTGACCGAGGATGTGGTCGTGTTTGACGGTGAGAAATACAACCATCACATCAAATACAAACTCTCGCTGTATGGTGACAACGACCAGCGTTTCCTCGATACGGTGACCGTCAAGGACGAGTCGGGCAATGCCTTGTTCGACATTGTTCGTGACTTGATGGAACAGAACTATGTGGCTGGACAGATTCACACCTTCTCAGGAAGGCCCTACCAGATCAAGGATTTCAACAGCAAGACGAAGACGTTGAATGTGTCGAGGGTGAACAACAGCGACAAGGACATCCTCTTCTACAGGCCCAGCATGAAGGTCAAGATAGCCGACGACCGTATCCCCATCAAAGAGATGAACCCCACTGAGTTGAAGCCCAAGGTGTGGCGCCACCGCGAAACCGACCAAGAGCTCTCCATCGTGTTTGACGGCTTTGAGACTGGCGTGGAGGTGGCCACTACGGAATGGTTTGAGTTCAACAAATACACCCTTTACGGCTATGTCAAGACTGGTTCCTCCGCCAAACCGCGTTATTATTCCAACGGCAAAGTGCTGAAGGTGTCGTTCAAGTATGTCTCCAAGCCCGAGTACGTGGATAGGATTGACGACATCCGCAAAGGCTTGCAGATTCTGCTGTATGAGGTGATGCAGTCGGTGTTCCCACATCATGCCCAATATCTCATCATCTCTTCGCTCGGTGAGGGTGATTCCGACCTGCCTTGGATTTTCAATCGCCTTGAGTGCGACGATTCCCAGGAGGAAGGCATGCTGACCTACTATTTCATCGAAGATGCCCATATCGATCTCGGCTTAATCGGGGTGTTGGCCAAGACTGAAACCATCTGGTACATCTTCCAGTATCTCTATGATTATCTGATCTGGCTGACCGAAGGCAAACTGGTGAGACCTGCTGGCTTCGACGCCTATCCGATCCGCAAGAAGCCCGACAAACTGGCGTTTTTGAAGTATGGCCGCGACCAACTTCCCGATTATCTCGATATTGACCTGTTGATCAGCTTTATCAAGGATTTTTATGAAGACGGCAAGGCATTGCAGAAGGCTGTGGAAGACCGGCAGGGACAGTTTGATACAACGAGCGATACCTCTGCCGTCGACACCAACACGCCGACCAACGCCGTCTATGAGAAAGTGAAAACCATGTTCAGGGATTATCTTGGCATCGACTTCGGATGGATTCCCCACAAAGTGCCTCAATTCAGCAGCACAAGTTATCCTTTCAATGCCATGGTTCGCGAGATGACCTACATCTGGGAAAACTATAACGATAGCTTCAAGAAGGTTAGAAAGACGAACGAGGACCTAGCGGAGGGCCTCGCCGTTTGGACGGACTTGTACCTTTCGGAGCGTAACGGAGCTTTGGACATCGCTTGGCGCAGAGCCCAATATCTCACCAAGAACGACAAGGCTGGACGCGGCTTGAAGTTTATCCTGGGCCACTGCCCGAACAACCCGTATGTCTACATCCAGCAGATGGCGAAGGGGTTGTAACAGGACTTAATCTTCATCATATCGATATCCGTCTTTCTCGGCCAGCTCTTTGATGTGTTTGGCACGTTTGACGGTGTCGGGGTGGGAGGAGAACATATTGCTCAGCACGGTGTGTTCCTCATTGTCGTCGCCGATTTCCATTAACACGTTGAGGGCTCGATACATGGCGAAGGGATCTACGCCGTTGTCGATGCAGAATTGGTAGGCTTTCTCGTCGGCTTGTGTTTCTTGACGGCGTGAGTAGGCGTTATTGGCCAGTTCGTCGCCGAGATCGCCGAGGAAGCCCATGGAGATGGCGTTGGCTCTTTCGCCGAACGACGAGATGCCGTAACGGGCGGCTACCACAAGATAGGCGGTGCGATAGGCATCACGCACGTCTTTGTTGATGAGATGTCCCAGCTCATGACCGATGACAGCGAACAACTCATCGTCGTCCATGACGTCCATAAGGCCGGAGTAGACACGCACGCTGCCGTCGCCGCTGGCGAAGGCGTTGACGGTGTTCTCGTCATCGTAGACGGCATAGTTCAGCTTGAGTTTGCCGAGATTCTTGAAACGCTTCATGACCCTATTGAGCCGTAGGGTGTAGGGGTCATCGGCAGGGAGGATGACATTGGCGGAGTCCATGGACATCATATATTCGCTGCACAGGGCTGTGATCTCAGCGTTGCTGATGGTCATGGCTGAGGCGAGGGCGCCGGAAGCGGCAGCTACGGCATCGGGATCGAGGTTCTCGAAATGCGAGGTGACTTGCTCGGTGAGGTTGTCGCTGATGAGGTTGGCAATCTCGGTGCCCGCCACGTCGTTGAGGACAGAACAGCTGCTAAAAACAACGGAAACTACAAATAAGAGGGGTAAAAGTTTTTTCATAATTATCATTTAGTGAAGCAAAGATAAATATTTTTACGAAAATGACACCACTGTTCTTATTTTTTGTATCTTTGCAGCCCGATTCAGACCGCAGTCCGGAATGATTGCAAAATCAGCGGTTTAAGTCGAAATAGAAAGTGTAACCTCCTCGGAGGGGCGGGTCCGGTGCCCCTGCGGGTACAAGCAAAGCAAAACAACAAATGGCAGAAAACGAAAACATCATCAACGAAGCCATGCCAGTAGAAGAAAAGGCCGTTGAAAGAGCTCCCAAACAGAAACCCGTCCCGGACGAGAACTTCGACTGGAGCACCTCTCACAAGAAATTCGACAACTACTCCGACGCCGAGCGCGCCAAGCTCGAGGATCAGTATGCTGCCACCATGAACCAAGTTGCTGACCACGAGGTCATCGAAGGTACTGTGGTCGCCATCACCGACCGTGAGGTGGTTGTCAACATCGGCTTCAAATCGGATGGTGTTATTCCGATCGCGGAATTCCGCACCAACCCCAACCTCGCCGTGGGCGACAAAGTCGAAGTGTACGTCGAAAGCCAGGAAGGCTCCAACGGCCAACTCGTCCTCTCCCACAAGAAGGCCCGCATCCTCAAGTCATGGGATCGCGTCAACGCAGCCTTCGAAAGCGGTGAGATCGTTAACGGTTACGTCAAGAGCCGCACCAAGGGTGGCTTGATCGTCGACGTGTTCGGCATCGACGCCTTCCTGCCCGGCTCCCAGATCGACGTCAAGCCGATCCGTGACTACGACGTGTTCGTTGACAGCGTGATGGAATTCAAAGTCGTGAAGATCAACCAGGAATACAAGAACGTGGTGGTCTCTCACAAAGCACTCATCGAGGACGAACTCGAAGCCCAAAAGGCCGAGATCATCAGCAAGCTCGAAAAGGGCCAAGTCCTCGAAGGTGTGGTTAAAAACATCACTTCTTACGGTGTGTTCATCGACCTCGGCGGTGTTGACGGTCTTATCCACATCACCGACCTCAGCTGGGGCCGCATCAACCACCCGGAAGAGATCGTCAAGCTGGATGAAAAGATCAAGGTCGTCATCCTCGACTTCGACGACAACAAGAAACGTATCGCTCTCGGCCTGAAGCAACTCACTCCTCATCCGTGGGATGCCCTCGACCCGAACCTCAAGGTGGGCGACATCGTCAAGGGTAAAGTGGTGGTCATCGCTGACTACGGCGCATTCATCGAGATTGCTCCCGGCGTCGAAGGCCTCATCCACGTCTCCGAGATGTCATGGAGCCAGCACCTCCGCACCGCTCAGGACTTCCTGAAGGTGGGCGACGAGGTGGAAGCCAAGGTCCTCACCCTCGACCGCGAGGAGCGCAAGATGAGCCTCGGCATGAAGCAGCTGATCCCGGATCCTTGGGCCAACATCAGAGACCGCTACCCGGTCGGCTCCAAGCACACCGCCGTGGTGCGCAACTTCACCAACTTCGGCATCTTCGTCGAGCTTGAGGAAGGCGTCGACGGCCTCATCCACATCAGCGACCTCAGCTGGAGCAAGAAGATCAAGCACCCGGCTGAATTCACCAAGGTTGGCGAAAGCATCGACGTCATTGTTCTCGACGTTGACGAAGAAAACCGCCGCCTCAGTCTCGGCCACAAACAACTCGAGGAGAATCCTTGGGAAGTGTTCGAGACCGTGTTCACCGTGGGCTCTGTCCACCAGGGCACCATCATCAGCGCCGCCGACAAGGGCGTCGTGGTATCACTGCCTTACGGCGTCGAAGGCTTCTGCCCGAACCGCTACCTGAAGAAGGAAGACGGCACCACCGCCAAGGTCGACGAGACCCTCGACTTCAAGGTCATCGAGTTCTCGAAGGAAAGCAAGAAGATTATCCTTGCCCACTCCAAGATCCACGAAGACAAAGAAGCCGCTGTGAAAGACGCTGCTGAGAAAGCTACCGAAAAGGCTGCCAAGCAAGCCAAACGCACTGTGAAACAAATCAACGAGACCGTTGAACACAGCACCCTTGGCGACCTCGAAGTGCTCGCCGGCTTGAAAGAAAACCTTGAAAAGCAAGAACAAGCTGCCAAGGACGAAAACAAAGCCGAATAAGGTCACTTATGTGATACGATTTCAAAACGAAAACCGCCCCCGAAAGAGGGCGGTTTTTCTTTAAACGAAAGTCATGGTTTTCTCCGACCTCTTCTTCCTCTTCGTGTTCCTGCCGGTGTTCGCGCTGAGCTACCTGCTGGCGGCATGGGTCGACAGGAGAAATACCATGCATTCGTTCCGCCACCGTAACAGCATGCTGGTGCTCTTCTCCCTCGTCTTCTACGCTTGGGGAGAACCCGTTTACGTGCTGCTGATGCTCGCCAGCGTGGTGGTCAATTATTTCGTTGGACGAGGCATCGCCAAGAAAGGGAAACCGTTTCTGGTGCTCGGCCTGGTGTTCAACCTAGGGGTGTTGGCTACGTTCAAATACCTCTCGTTTTTCTGTGCCGAACTACTTTCATTGGGCATACCCGTAAGCGTTCCAAAAATAGCTTTGCCTATTGGAATTAGTTTTTATACTTTCCAGTCTATTTCTTATCTGATCGATGTCTACCGTGGAACAACCCCAGTGCAGCGCAACTTCAAGAACCTGCTGCTCTATATCTCCATGTTCCCACAGCTCATAGCCGGTCCTATCGTGCGCTACGGCACCATTGCCAAAGAGATCACTGACCGCCATGTCGACAGCAACGACTTCGCCGAAGGCATGATGCGCTTCCTGCGTGGACTGGGCAAGAAGGTCATTCTCGCCAATCAACTCTCGGAGATCTCCTCGCAACTACTTACAGGTAGCGGCCTGGAAAACCTCTCCACCGTAGGTTCTTGGGTGGGTATCGTAGCCTTCACCTTCCAAATCTACTTCGACTTCTCGGGTTACAGTGACATGGCCATCGGCATGGGGCGGTGCATGGGTTTCCACTTCAACGAGAACTTCGACCATCCTTACTGCTGCGTGAGTATCACCGACTTCTGGCGCCGCTGGCACATCTCGCTCGGCAGCTTCTTCCGTGATTACCTCTACATCCCGCTGGGCGGCAACCGTCGTCATCAAGCTCTCAATATCCTCATCGTTTGGATGCTCACAGGCTTTTGGCACGGTGCCAGTTGGAATTTTCTTTTGTGGGGCGTTTTCTACGGAATTATAGTAATGATTGAGAAATATACCCTGCTGAAGGTCATCAAGCGGATTCCCAAGGTGCTGTTGCATGTCTACAGCCTGCTGTTGGTGGTGATCGGCTGGGGCATCTTTTATTTCGACGACTTCGGACAGATGAAGCATTTCTTCCATGCCTTCTTTGGTAGGGCAGAGGCGTTTTCCGATTTCGCTGCAGTCAACACCCTGAGCTCTTACGGCTGGCTCTGGGTGGTGGCCATCCTTTTCTGCATGCCGCTACGCGACTGGGTTAACCGTTGGGTGGCTGGCTGGAAACAGCCCCGTCCGGCCCTGGTGCTGGTAGCACGTTCCGTTTTGGCATTCTTATTGTTGGCCGCTAGTGTGGCCCTCTTGGTAGGGGCTACCAACAACGCCTTCTTATATACACGATTCTAAAACATAAAGCCATGAAATACTTGTTTCAATTGTTTATCGCTGCTGTAATGATTCTCACGGGCTGTGACCTTAAAGCACAAAATTTGCTGCCGCAGGACAGCGCTGACCGTTGCGTCACCCCATACGTCAACAACCTGACACCCAACGCCACTTGTCGCAAAGCGGCTAAGGCTGGCATCATCCTGATTGGCGGCGGTGATACGCTGCGGGCCTGCAACCCCTGTAACCAGACCCCTAAGACCGCCCTCTCGTATGCCGACATCTGCAACATCTACAAAAGCAAACTCGGTGACACCATCAACGTGTACTGCATGCCCATCCCCACGGCTATTGAGTTTTACTGCCCTGATGCCGCCAAGAGCTGGACGCATCCCGAGGCCCCCGTGCTGAACAGCATGTTTGAAGCTTGCTCCGACTCGGTGCTGGTGGTCAATGTGTACAATATCTTGGGTGAACATGCCAACGAGCGCATCTTCTCGCGCACCGACCACCACTGGGCTCCCCGTGGTGCTTATTATGCGGCCATGAAACTCTGCCAGGTGGCTGGCGTTCCCTTTGAGGACCTCTCACATTATGAGGAGCACGTCATCCATCGCTTTGTGGGCACCATGGCTTCCTTCTCGGGCGAGGACTGCGTGAAAAAGGCTCCCGAGGACTTCTACTACTACACGCCCCTTGACTGCGAATACACCACGACTTACATCCAATACAAGACCTCCAAGGGTCAAATCACTGGCGAGAATCCTCCTGCCGAAGGCGACTTTTTCAAGCATTACGACGATGGAAGCGGTGCTGCCTACAACACCTTTATGGGTGGCGACTCCAAGATTACCCAGGTGCGTACCGGCGTGGACAATGGACGTCGCGTTGTCATCTTCAAGGACAGCTTCGGCAACGCCATCCCAGGCTACCTGTTCTTCTCGTTCGAGGAAGTTCACGTGATTGACTTCCGTTTCTTTGACCGCAATATCATCAAGTATATTAGAGACAATAAGATCACCGATGTGGTCTTTGCCAACAACCTTACCCACGCCTGCGGAAATGCTTCCTATAAGGCTTATACACGTTTTCTAAGCCAAGGTAAATGATGCGATACAACCGCATATTGGTCGCTTTCGTCACCATAATGATGACGGCTTTCGTGGTGGTGTTCTGCACCCTGCCAAGAAGCACATATTCTGAGCTTGAGCGTCGCGACCTACTGCGGCTTCCTGAGTTTAGTTGGGAAAGCCTGCGTGATGGCAGCTTCACCCAGAGCGTTTCCAGCTGGTTCAGCGACAGCGAGCCTTTCCGTGACGTGTTGATGCGAGGAAGCATGGAACTGAAGTCGCTGTTGGCCTTTAAAACCCAATCGGCAGTGACCTTCCATGCAGCCCAAGAAGAGCCTGTGACCATAGCTGAAACGCCTTTGGAGGTCGATTTGGTGGACAACCAGCGCGACATTGAGGAGTTTCATAACAACGTGGATGCCAATGCCAAGATGGAGAGCGCTGGTGTGATTGTGGTGGGTAACGCCCCCGATGCCCGTGCGCTGATGGCCTTTAAAAACAAGAACAAAGGGGAGAAGTCGTATGCCACGACGGTCAACAGGTACCAGACGTTGTTCGGCTCCGATGTGAACGTGTATTGCATGATCATTCCTACGGCCGTGGAGTATTACTGCCCGATGAACGCGAGGAGTTGCACCGATCCGGAGTTTCCCGTGCTAACCGAGTTGTACGATTTGATTGACACAACGGTGCAGGTGGTGGACCTGTATGATTTGATGGGTGAGCATGTCGACGAAGACATCTACCTGCGCACTGACCATCACTGGTCACCGCTGGGTGCCTATTATGCGGCGCGGCAGTTCGCCATGGTGGCTGGTGTGAAAATGCCTGAGTTGGAGGATTTCGAGGCGGACACCATAAATAATTACGTCGGCTCGATGTACGGTTTCTCAAAGGACGTCAACGTGAAGAAATCACCCGAAGATTTCGTGTTTTACAGGCCCCTGGGCGTCGAATATGAGACCACCTATATCAGGTATGATCTGGACGAGGATTATCAGATTGTGGGGGAGGAGAAGCCCCATCAGGGCGAGTTCTTTGTGAAGACCTCAGGAACGGGTTCGGCCTATTGCACCTTTATGGGCAGCGACGCCCGCATCACTCAGGTGAAGACCAATTCAGAGTGCCCCCGTCGCCTGCTGGTGATGAAAGACAGTTTCGGCAATGCCATCCCTGGCTATCTGTTTGGCTCGTTTGAAGAGATCCATGTGATCGACTTCCGCTATTTCACCTATCATATCAAGGATTACGTGGCAGAGCATGGCATCACCGATATCTTGATGGCGAACAACATCTCGCATGTTTGCTCAGGGGCCATCGGATCGGCTTACAAGAAATTTTTACAATAATATGGTACAGAAATATAATAAAATCACTTTTACGCTTCGCGAAGGCGAGGAATTCATCCCATTGATAGCCCTGCTGAAAGCCACTGGCGTGGTGGAATCGGGCAGTGAGGCCCAGGAGGTGGTCATCGCTGGAATGGTGCGCCGTAACGGCGAAGTGGAGCTGCGCAAAAGAGCGAAGATCACGGCTGGTGAAGTGATTGTTTTTCAGAATTTCGAGATCGAAGTGGAGGAGAATGTTTGATTTCTCAGCAGTAATTTCTAACGCGATCAAAATTTGATTCAAAAGACGGCTATCGGTGAGGTGACCGTCTTTATTTTGTTCATCTTAGAAAAAATTGTATCTTTGCACAAATCTATCTCAAAATTATCACCATGAAAACTTTCATATCATGGGCGCTTGCTGTCACTATCGTCATCAGGCTTCCGCATTGTTTTGAGATGAGAATCAAAAATTCATAAATGTACAAATATGTCTAGATTTTGCGACTACTGCGGCGCACCGCTGCAAGAAGGAACCAAGTTTTGCACGGGTTGCGGACATCCTGTGACTCAAATGGAACAACCAAAGAGACCAAGCACAACCAATCCATACACGAATAGCCCTCAGTCGCCGAAAGCGAATCCTTCGTTTGGCAGGCAGACTCCCCAGCCTGTGGCCCCGAAGAAGAAAAGGGGATGTGTAGGGAGACTGCTTCGAGTGACGCTGATTGTGGTGGTGATCGTGGTTGTTGGCTCGTTTATCCAAAATATAATAAAGGAGAAGCGTGAAGGCAACGAGGAGAAAGAAAAGACGACGCAGGAGCAGAAGCCTGTTGAGAATGCGACAAAAGTCTACAGCGGCGAGGGCTTCAAGTTGGAGGCGGGTGAAAGCGACAACGACTTGGAATGCACTTTGGTGAGCGACGAGCGGATCGCCGAGCTGAAACGCCAGGGCTACAATCCCATCGTCACCCCGCTGAGCGTGACACGCAAGGGCAACCGCCATGTCGAGCTGAAACAGTGGGCCATCCTCAGCTTTGACATCCCCAAGGACTTCCCCAAGGACAAGTACAACGAGCTGGTAGGGGTGCTCATCACCGACGAGGGTCCGGAATACAAGATCCCCGACTATCAGGCCCTGAAGGAAGGCGTCGTCAGGTTCGGGACCTTCCATTTCTCCGATGCCACCGTGGAGCAGAACATGGCTAAGCTGCGCGAGAAGTACATCGAGGAAGTCGCCGTCAACGGATGGAACGGCTATATTCGCGACGAATCACTGAAACCGAAGCTGAAGGACCAGCTGAACAAGTATGCCAAGTCCATCGGCCTGGGCGAGGACGACCCGATGGGTGTCATCGTGCGCGAGATCTATGGGGACAACACGCTTGTGGCCATAGGTACGGACCTGATCAACGCCTACGACATGGAGGGTGACGATATTGAAAAGCGCATTGAGATGGCCACAGAGACCATGGTACAAGAAGCCGAGGCAAAAGTGCTGTCCTACCTCTTCGACAAACTCAAGGAGGACGACACGAAGAAGAAGAAGGTGATGGACGAAATGAAGACAGACCCGAAAGGCGGCTTCAATGACATCAAATACAAGACGGAGATCGAGGAAATCGACAGCAGGAGAAACAAGATCGTGGACTTCCTTGAAGAGCACTTTTCCATCGACAACGTGAAGGAGAAGAGCGAGGAGCTGGGCGGACTGATCACTGCCGAGGAATTCTATGCTTATGCCAAGAAACAAATCAAGGGACAGGTGAAAAGCAAACTCGAGGATTACGCCACCAACCTGTTCCCCTATATAAAGACAGTACAGGCAACGGCGGGTGTGGTGGAACTTGCGAAGAAGTTCTGGGCCACCACGCAGATCAATGACTACTACAAGGAATATGAGAAAGAAGCCAGCGCACACAACGGCTGGGTAAGTAATGACTGGTGGGACTTCGTTACCTTGAGAAGCTCCGCGCCCAAATTCCTGCATGGCATGACGAACGAGGAGATCAAGGAGATGTTTGCGGAACGCTATCAGCAAAAGGTGGAGATCAACAAGCGGAAGGAAGAAGCCAAGAAAACCGTGGAAATGATTGAAAACTACGTGAATCTGAATGCCGAATGCTTCGAAAAAAAGAAATTCGACTATACCCAGCGCCTGACCGTCGCGCATAACCTTTTGAACAGATTCTACACTGAATTAGTTGACAAGAACGGGTATCTGACCTTCATTGACGACCGTACGGGAAACAAGATGACCTATAGCGCGGAGATACCGAAGAAAGAGCAACTCTGCCATGTGGTGAACCAATACTTGGATTATTATCCCGACCAGGAAAAATTCTATGCATGGCTGGCCAAATACGGCTACAAACAGAACAATCTGCAGGACGACTTCTCCAAGCTGGACGCCTTGTTGGAAAAGGCCTGGAAGCCCCAAAACGACCCAAGGGTGAGCATCAAGATACAGGAAACGCTCGGGGCTGAATCGGGCCTCGCCAAGTATGTGGGATACACCATCTGCTTGGGTACCAATGGAAAGCCCTACAAGGACTGGAGTTATCTTCCTTACGAGGACTCGCTTCGTTTCGTAGGCTGGGACGTAGAGTTTCCCGGCGAAGATTCCATCATGCGCTTAAGCCAATACAAGGCCATAGGAATGCCTAACCAGGTGCTGGTCTATAAGGATGAAATGGCTTTCAAAAAAGGTGAAGCACCTCTTGAGGCCATAGATTTTGTGTTGGAAACGAACGGCACCACCACAGTGGTTGAACTCAACAGGACAGTAAAGGGAGAATACTCCAACGACTACGTTAAAGCAACGAGAAGTGGAAAGATAGGTGATTGGGGTGACAGTATATGTGATACTCATATCAAGTTAATGAAAAACGGAGATTTCACTATTACAGGCAAAGAAGATTTCACCACCGATAATTGCCATGTGACGGGTAAATTTATCATTAGCGGGCATATTGATTATAGCACTAAAGAAGGAACTTTCAAAATGAAAGCGACTTACAAGTATGAAGAGCTAGAATTGAGGGCATTTCAGAATTATAAATATAGAGAATCCTTAGTCGTCGAGAATAGCGGCCAGACTTTCTTTAATCGGTCATATCCCGTAGATGACTACGATGGTATAGGCCACCCAGCTGACGGCTATCTTTTTATTCGTACAAATGAAAATTGTGATATCATTAAATACTATTGTTGGAATACTGGAGCTCACTATAAGTATAAGAGACCTTATTATGATACTAATGATGATGGCGAACACTTCTGGAACGTGGTTAAACAAGACTTTTATGACTATTATATCATTGACGCCGAGCGCGACAAGCCAAAAAAGCAAAAAAACGACCCCAATGTAAGCATTGTGATTCAGGAAACACTCGGGGCCGAAGCGGGGGACGCCAATTACGTGGGGCGCACCATCTGTTTGGGTACCAACGGTAAACCCTACAAGGAGTGGTACTATAATACTCCTAATGATAACAAGGCACGTCAAGAAGGCTGGAGCACAACGTATCCAAACGAAGGCTCTTCCATCTCCTTAAGCCAATACGAGACCATAGGCTGCCCCAACCAGCTGCTGGTCTATAAGAACGCAATGGCTTTCGAAAGAGGCGAAGCACCTCTTGAGTCCATCAATTTCGTGGTGGATACGACCGACCACCCCACAGTGGTTGAACTCCATGTTGCGGATGCAGCGGAAGTATATACCTGTTCCCAATGTTGGTGTAATGCTGGAAGGGTTGAATTGAGTAAAATAGAAAAAACTGTTATCAAGATTATGGAAAATGGTGATTTCACTATGGTTTCATCGGTAGAAAATGAATATTACACTGGCGCCTCAGCGGATATTACCATTAGTGGACATGTTGATAAAGACACCGGTAGAGGAACCTTCAAAATGAGTGGGACAATTATAACTATTGACAAACATACCATAACTTTTGAGACAAGTGGCGAGGTCATTAATGACTACGATGAAATCATGCGCGTGAGAGATGATTATTATTATAATACGTGCAAGGAGGGGTCTAAAGGCTATTTGTATTTTACACCCGTGAATAATCCGGATGCCCATAATATCGTCCTCGTTGCTTGTAATGAGTATGTTTTTGACTCACGTGATGCTGATGATCCAGAATACACCGGTCGTTATTGCTATGGTTACTTTTTTGGTAAAGGATTTTCTAATAATCAAGTAAAGAAACGCTAACCAGCTTTTCCATATAAAGACGAAGAAGGCGGCCATATAGGTCGCCTTCCGTTTATGCGGATTAATCCGTGAAATTGCCGAGGGAAAAAACCTTATTCCGCGCTGAACTTGCAAACCAGATTACGGTCGCCGTAGGCGTCGTCGATGCGGGTGACGTGCGGGAAGTATTTGTCCTGAACGTCGCTCTTCATCGGGAAACCGGCCTCCTGACGGCTGAAGGGGAACTCCCAGTTGTCAGCCATCAGCATCTCGGCAGTGTAAGGTGCGTGCGAGATGATGTTGTTGCCCTTCTCGGCTTTGCCGTCTTCGATGTCCTTGATTTCCTTGCGGATTTGGATCATGGCTTCGACGAAGCGGTCAAGTTCGGCAATCGGCTCGCTCTCGGTGGGTTCCACCATCAGGGTCTCGTGGACCGGGAAGGCAACGGTAGGCGCGTGGAAGCCGAAGTCCATCAGACGCTTGGCAATGTCAATAGCAGCAACGCCAGTGGCTTTGTTGATGCCATTGATGTCGAGAATCATCTCATGGGCCACATGGCCGTGGTTGCCGGTGTACAGAATCGGGTAGTAGTCCTTCAGACGATCCTTCAGGTAGTTGGCGTTCATGATGGCGCCAAGGGTGGCTTTCTTCAGGCCTTCACCGCCCAGCATCTTGATGTAGCAGTAGGTGATGGTGAGGATTTGGGCGCTACCGAACGGAGCGGCTGAAACGGCGCCTTCTTGCTTTTCGCCACCGCAGTGGAACAGGATGTGTGAAGGCAGGTAGGGCTTCAGGTGTTCGGCCACGCCGATGGGGCCTACGCCAGGACCGCCACCGCCGTGCGGAATGGCGAAGGTCTTGTGCAGGTTGAGGTGGCAGACGTCGGCACCGATGTAACCGGGGCTGGTCAGACCGACCTGGGCGTTCATGTTGGCGCCGTCCATGTAGACTTGACCACCGTTGTCGTGGACGATCTTCACGAGGGTGCGGATGCCGTCCTCATAGATGCCGTGGGTCGAGGGGTAGGTGACCATGAAGGCAGCCAGGTTGTCCTTGTATTGCTCGGCCTTGGCCTTGGCGTCTTCGAGGTTGATGTTGCCGTGTTCGTCGCAGGCCACCACGACCACCTGCATGCCAGCCATGGCGGCAGAGGCGGGGTTGGTGCCGTGGGCAGAGGCAGGGATCAAGCAGATGTTGCGGTGACCCTGACCGTTGGCCTCTTGGTAGCGACGGATGGTGAGCAGACCGGCATATTCGCCGCTGGCACCCGAGTTAGGCATGAAGCTCATGCCCTTGAAGCCCGTGATCTCGCAGAGGTCTTTCTCCATCTCGGCGATGAGTTCGAGGTAGCCTTCCGCTTGGTCGGCGGGGACGAAGGGGTGGATGTTGCCGAACTCAGGCCAGCTGAGGGCATACATCGAGGTGGCGGGGTTCAGCTTCATGGTGCAGGAGCCCAGCGGGATCATGCAGCGGTTGAGGCTGAGGTCGCGGTTCTCGAGTTTCTTCATGTAACGCATCATGTCGGTCTCGCTG
>JAILBC010000072.1 GCA_024681295.1 Bacteroidales bacterium
GATTTGCTCCGTTTTTTGGGGTGGTTTTGGGCGTTTTGAACGGACTTGCTCCGTTTTTTTGAACCCTTTTCAGGCTTCTTAGAACCCTTTTTGAACGGTTTTTAGCGTTTAAACTGGGTGGATATGCTCCGTTTTATACATGATAGGATTGCAGACTGGAACTCGGAGGTTTGGAAAGACGTTGTCGCTTACTCTAAATCATTACCAGATTATCCTAAAACAAATGATCTCATGGATGATTTGGTTCGGGTTCGCGAAAAACAAGTGGCAAAAGCCGCAAAACGATTGGTTGCGTTGGGGGTTAATGTAAAGGTTGAAGATTGCGATTTGATAATAGAGAATGTGGAATTGGTTTATGCAAGGATTGAGGAGTTGATGACAGAGATGGGCGGTGAAACCACGCTACATCTCCTTTTATCGGAATTGCCTTATGTCAATGAGATAGGACGGTACCTTGTACCTCATCATGGGAACTCGCCAATGCCTAATGAATTGCCGCCTGAAAAACCCTATGGGTACTTGTTCAATCTTTGTTTGAGGTTTCTGAAAGAAAAAGGAACAAAGGTGAGATTGGAAGCCAATTGGTATGAGCTGTGCCAAATTACATCGGATCTTTTCATTGCCGCTTATAATGCGCAGAAGTATAATATCTGGGATGACGTTATTTTTAAGCCAAATGAAGTGGTTGAAAAGGTGCATGAGATGATGGCGAGATTCAACCTTTATACTCTTCCACAAACAAACACTTCTTTTACATTGGCATGGTGTCGCTATCTGTGCAAATGGATGAGTCGTGACGCTCGATGTGATACATTGCTGCAAGAAAAGCTGAAAAATGCTGAGCGCATCATGAACTGGTTCGCAAACAATGCTAACAATAAAACATGTGTCCATTTTAAAAAAGGAAGCAAAGACTGTCAATTGCTCGAAGCTAATAAAACAGGTATTGAGAATCAATTGATTGTTCGAATTGAGAAATTGAATTCTGGTTTTGTTTCTCCTGAGGATTTGAACAAAGTGAATGGTGTAAGGTACCCTATCGTAGAGTCTGACACAGACTATATTTTATTACCAAAACCTTTGGTGATGTGGAATTGGTATGAGGCTATGTTCAATATCATAAAACCCTATAAAGTGTTGGCAAAAGACATCGGTTATGTAATGGAAGATTTTGTTAGCAATAAGATGAGTTCACATGGCATACTGACGCACACAGGCACATACAATTATAATAATATTGAGGGCGAAGTGGATTTGCTGATAGAAACCACAAAAGCCGATGCCTATATAGAAAGCAAAAAGAAATCGCTCAGTTTAAAAGCCAAGGCCGGTGACGATTACTATACATGGGGGGATTTGTATGAACTAATAGAATCCCAGATGCAGTGTGCTCGATTGGAGTATGGCGTTAAGTACTTTGGGCCTATAACACTTGTGAATTGTAAAAACGGCACTTCATATTCATATAAATGGAATCAGATGCCGTCTGGGGGAAAACGTTTCGTGGTAAAAACCACGATGACATTAAAAGAGTATGGTCCAATGCAAGATAAAATCATACTCTCCAATATTATCAAAAGTTTGGTAGGCAAAAATATAAGTGCTGGATTTGACTCGGCAGATAAAGTGCATGATGCAGAAGACCAAAAAAGAATTCAAGAATCATTCGATAAGATCAATGAAGCATTAGAAGATTTGTCGAATTACTACAAATCAATAGGTGACGACAACCCTACATTTTTCTGCCGCATGTATAGCATGGAGCAAATCTTTTTTCTGATAAGAAAGGCGAAAAATCAAGAACATTTTGTAAAGCTGCTGAACGGAGGTTTTGTTTCAACTGGGACAGAAAACTTTTGGAACGAATACTTAAACACCATTCAATTTGTGAATTGATGGATGAAGGATGTTTCGTGTATTATATTCTGAAAAATGCCAATATATCTAAATTAGGTACAGTTTTATGGCTAAACTTTCAGTTGGTTGTCCTTGACAAATGAAATATTTGTAGTATCTTTGCAAAAAGAAATAGACAATGCTATGTGTACGGCTGTATGAGTGCAGAACGGAATCATATCAAGGTGTTTGTGTCGTCAACTGTTTATGAGTTTGAGACTGAACTGAGCCGTGTCTAGGCATTATCCGTCCTTTGCTGGGGACGGGTGTACTGGAGAAGGACGGTCGCTCGATTACGGCACAGGAGTTTGACCAGGCTTTTGCACTAGGGATGCCGCGATTTGTGCTAGCAGACTATCGTGTGGAGTTTGCGCATAAGTTCCTGGACCTGATGGGGCAGAAGTTGGATGATATACCCAACTACAAGGAAAGAGAACGAGTGGTTGACGGAAAGGCCATCGTTGAGCGCAAGCCCAACCTTGTGGTACATGCAGAGTGTGTGGAGGTTTATCGGCTGGCCATCCAGAACGAAGTGGTGCCACCAAAGAACCGCATTGGCAACTGGGCACAGTATAATACCAGCGGAGAGAAGCAACTGAATGAGCGGTTGGCGCATTTCCTAAAGGAGCATCGCGACCTGAGGGCTTTTACAAAGGGGGATTATCTGTTGTTCTTTGAGGGTGAAATTTCTGACCGTACAGCCAAGTATGACTTGGCGTTGCTAGTTGAAATGGGCAGGGCTGTCAAGGAGAATTCAGGACCAAAGACAAGTTATCGGTTGGTGAAATAAATTGCCCGAAATTGCCCGATAGGTTTGTTATATTATTGTTTTACAATAGTTTAGCAATTTTAATAATTTTATTTTTTGCCCGATAAACGGGCAAATTAAGAATCCCTTTTCTGTGTGAGATAATGGTGCTCTAAAGTATGCCTTAAATTTCAAACGCCGCCCTCAACAACGCATATCTATCAGCCAACTCCAGCGAGGTGTAGCGGAAAACCGCATCGGAGCCTTTGCGGTGCAGGCCGGCGACGTAATAGTTGATCTGGACCTTGTTGAGCATGTCGATATGGGTCTTGCGCGCCAGCTTCGACGTGGCCACCTCGCACAGGGGCTTGTAGACGTTGTCGCCCGTGTCTTCACAGAAAAGGCTCACCTGTCGGGTGATGCTGCAGAAACGCAACAGTTTGCGCAAAGCCTTGTTATAACGTTGTCGGCCATAGTTCAGGTTGGGGCCCATCAACTTGAGGTTTGTCCGCTTGATGATCTCCATGGCCGGTTCAATGAGCGGCGTCATCAGCTCCTGGTTGGTCGACTGCTTGTCGATGGTTTTGGAAGGCATGTAGTGAACGTAGGGGATGCCGTCGTCAGACACGGCGATCTTGTCCGGCGTCAATCGAAGCAGGTCGCCGATGCGGCAACCGATGGCGGTGTTCAGCACGAACAGGTCCTTCACCCACTGAAGGTCGGAAGGAACCTTGGCGTTCATAATATGCTTGAGTTCGCTGGACCTTAGGAAGATAGGCGCATCGTACATCACGTGCATGATGGCTCGGCGTTTCTCGGCCGAGATCTTGCGGAAGGGCGACCGTCGCACCTCGCCGTTGTTCTCCAACTCGGCGAAGAAGGCCTGCAACAGCTTGAGGTCGTGCACCACCGTGGTGTTGCAGCAGCGTTTCTGGGGTGGCCTGTGGCCGGAACTACGCGGATAGAGGTCCGGAAAAAGAGCCACATATCGGTATTCCTCGCTGATGAAGCGTCGGAACTCCAGTACGTGGTCGGTGGTGAAGTCGCGGGCGGTGAGGGAGGTATGGCCGATGATAGTGAGAAACCTGTTGAGTTTTCGGGCTTTGCTGAGGGCCACGGCATAACGGGCATCGCCGATGACGCCGTCGCGGTGTGCCTCTTCCAGATAGCGCAGGAAGCGTGGATAGAGGGGCTCCGTCTTTTTGCTTACGCCAAGCATCCAGGAGTCCGTCAGCACGCGTGAGACTTCGTTTTCGAAGATGCGGTTGTTCATGTCCATGCGCCGCAGCTGCATCATGGTGTAGGCCTTGCACATGGCCAGGCAGTGCCGGTCGAGTTCGTTACGCAGTTCGGGGTTGTTTTGTGCCTCGTCGGGGCGTGTCAGGATCCCGGTGGAGTGGTAGAGTATTCTTGAGCCGTCTTCCAGCCGGAAGCGGATGCCGTTAACGTCGCCAGGGACCGTCATGTAACACATTGTTATCGTTTCCATGTCTTTCGTTTTTGAGTGAATAATGCACCCAAAGTAACGAAAAAAAAGAGGGTGACCAAAAAGGGCGCGATAAGCGTCATTCTGGGTCACCCTCTTGCTTTAATGGACAAAAGTGACTATTTATTGCTTCTTGATAACTGCTAATGCCTCCTCAATATCCTTTAATGGAACCGCCCCACCCCACATCCGATAGATGTATTCCGGCGTGATACATCCTGGCTCCATGGAGCAGGAACGAGCTTCGTTTTCCATGAATTCCTGAAGCCTATTCATCAAATCGTTCTGACTCATAACGCTAATACATCTTCTGGCCCCATCGGCTCATACGGTCCGTCCTTGACTTCCATGATCACGGTTCCTGACTCGAGCACGCGTACGGTGTGCCACTGGCCAGCAGGGACGTTAATTGCAACCACAGGGCCGTTGGGACTGACCTCGATGGTTTCTGTGCAAATTCTTTCAAGTTCGTCGTAGAACTCCCATACTAGTCTACCTCTCAGGCAGGCCACGGTTTCAGAGCTGTTTCTGTGCCTATGTATGGGTAGGGGTGAGCCGGGCTCAATAGCATTCAACATCCGCTGGCTCTTGTCCTCCGGAGAGTTGCGTAGATCCATATTCATCCTGAGCCGAGGCGAGGCCTTGGCTTGTTCTGTCAGGCTATCCAACAAAGCCTGGGTTATCTTTACATTCATTTTTCCAGTGATTTACTAATCATTTGAAAACTCCCTTATCCGCTGCTCCTCACTTCTACGGCAGACGAGGATTTGGCCGTTCTTTTCGCTCACGATGTAGCCGTCGAGGCCTTGGAGGACGACCTTGCGGGCGTCCTCGGCGTGGACGACGCAGTTGCGACATTCGTACAGCTTGATGTTGCCCACGGTTCCATTGTCATTGGCGTCCTTGGCGAGTTTGTCGTGCAATGAAGCCCAGTTGCCGAGGTCGCTCCAACCGAAGTCGGCGGGATGGGTATAGACCAGTCCGTCGGCGGCAGCGGGTTCCATCACGGCGAAGTCGATGGAAATCTTCTCGCACTGGGGGAAGACACCCTGAACGTCGCCCGTGACGGCTATCTTATCCATATCTGAGGCAATCCCTGGTTTATACTTTGTGATACAGTTTGTAATCGTCTCTACGTTCCACACGAAGATACCGGCATTCCAAAGATAGTTGCCAGCCTCAACATATCGCAAAGCAGTCTCATGATCAGGCTTTTCCTTGAAGGCTTTCACCTCGCAGATTTCACCGTCAACGGCTGGTAAGGCTTCCACATAA
>JAILBC010000166.1 GCA_024681295.1 Bacteroidales bacterium
ACCAACCTTCAGCAGTATTTCGACACCATGCCCCATCCTGATCTGGTAGTCACCGACTCCCAGGCCTTCGCGATGGTGAGCAAAATCGTTCCCGAGTCAGTTAGACTGACGAGTTTTAGCATCCTGCTAGCCCGCCTCCGCGGAGACTTCGAGAACTACCTGAAAGGCACGCCTTATCTGTCCCAACTGAAAGATGGTGACAAGATATTAATGCTGGAATCCTGCACCCATGAAATCAGCTGCGGTGACATCGGTCGGGTGAAACTTCCCGCTTTAATTCGCAAATTCACCGGAAAAAACATCCAGTTCGACTATGTGGCCGGACTGTCACCTATTTCTAATATTAATCAATACGCCATGGCCATCCAGTGCGGTGGCTGCGTGGCGACCCGCAAACAACTTCTTAATCGCACCAACCTCGCCGTCAAGGCTGGCATTCCCATCTCCAATTATGGCATGGCCATCGCTTACATGACCGGCGTTTTTAATAGAGCGACCGCGTCACTTCGTTTCGCTCGCAATGACGTAACCGACAAAGACTTAACATCAACACTAAATAAACAAATCATGAAATTTAATCCTGAAAAATGTCGTATCCCTGACGAGCCCAACCGCCCGTTCATCTCATCAGAAGAAATTTGGGACTTCATCAACAACACCAAGAGCACTCCTGAGCGTGTGCGGGAAATCATCCAGAAGTCGTTGGACAAGAACCGCCTGACGATGGAAGAGACGGCCGTGCTGGTCAACACCACTGAACCGACTTTGGTTGAGGAGATCAAGGAAGGCGCCCGTGAGCTGAAACGCCGTGTTTATGGCAACCGCATCGTACTATTTGCTCCCTTGTATGTGGGCAACTACTGTGTCAACAACTGTGTCTACTGCGGTTTCCGTTCGTCGAACAGGGAACAGGTGCGCACCACTTTGACTGACGAAGAGCTGGTCCGCAACGTGGAGGCTTTGGAAGACGATGGTCAGAAACGTCTGATCCTTGTCTACGGTGAGTCACCGAAATACTCTCCCGAGTACATTGCCCACACTGTCAAGGTGACCTACGCCACCAAGAAAGGCAAAGGCTCGATCCGTCGTGTGAACATCAACGCCGCTCCTTTGGATGTGGAAGGCTTCCGCATTGTAAAAGAGGCCGGTATTGGCACCTATCAGATTTTCCAGGAAACCTACTGCCCCGAGATTTACAACGAGTATCATCCCATCAATACCAAGAAGGGTGACTACAACTACCGTCTCACCGCCATGGACCGTGCCCAGCAGGCGGGTATCGACGACAACGGCTTGGGCATCCTCTTTGGCCTTTACGACTGGCGTTACGAGGTGCTGGCCATGATCCGTCACACCAACCACCTGGAGGCCTGCTTCAATGTGGGTCCACACACCATTTCGTTCCCCCGCATCAAGGACGCTTCGGGGCTGAATATCGACAAGAAGTATTTCGTTGATGACGAGACCTTTGAGAAGATCATCGCCATCTTCCGTCTTGCTGTGCCTTATACAGGTATGATTCTTACTGCCCGTGAGGATGCCGAGTTCCGTGCCCGCGCCATCGAATACGGTATCTCTCAAATCGACGGTGGTACCAATTTGCAGATTGGCGACTATAAATACCATCACGAGGAAGAGGAGAAGAACAGTGATAAGCAAGAAGACCAGAACTTGCACCGTGAGCAGTTCAAGATCGGTGACGACCGCTCCTTGGGCGAGATCATCGACAAGTTGCTGGACCACGACTTCATCCCTTCGTTCTGCACGGCTTGTTATCGTCTGGGCCGCACCGGTGAGCATTTCATGGAGTTCAGTGTGCCTGGCTTTATCAAGCGTTACTGCACCCCGAATGCCATCTTGACGTTGAGCGAATATCTGGTGGATTACGCCACACCTGAAGTGGCCGCCAAAGGCTGGAAGTGCATCGAGAACAACTTTAAGAACGTCGACCCTAAGTTCTTGGACGAGCTGAAATCAAGGATTGAGCGGATCAAGAAAGGGGAGAGGGATCTCTATTTTTAATTTAAAATTTAGAGATATTATGGTCAAAAGAGTAGAAGGGCTGCTCTGTCTCTGCGTCATGCTATTATTGGCTGGATGTGGCGGACGGGATGCCGACAAGCCATCACAAACACTGAAAGAAGCGAGGTTGGAGTATAATCAGGGCTTGGAATATGACCAAGCGTGGCAGTTTCGGTTGGCTGAGCTTTACTACGGCAAGGTCTATCGCACGATGAAGGAGAACCCCGAAGAAGACTGGTGGCTCTATGGCGAGGCGGGATTTCGCTACGCCCATCTACTCTGCGAGCGTGGCGATCTGGCTGGGGCTGTTGCTGTTTTAGGCGAGATATTGGAGCGTGTTGAGGGGAACGATGAATTTCCTTCGGCACAACGTTCCACCTTGCTCAGCAAGATGGCCTATTGCCAACGGAAGCTGAAGCAATACGACGCTGCCAAACAGACTTATGCCAAGGCATACGAGGCCCGCATCAAGGATGTCGGGAGCGAAGGCAAAGGCATCTTCGACCTGGTCGTCCTGAGCGACTGCATCTTTCTGGCTCTATTCGAGATGGAATGCTACGAAGATGCGGCACAATGGCTCAGCCGCGCCGATGCGGAGTTTGCGGTTTACGAGCAGCATGGCGACTCGGCATTGGTAGAGGAATACCGTGGCCTTCAGGCACTTTATCATGTGCAGCTTCTGCAAGCCACGGGTTACCCCACCGAAGCTGCCGCCATGTACGCCAACATACCCCGAAGCCGTCTTCTCAACCCAATGGGCAGCACGACAGCCGCCGAATACCTAATGGTTGCCGGTCGCTACGGCGAAGCGGCCGACCTTTATGCCGACATCGATACGAAATTCACCTCTTTTTATAACTCGCACATCACCTTTGACGTTGTGCGCGAAAAACTCGCTCCACGCTATGCGGCCCTCCGTCACGCAGGTCGCACCACAGACGCATTGGATATGGCCGATAACATCGTCAACGCCATCGACTCGGCCCTTGTGTGGCAGAAACTCAGCAATGCCGCCGAGTTGGCCGTCATCTACCAAACGCATGAGAAAGAACTGGCCTTGAAGGAGTCGAAAGGCAAGGCTGCGCTCTATTTGGTTCTCGTCGTGGCCGCTCTGCTGATGCTCTTGTTGGTGGGTTACTTTCTTTGGCGCGTGTATTGCGACAACCGTCTGCTTACTGAGAAGAACCGCCTGCTTTATGAACAGATTAGTCAGCGCGAGGAGGCTGAAGACAAGGAACGTGAGCGGCAGCAGACGCAATCTGTCGAGACCCTTAGCCAGAGTCAGCAACTCTATCGCAGCCTCTGCCATCTGATGGAAGACCCAGCGGTCTTCGCCGATCCGGAGGCCAACCGCGACACGCTCGCTCGTATCGTTGGCACCAACTACAAATATGTCTCTGATGCTATACGTGAGTGCACCGGCCTAACCCCCGCCGACTTCATCAACCAGTACCGCATCCGCTATGCTGCACGGCTGCTTACCACCACCGACGACCCCGTGGGACTTATCATCGAACAATGCGGTTTCACCAACCGAAGTACATTTGCACGCCTGTTCCACGACCATTATTCTATGTCGCCTACCGAATTTAGACATGCTGCAAAAGGATGATATACAGTCTTTTGCAAATATGATACAAAGAATTGCGTCAATGGGAAACGCCTTCGGGAGTTTCCCATTATTTTTGTTTTAATTTTTCAACAAATAATTTATTAACAACTAATTAAAACTTTACAAAAATGAAAAAAGTGATGTTTTTGCTCGCCACCATGTTCATAGGTGGCATGATGCTCACAGGATGCAAACCGGAACCGACACCCGAACCGGAACCTGAACCGGAACCGACACCTACGACACAAACTGTGTTTTACAAAATTGCCAATAAGGCTGTTGCAGGCTATGTGGTTTCACCTTGCTTTAAGGTGAACGTGACTTACACCGATGCCAACGGCCAGTCGGTCACCGAAAACGAAGCCACGTTGCCCTGGACGAAGTCCATCGAAGTCACGCTTCCTTTCCACGCCAAAATGGATGGCACGTATACCTTCGATGAAGCGAATCTTCCTGATACGGTGAATTTTGGAAAGCTGTTTGGAATTAGTATTGGTGTTGACGTTTTTATTCCGTCGGGTTCCGTTCAGATGTTTAAGAAAGAAAAATTCCTTCAATACGCAGCAGAACATCCCGAGAAGCTGTCTTTTACCGTAGAGCAAGACTTTTGATTATACACTTGAGCTATGAAGCGCCTTAGATACTTCCGAAGGGCTATGCTGGTTGTCTTGATATGCTTGCCGATTCTCTTCACATCGTGCAAAAAGGACGACATTGAAGCATCCACCGCACGGTACACCATCATGGTTTACGGCAACGCTGGCGGCAGGATGGACTTTATCATTGAAGAAATGTGGGATCAGCTCAAGCCTATGCTTAATGACAGCACCGACATTCGCATGGTGTTCCTCTACAAGTATGGTGCCGAGGGAGAAAACTTCTCTGGCCATTACGGAAACCCAGGCGACGTGTTGTGGTTCGAACTCAACAGCCAGACAGACCTCGAGAGCCTTAAGAATAGTTCTGCCCTCCAGATGCCTAATTTCCCGCTCTACGAGCCGTACATCATGGCCAACTACATCAAGACCGTTAAGAAGGAGTGTCCTGCCGACAACTATATCTTTGTCCTCTGGGGGCACGGAGGAGGCTTCGATGTCGTCAACGACCGTCCTAACCATATTGTCAGTAAAGGTGTTCTCTACGATGAATTGGCCGAGCACAAAGGCATGTCGATGTACGAATTTGCTGATGCTCTTGCCACCGCTGGCAATACCCACTTTCCCCTCATCATGTTCCACAACTGTCTGATGGGCAACATTGAGACCGTCACTGAGGTGCAACAGTATGCCGACTACTTCTTTGTGTCGGCGCATGTATTTGAGAGTGCTGGCGATCCCATTGTGGAGCTTGTCAAGACGCTCCGCGGCAACGACGACTACAACTTTGAGAACAATGTAAAAAAGTGGTTCGACAATCTTTGTCCCATCTATGACCAGATGGTTGAAGAGGACCCTAACCAGAACCTCGACATGAAGGTCATCCAATCCTCAGGCCTCGAGAACCTGAATGTCTACCTCATGGGCGTGGCAGGCCGTCTCATCGAGCTCTACAGCGACTCCGTCCACAAAGCGGAAATCGATAGCGCCGCCGCCCACTATCTCTATTCCTACTGCATAAGCTCCCCCTACATGGTGGATCTTGACCACTACATGCAGACTTTGGAACAGAATGTCAACGACACCCTACTGCGCGACTACACCCAACAGATACGCACCCTGCTCAACGAGATGATTGTTCGGCGTTGGCACTACACCTTGCACCCTATCGGCATGGATGACTTCTCGCTCTCCATCGTATTCGGCGACAACCAGTTCCTCCACACTACGGTGTATGGTAACACCATCGCTTCGGCCTACTACCCTTCGGTTTTCAACCGCCGCACTGGCTGGGCCGAGTGGCTCAACACCAACACATTCCTTCCCAAGATGATGATCTGTGAAAGGGGCGGCCTCGTCGCTTTCCCGTGGGAAGCCTATTTTAAAGCACTTGAGGATTTATGAAAAACGTAAGTTGATTGACAAGGAGAAAGAGAAACGAAAGAAAAAAGTTATACCTATAATAAAAACACTTTCAACTAATTATTAACTAACTAAAATTTTAGAAAATGAAAAAAACAATGTTTTTGCTGGCCACTCTGATGATCGGTGGCATGATGCTCACAGGATGCAAACCCGAACCGGAACCGACACCCGAACCGGAACCGACCACCACACATACCGTGGTTTACTCAATTGACAATGCATATTTTGACTTAGTAATGTCACCTTGCTTTAAAGTGAACGTGACCTACACCGATGCCAATGGCCAGTCGATCACCGAAAACGATGCTACGTTGCCATGGACGAAGTCCATCGAAGTCACACTTCCTTTCCACGCCAAGGTGGAGGGTGATTTTACCTTCAATGAAGCTGATCTTCCAGACCAAGTGTTGTATGGAAAATGCATTGGAATAGGTTTAGACGGTCCTATGGTAGATGCGAGTAACATGACTGGCCTTAGTAAACAAAAATTCCTTGACTACGTTGCAGATCATCCCGAACATTTGCATTTTGCCAAAGAGAGAGACTTTTGATTTTCGTTTTGCGCAACAAAAAAACCGCTTCGTTTTGGAGCGGTTTTTTTTATACCTTTGCCCCAGATTCCAAAATCATCAACAATGAAAAAACTATTCCTATTCCTCATCCTTGCCCTGGCTTTCAACGCCAGCGCCCAGGAAAAGAAATTCTTTACGCCCGCTGACGCTTCCTATAATAATAGAAGCCTCTATGCTTCACGTCCCACCCAGTTGAAATGGGTCGGCGAACAGGACATCCTGATGAAGGTCGACGGCAAACAAATCATCACCATGACCCCCGGTGGCAAAGACCAAGGCGTGTTCATGACCCTCGACGAACTCAACGGCTATGCCAACGCCGCCGGCATCGACAGCCTGCGCCGCATCCCCAACCTCACCTGGCTCAACGACCGTCAGGCCTATTTCTATGCAGTAGGTAAAAACGGCATTGCCCTCAATCGTTTAGATATTAAGAAAAAGACCATAGAACCGATGACTAGTGTTCCGCAAGGTGCCGAGAACCAGAACATCTGCGTAAAGACCATGCGCATCGCCTATACCGTCAAAAACAATCTTTTTGTAGCCGATGGCGATAAGCAGATCCAGATTACCGACAATCCCGAAGGGGTGGTGGCTGGTCAGAGCGTCCACCGCAACGAGTTTGCCATCAACGGCGGCATCTTCTGGTCGCCCGATGGTTCCCAGTTGGCCTACTACTCTATGGATGAGCGCATGGTGACCGACTATCCGCTGGTCGACATTACTGAGCGCATCGCCACCCCCAAGCCGATCAAATATCCCATGGCCGGCATGACCTCCCATCAGGTGACGCTTCACATTTATGATATGGCTACGGGGAAAGACCTGACGATTAAGACGGGTGAACCCGTGGAGCAGTATCTCACTGCCATCACCTGGAACCCCGACAACAAACGTATCTACATCGGTGTGCTGAACCGCGAGCAGAACCATCTGAAATTCAACGAATACAGCACCATCACAGGTGACTTCATCCAGACCATCTTCGAGGATCGCGACGACCAGTGGGTGGAACCCCAAGGCCCTGCTTACTTCCTGCCCAACAACCCTGATCAGTTCATCTGGAAGGCCCAGCGTGACGGCTATTACCACCTCTATCTTTACACGATCAGTAAGCATCAGGTGAAGCAACTCACCAAAGGCGAGTTCGTTATTACTGATTTCAATGGCTTCTCCAAGGACGGCCAAAACATCTACTACCGTTCAACAGAAGTTAGTCCGTTGGAGCGTCACTGCTACATGATGAACATCAAGAGCGGCAAGGTGACCAAGCTCACCAAGGAACACGGCACCCATGACGTGACGCCCTCGAAGAGTGGCAAGTATTTCATCGATACCTACAGCAGCATCGATGTGCCGTTGAACATCGATCTGCAAGACCGTAATGGCAAGTTTGTGAGCCGTCTGCACGAGGCCGAGAATCCGCTGAAAGACTACAATATCGGCGAGACCACCATCGGTACCTTGAAAGCCGAAGACGGACAGACGCTCTACACCCGTCTGATCAAGCCCTACAACTTCGACTCTTCCAAGAAATATCCTGTCATCGTGTACGTGTATGGTGGTCCTCACGCCCAGCTGATCACCGATGAGTGGACGGCGGGCGCAGGCATCTACCTGAACTACCTGGCCCAGGAAGGCTTCTTGGTGTTCACTCTTGACAACCGTGGTTCCGCCGACCGTGGCGAGGCCTTTGAGCAATGCATCCACCGCCAGTGCGGACAATTGGAGATGAAAGACCAGCTCACGGGCATCGAGTGGCTGAAGACCTTGCCTTACGTGGATGCCGAGCGCATCGGTAGCGATGGCTGGAGCTATGGCGGCTTCATGTCGACCTCGCTGAAGATCAACCACCCCGAGGTGTTCAAGGTGAGCGTGGCGGGCGGTCCGGTGCTCGACTGGAAATATTATGAAATCATGTACGGCGAGCGTTACATGGACATGCCGCAGGAGAACCCCGAGGGCTATGAGCTCACCAGTTTGGAGAACAAAACCGATAAGCTAGAAGGCAAGCTGCTGCAGATCCACTGCACCACCGACCCCGTGGTAATGTGGCAACACAGTTTGGTGTTTGTGGAGAATTGCATCCACAATGGCAAACAATTGGATTACTTTGTGTATCCTGGCCACGACCATAACGTCTACGGGATGGATCGAGCCCATTTGATCACGAAGATCACCCAATATTTCAAGGATAATCTATAATGAAAATGGCGGCCAAGCGGTCGCCATTTTTAATGCTAATTCAAAGGAAACGCATACGAATAGCGTAGATAAAAATCAGTCGCTATACGTTTACGATTACTACCATTATAATAAAGGGGTTGGTTGGTTTCCGCATTGGTGATGTCAACGGAATTGAAACCCACACTGACATTGTTGCCGTAGAAACTGACACCTACCGCAGCTCCGGAATAGAATCCTTTGGCTTGTATTGGAATTTGAACAATGACGGTCCCCTCGGGTTGGCTAAGATTGATTTGATTGGTGGGGATGGCATATCCCATCTGAAGATCTACAAAAAACTTGGTAAATCCAGTGGTATTGAGACGGACGTTCCCGTAAATAGGTACGCAATTAAGATAATTACCAGAGGAGAAGATTTTTTCGTTAATATGGCGGATACCATAATACTCCGCACCTAACCCGAGGCTGAGGCAACGGCCTGTTTGGAATTCAGCCATACACCCAGCACTGTAATGATAGGGCGACCGATGCATGAATATGCCTCCTATGTCGGTGAAACCTATTTCACCAGCGATATGTAGGCGTACTTCCCCAATATTGTCACCAATACGAGGTTGTGGGCGCCTATGGGCTCGATGACTAGGTTGAGCGTTGGCCGATAGGACGATGGCTAGGATTAATCCTATGGAACACAATATCTTTTTCATGGGATGTTTTATTTGGTATTAGTTAATAGCTTGAAGTCTGGCCTTAAGGCTCCGCTGGATGCCGTTGGAGGAGTAAGTGGCTCCGCTGACGGCATCCACTTCTTTATCCAAGGCCTCCTTGACGGTGAGGCCGTTCCATGACTCCAGGAAACCAGCATCCGTAACGCGTTTGAGGAAGCTGGGGGTTTCGTTGTTGCTGAGCACCCGCACCTCGATGATTTTGCCGTCTTTGTCAAGTGCAATCTGAAGCGGTGTAGGCCCATTAAATCCCTTAATTCCATCCGAATATGGCGACGACAACAACACAGTGCCAATCACCTTGCCCTTGTCGTTCTTCACGGCATAGGTGGCCTCGGCGGTCAATTCCACGTAAGCAGCCTTCGGGAAGGCGGTCTGGAGTTCCGTCAGGGTGGTGATTGGAAGGTCTTTTTCAGTGGGTTTGTAGTTGGTGCACTGGGCAAAAGTGAGGGTCGAGAGGGCGAGGATGAGCCCTGCAAAAAAGAGCTTTGTTTTTTTCATGGCATTTGAATTTGACGCAAAGTTACTTTTTTTTATTTTTGCGAAGTCAAAAAACAAATAACATGTTAATCATCGGTATTGCGGGCGGTTCAGGTTCAGGCAAGACCACCGTCGTCAAAGAGCTGATCAAGCAATTGCCAAACAATTCAGTTTCAGTTATTTCACAGGACGCTTACTATTATGACAACGGACACCTCTCGCCAGAGGAGAAGTTGCACATCAACTTCGACCACCCCGATGCAATCGAGTGGCCTTTGATGATCGACCATCTCGACCGTCTGAAGAAAGGGGAGACCATTCCAATGCCCATCTATACCTATGTCACCTGCGCCCGTTCGGAAGAGGTGGTCCACGTGTCGCCCACTGAGGTGATCATCGTGGAGGGTATCTTGGTGCTGAACAACGAAGAATTGCGTAAACGCATGGATATCAAGGTGTTTGTGGATACCGACAGCGATGAGCGCCTGATGCGTATCATCCACCGCGATATCGCCGAGCGTGGCCGTACCTGGGAGGCGGTGCTGCGTCACTACCAAACCTTCGTGAAGCCCATGCACCAGCAGTTCATCGAGCCCACCAAGCGTTACGCCGACATCATCCTGCCGCAGGGCTCCAGCCCCGTGGTGGTCGACATCTTGGCTTCGCGCATTAAGATGAACTTGGGTTAGTTCAGAATTAAAAATTTAGAATTAAGAATTCTTTTGCTTCCGTTTTGGTCGAGGGCTTCAATCAGATAGAGGCCGGCGGCCATTCCAGAGACGTCTATGCGGACTTCGGGATCACCGTTGGTCTTTATGGTCCTGACGAGTTGTCCCGCACTGTTATAAATATTCAAAACCTGGAACCCTTCAGTCTCGATGTTGATGAAAGTCGAAGTAGGTGAGGGGTAAACCTTCAACGTGTCTTCTTTTTCAGGGTTCTCTGTGACGGATACGTAATGGTCGTTGCCATCGGTGAGCCAATCCAAACTGAAGTTATAGAACACGGTGGAATAGCCAGAGGCGCCGGCATAGGATTCCTCCACATAGAGGCCGATGGTGCCATTGGTCAACACGCAGAGGGAAGAGTAGGCCGAGCTGTAGGGCACAATGCACTTGCGCACAGGCCAGGTCTCGCCTTCGTCGTAGCTGACGTAGACAGAGACGTTGGCGCGCGAGGAGCCATAAGGCACCGAGTGCAGCAGACGGTTGCGGTCATCGCCATTGTTGACGCAGGTGTAGCGGATGAGGTCGCCGTTGCAGGCAGGTGCGGTGATATCATACCAAGTGGAAGTACTGGCTTGCCAGGTCTCGCCGCCGTCTTCGGAGATGTTGTACCAACGGTTGCCGCCATGGCGGATGCTCATCAGGATACGACCATCTTCAAGTTCGGTGACTTTGGCCTCGTCGCCTGAGGTGGAAGCGCGACCCGACACATGCCAAGTTTCGCCGTTGTCGTCGGAATAAACCGCGTAGTTGTTGAGCGACTGTGCAGAGCCCTCGCGGATGGCGGCCACGAACATGATGCGACCCGTGGAGGTGCGCAAGCCGTTGCCCGATCCAAAGAACGAGGCGCGCCATGACTGATGCTCAGGCACCACACAGTCGTCTCCGAAGATGAAACGGGTGATGTCTTCGGGCTCCGTCCAGGTCTGGCCGTTGTCGTAACTTTTGGCGATATAGCTGCGGATGGGGTTGGAAGGGGTGGAGTACCACAGGCCAGGACCGCCCACAAAGGCGGCGATGAGGCCGTTCTCGTCGTTGCTCCAGGCCAGGGCACAGTCGCCAAAGCCGTGGTTGACGCCAGTGCCCAAAGCAATGGTATAAGGCTCGCTCCAGGTGTGGCCGCCGTCGGTGCTGCGGTTGCACACGATGTCGATGTCCTCGGGCAGGTCTCCCTCGTTGTATTTGCGCTTGTCGGTGACGGCCACGATCGAACCGTCCTTGGCCGTGATGACCGCCGGGATGCGGTAGTTGGCTGAACTGTAGTCGCCGGGCTGATAGATTAAGGTGTGGGCGAGGATAATCTCGCGGTTGCCGGTAGGCGAGGGGTTGCTGAGTTCGTAGGTCTGGCTGGCGGTGGTAATCGACTTTAGGGAAGCGTCGATGACATGACCTTCGGTGGCGCTGCCAGCCACTTGAGCAGTAATCCAAAGGTAGTTGGTACCGGAGTTGAGTGTTCCGCTGAGGTTGCAGACCAAGTCGCCCGAGGCAGGCTCGACGCTGCCGATGAGGTTTTCAGGATGACGCTCGTCGAAAGCGTTGACGGACCCCGTGGCATATACCTTAACCATCACAATATCAGTAAGATCGGTGGTGCCATCCAGGTTAAGGGTCACGGATTGGAGATTCTCCACGGCATTGTCACCACCATAGGCTACGGCTGCTTTCAGCAGCACGTCGTTGGGGTTGCCGCGGCCTGTCAAGCGGGTGTCCTGGGTGAGGGTTACGTTAAGGATTTCGGAGCCTCCGAAGGTGAAGTTGACCATTTCGCCGTTGTGGCCATGGCCTGAGAGGTCCGCCATTTGGTTGCCGGTGATGTTATCGGTGCTGAAGTCGTAAGCGGCGAGGAGGCTGGCCTGCATTTCAGCGGTAAGTTCGGCGATTTCGTTGTGATAATAGTCAGTAACAATGTCGTCGTGATCCAAAGCCATGCCGTAGAAGCGAATATTGCCGAAGGATCCGTTGCAGAAATAGGTGGGTTGACCGTTGTTGTTGCCTGCTCCGATGAACACGTCGTGGGTGTTGGCGACGAACCAGTCATTCAAGGGAGCCGACCAAGTGTCGGGCATATTCATGTCGTGATGAATGCGAATCTCGTTGTTGGCGCGGTCCACCACCAAGGCGAAATGGGTCCATTCTCCGGCAGGAATCGTTGCTCCAGTGTAGATGGAAAGGGCATGTCCTGTGGTCGAAGTGGGGGTGTTGAGGCCCAGCGACTGTCCGGCATTGCCGGTGCCGAAGAACTCGTAGCCAGTGCGTTCATTTCCAGCGCTTTGGGCTGCCATGTCGCGTTTGCACACGTAGCGCGGCGAGGTGGTGTAGGTCTCGTTTCTGACCCATCCTGTGAGGGTAAAGCTTTGGTTAGCAGGGATGTTGAAGTCCTCATGATGCGGGATGCGCATGTATTGGTCGGTGCCGTTGAAGGTGATGTAGTGGGCGGGTTGGGCCAAGGCGCACAGGGAGAGCGTCACCAAGGCAAGGAGCAAGGCTGTTTTTTTCATGGTCTTAGTGTATTGTTGATGAGACAAATATACGTTTTTTGATTAAACCTAGGTCAGTTTCTTTGTCATTTTTGGGAAAAGTAATCCGAGATTTTGTCATAATCATCAGATATCTTGTCATTTATATCGTCTATTTATCCAAGATTAGCCGATATTTAGTCATTTTTCCGTTTATTTAAATGAAAACATCTCCGATAAATTGTCCAGAAATCGAATAATTGACCGAAATAATGTCCGATTAATCGTCTAAATCACCCGAATATTGGTCTAAACTGCCATATTCTGATTCAAAACACGTTTTGTACCCCATTTCCTGACCGTGACAGCCTTATACCTATTAATATATATACATTGGTTACCTCCAAACTTAGAGGGTCAACCTTCAACTAATGGATCAATTTAACCAAAGAAATGAAAAATTGGAGAATTAAATGGCGCAGCCCTCAACCAAACGGAGTGAGTTAAAATGAAAAAATGAAATCGAAATTCGGATGAGAAGGTTACCAAAAATAGTTCTTCTTGTTTTTCATTTTTGGAGGTTAGAAAAGATCCGTTGTCAAAATAGCGATTCTCAGATTTTGATCCCGAAATTTTTGTCACGCCACTTTTTCATTTTCAAAGGTAGCATAAAACTCGTTTTCAAATTTTCAATTCTCAGGTTTTGTTCCCAAATTTTTTGGGTCAGCTTTGTTTTTTCATTTTCGGAGAGTGAATCGAAGTCAGTTTCAAATTTTCAATTCTCAGGGTTTGTTCTTGAAATTTTGGTCACTTCTCTTTTGGGGTTTCGGAGATAAATACGGATCTGGTTTCAAAAATGCTACTTTTCGAGGTGATTGTCTGACATTTTGGCACTATTAGGTAAGTTTGTTTACCTCACCCCTACGTAGTTGGACCTAATATAGATCAAATTTTTAAAGCCGTGATATTCCAAAACTATCTTTTGTTTTACTTCCGAGGCACCTCAAAAGCGATAAATATTTCCTTTTTACCAACTTCAATTTTGATAAAATTTTTCTCAATCCCGACTTTACCTGTCCGATCCTTTTCGAACTCAGTGGTCTCTCTAATGAGTACTACGATGACCTCTTTTGCCAGGTTAATGAAAAGCGAGTGACTCTCCGCTATTGTCAAGTGATAATGTCTCAATCTCGTTGTTAAAGGTCATAAAAGTACACCCAAAACTTATGATAAAGCCGTTTAATTACCTAAATTGAAGGTCCGATTTTATGTCTTAAAACATAAGATATCTTGTCGAATACTCCATTTTCTAACCAAAATATGCCGATATAATGTCTATTTTCTATTAATTTAACCGATAAAACGTCGATAATTCGTCTAAAACCGATCGATTATCTGTCTTAACTGCTGGAGACTTGTCCTAAAAAGTCTTCAACCTCCGACTAAGGATTTTGGTGGTCTTTTGCTTTTCGATCCTGGATTTCTGAATACAGATATCCTCTTGGAATCAGCTCGCCGGCTCTTCGTTTTATAATAATACGATGGTGAAAACCGACGTTTGCTGGGGTATGTTTAAAATTTGCCGTAGCTTCGAAACTGTATATTTATCCCTTCTTTTTCATTTTCGGAGTTGGATTCGAGGTCGTTTGAAAATTTCCGATTCCCCAATTTTGTTCTCGGTTTTTCCTGATCATTCTCTTTTTGAAATTTTTGAGATCGATGGAGATTCTTGTTAAATAAGCGATTCTCAGATTGAGATTTTGGTGTTTTTTCTCAAAAGGAATTTCCTGACAATTTGGCATTATCCATCTAAGGAAGTCTCTGTCCCACTTCGGTCGTCGGATGCCGAACAACTCACCAGCTCTCAAAGGATGATTTGGTTCCGCCTTTGGGCTCATTTTATCTTTCATTTTTGGCTGGAGATTTGAAGATAGTTTTCAAATTTTTATTTTGAAATTTTGTTTCTAAATTTTTGTCCTTCTTGTTTTCCATTTTTCGTTGTGAGAAGATGGTCGTTTTCAAATTAACAATTCTCTGATTTTTTCCATTTTTTGGTCAAGCTATTTTTGGGGGTTCGGAGGAAGAATAGTCCTTTCTCAAATCTGTGATTACCTGAGGTAATTGTCTGACATTTTGACACTATTAATTAAAGCAGTTTACTTCACTCTCAACATAGTTAGATTTAAAATTGATCTTATTTCCAATCCGATATTTCCAAAATTGATCTTTTCACGTACTTCCGAGACACCTCAAAAGCGAACAATTATTTCTTTTTTCCAACTTAAAATTCGATAGAATTTTTCTCAATCCCGACTCCACCTGTCTGTTCCTTATCGAAGCCACTGTTCTCTCTAAAGAAGTAATTTGTCGACCTCTTTGTCCAGGTTAAAAACTAGTGAGGAACTCACCGCTATTGTCAAGTGATAATGTCTCGATCTCGTCGTTCAAGGTTATAAAAGTGCACTCCAACCTTATGGAGAACCCGTTTAATTATCCAAATTTAATGTCCGATTTTATGTCTGAAATCGTTAGATATCTTGTCGACTTCTTCTTTTTCTATCCTAAATATGCCGATATAATGTCTATTTTCTACTAATTTGTCCGATATAATGTCGATAATTCGTCCGAAACCGCTCGATTATCTGTCTAAACTGCTGGAAACTTGTCACTGAAAGTCTTAAAACTACGACTAAGGATTTTGGTAGTCTTTTTGCTTTTCGATCCTGGATTTCTGAATACAGATATCCTCTTGGAAACAACTCGCCGGCTCTTTGTTTCATAAAAATACGAAAGAAATAAAACTATGTTTTATATGGAATGTTTATTATTTTCCGGATGATGAAAACTGTTTTTTACCTCCTCTTTTTCATTTTTGGAGTTAGATTCGAGGTCGTTGCAAAATTCCGTTTCCCAAATTTTGTTCTCGGTTTTACTTGTTCATTCTTCTTTTAAAATTTTGGAGATCGATGGAGATTCTTGTTAAAAATCGATTCTCAGATCGAGATTTTGGTGTTGTTTCTCAATGGGAATTTCCTGACATTTTGACACCAATCTTTAAGAATAGTAAGTAAACAATCTTTTCGTTTTCCTCCTTTCCCTCACAAATTGCTCCGCACCTACACCCGTTTTTTTTAATACACCTTATTAATAATTACCCACCTTTCGGTCCAACCTGACTCCTTGGGAATAGGTTTACCTCGTGTCACAAACTCTGATCGAGTTGTTCATGGTAAACTGGAGAGAGGTAAATTGAAATTCAAAACCGGAAACTGTGGGGAAGAAAATTTAAGTTTTGCTTTAATCGAAAACCGAGAATGGAAAGAATTAATTGGTTTTGTTCTCGGTAATTTTGTGTCTTCACGTTTTCATTTTTTCGAGGTCGTGTATTGTTCGTTGTCAAATTCGTGATTCTCGGATTTTGTTCCTGAGATTTTTGTCCCTTCTTTTTTTCAATTTCGTCGTTTGAAAGCTGGTCATGAATGTGTGACGAGTCCTCTTTAAGGCCAGAAATTTTAAATTGTTTTTGCTGACATTTTGACATTATCTATTACGGGTCTAACTCCACCCTCTGCTAATTTGGACCTAATTAAGATCGACTTTTTCAAGCCGAGATATCCCAAAACAGTCTTTTGTTTTACTTCCGAGACACCTCAAAAGCGCAAATTATTCCTTTTTCCCAACTTCAAATTTCGATAAAATTTTTCTCAATCCCACCTCACTTGTCCTGTCCTTATCGAACATACTAGTCTCTCTAATGAAGTAGTTCGATTACCTCATTGTCGAGGTTAGTCGCCAGTGAGTGGCTCACCGCTAATGTCAAGTAATAATGTCTCAATCTCGTTGTTTAAGGTCATAAAAGTGCACCCAAAACTTATGATAAAGCCGTTTAATTACTCAAATTGAAGTCCGAATTTATGTCTGAAATCGTTAGATATCTTGTCGATTTCTTCTTTTTCTATCCCAAATATGCCGATATAATGTCTATTTTCTACTAATTTGTCCGATAAAATGTCTATAATTCGTCCGAAACCGTTCGATTATCTGTCTAAACTGCTGGAAACTTGTCACTGAAAGTCTTAAAACTACGACTAAGGATTTTGGTA
>JAILBC010000003.1 GCA_024681295.1 Bacteroidales bacterium
TTGTTAGAAAAATGCTTTATCATCTTCAGACTCAACTCCTTCAGTCGTAATGTTCGGAACGAGATCAGAAAAGGCAAGAAAATCTACTTTGTGGACAATGGTGTACGCAATGCGGTCTTATCTCATTTTGCCCCCGTTGAATTGCGTAATGATGTTGGTATGCTGTGGGAGAATCTGATGGTCTCGGAGCGAGTAAAACGCAATGCTTATCACAGGAGTTACGCGCAGTTATACTTCTGGCGTACCCATGATCAAAAGGAGATAGATTTGATTGAAGATAAGGATGGAAGATTAACGGCCTTTGAGTTCAAGTGGAATGAGAGACAAAAGACCCGTATACCCGCCAGTTTTATACAGAACTATCCGAATTCCGATTTTGTCGTGATCAACAAAGATAACTTCTGGCCATTCTTATCATGAAAGTGTGAGTTCATGCGTGGCATCATGGAACGCATGAACATGAGTGCGAGGGCCTACGACCGCATACTCAAAGTCGCCCGCACCATCGCCGACCTTTTTTAACAACTGATTTATCTGAGATTTCTGACGGGTGTTCGCGTGGCATCTGCCGCCGGTGTTCTCGACTCTCATAATTGAACTCGACCGCAATGGCTTCTTTAGTTATCGGGGTGGTGTTAATGGGTGGAGAAACGGGGATGGTGGAATGATTTTTGCAGGGCTTATAGTGACCGAGGTAAATGACGATAAAGTGTTGCATGATGGGGTTTAAGAGGTTCTGACCTTTCAGGCGACGGATTAAAGGGACCTGGCAATAGTGTTATGAAACGAGAAGAAACATATGTTCCTTACAAGGAAAGAACCCCCAAAGAGTTGTGCCGGGACATCACCATTAAGGCCGAGAAGCTGTTTCTCAAGAAGGACAAGTACGGCCTGCTGTTTTTCGCTGTGTTTTTCTTGGTGCTGCTGGCTCTGCACTTGTACTACAAGACGAATGTGCATCAGTGGTTTGGATTCCTGGTGATGGGAATCATCCTGGCGGGGGGCTTTTTTGTCTTCAAGCCCTATTCTACCAAGTATTATAACTATCGCTCGCTCATTTGGGGGGTGGGTCTCATCGTGTGCTTGGCTCTGCAATGGCAGGAGATGACGAATGTGAATTGGTGGTTAGGAGCCATTGTGGTGGGCGTCATCGAGGTTGTGACCGCTGTTTGCCACAAAATCAATCAAAAGTTGGTCAACGACATGAATCTTGCTGCCAACCCCAAGCAGTTTCTTCCTATTGCCAAAAGGCTGAAAAGATGTTTCCAGATCAGGAATATTGTGTGCCTTACTCTTCTGTTTTGGCTTCCTTTGATGACTCTTGATGATTTTCATGATGTAAGCAGGTTGGTAATTCTGCTCATTGTCTATGTGATTGGAGCTCTCTTTAGTAATAAGGATTTTTGGATTGACATCACTTTTTGCGAGGATTTGGAGGAACTGGAGTATAGACTCGAAGGCTGAGTTCAAGGGCGCGATTTGAATTAAAAAACTATTAGTGTCTGGTAAAAATGCATTGGTGTAGAAAGTAGGGCCTCGCCTTGGCGTGGCCGTTTTCCTCACGCTAAGCCGCTAAGTCGCAAAGGTTTTTGTTTTCCCTGCTGGGCTAATGCTAAATTCGAATTATGCATCAGCATCACCTGGGCCTGTCGCCTCATAGCGGCCACGCCAAGGCGAGGCCCTACAGCATTGCACAGACAAGCCCATTATGTCTATTCTGTTTTCAAATGATTATCAATCAATATACTGCAATGTAAAATGAAATTATTACCGGACACTTTTCGGGTATTAATGGCTTTATTTTTTATTTGTAGAGGAAGCGTTTGATGCTCATTTTCGGGGTTTTCTCGAAGGGGGCTTCCATCATCTCCACTTTCACGATTTTGCTGTAGTTGGGAAGTGATTTGTTGGCCTCGTCACGAATGAGCCCCGGGATGCTTGCCTTGGTTTCCTCGTCCATGTCCTCGGGCAGCTCGGAATAAACAAGCGCGGTGATTTTCCCGTCGCGGTCCACGACCAGACATTCGGTCACATACTGGCAGTTGTTCAAAACAGCCTCGACCTCCTCGGGGTAGATGTTCTGGCCCGATGAGTTCAGGATCATCGACTTGATGCGTCCACGGATGAAGATGTTGCGTTTGGCGTCGATAATGCCCAGGTCGCCGGTGCGGAACCATCCGTCCTCGGTGAACGATGCTGCGGTGGCTTCAGGATTCTTGTAATAGCCGATGGTGAGGTTGGC
>JAILBC010000037.1 GCA_024681295.1 Bacteroidales bacterium
ATCATCGGACCCATCGCACAAAGCGGGCGCGGTTAGTGAGCCCTGAGTTTATCGAAGGGTCGAACCATCCCCGCCCATCATTGCGGACTTGTTCCGCAATCGGCCAGGCCCACGCACCCAGCCCAGTGGAGGGTGGGAGGAACTCAGTGTGGAAAAGAGGATGCATTATCTTGCGGGACTTTTGTTTTTTGTATAATTTTGCAGCAAATACTTCTACTATGTGCACAAGAACGATTAGAATCAACGATACGCTGATAGAACAGGTGAGACCCAACTTTCCTGATGACGAGGCTTTGCAAACCTGGATGGAACAGCAGCTAGAGGCGGCTCTTATCCAGTTTGCTACGGAAAAACGCTCTGTTCCGCCTTGCTCCTACACTGACGAGGAAATGTATGCCATCGTAAAGCAGCGTCTTCAAAGCCTTGGGGAAGGCACCGCCCAACTCGTTGACGGCGACGAAGTGTTTGCACAAATCAAATCCCGCTATGGCTTTAAGGCATAAATGGCTTAAAGAAGCGCAAGCGGAACTGAACGACACCCTTGTTTATGTTTCCCGAGAATTTGGGGAACGAGTGGCCGAAAGGGTGTATAATGAAGCAAAAGATTGTGCCCAACGGTTGACATGTTTTCCTGATATGGGAATGAGGTACAAAGACCTTTTCTATAAAGGAAACGAAGTGAGAGTGTTTCATCTGAGGAAATCGTCGATAATCTATTGCTACGATAACGAAACGCTTACCATTCTGTCTTTTTGGAATAACCAACGTGATGACTCCCAGATCGAGGAAGCGTTGGAAGGGCGCGAATGATTAGCAGCCTGTCCTTATCGGACGGCCGTGGCCCGCGCACCCGGCCCCATGTGGGGGGTATACGACGAAGTGAGATGGGAAGCAAATGTTTTGCATTGGCTTCGCCGAATTTTTGATTTCAACGAAGTTAAATCTGACGGAAAAAAAAATCATACCTAAATAATTTAGGGAGTGAGTAAAAACAAAAACGGAGCCTCATCTCTAAATGAAGTTCCGTTTTGGGATTAAAATCAGAGATAATCACTAAGTTCCCGCCGCAACCGATTCATCTTGGCACAGGGCCGGAGGTCTTTGCCGTCGATTTCAGAGACACCTAAGATCTTGGCATCCGGGAAATGAGACCTTAGGTCAACAATCAAATCAATAAGCACAGCTCTTAATATCGGGTTGGAGAGCGCTCCGTTATACTGGATGCCGATGGAGCAGACGTTGTAGTTGTCGAGGAAGGCTCCGGACTTGCTGATATCAATGGCGTTGAACACGAGGCCTTTGCTGTTGATGATGTAGTGGTATCCGCTGTTAAGCACGTCGCAATGGCGAGACTCAGGAGCAGGATTCTGAGGAATTGTGTCATAGATGAGGATGTATTTAATATGTCTCATTTCATTTGATTTTTATAATTGAGAGTTTAGAGTTTAGTGTTGAGAGTCAGTGGGGTGATGGATATGTATTTGTCCTTTGACGGTGGATAACCTCCACGAAGCTTAGTTTATACGAACTACTTTACACTAACTACACTACACCTACCACTGACTCTAAACTCTACACTTTATACACTACACTACCATAGCAGCGCAGCTGGTAGTCACCACCCCGGCCAACAGGAGACCGATGAGATAGGCCAATACCTTCAGGACGATGACCCACCAAGGATCGGTGGTTTTGATGCCAACCTCCAGGGCTTTTTCGGGATCGGCGATGATGCTTTCAATCTGTTGCTTTGTGAGTTTGATTTTCATTTTACTTGAGTTTTTAATCTGTTGAACATTAGGTTTTACTGATTGTAGTGGTGCCATCGGCATTGATGGTGGTGGTTGTACCGTTCTCGGCCACGATGATGATCACGGTGCTGTCGCCACCATGGGCATTGAGGGTGATGGTATCAGGCCATTTTCCGGTGAGGAAGACCTCCTGGTAGCCGCTCAGCGAAGCGATACGGATGGCGGTGGGATGCTCAACGGCATAGGCACTGATAGCCGACTCCACATCATCGATGGTGACATCCTTGCCAGCCACGTATTGGTCAGCCAAAGCGTCGAGTGCCTGAGTCAGGGCCTTGTTGTTGAGAGAGTAGTAGCGGTTGGAAGGGCTGCCGTTGCCCTTGGGTGTGAAGGTCTGCTTGATGGTGCGGAGATGGAAGCGCAGGTGCATCTGGATGAGTTTGAAGATGGCCTGGCGCTTGAGCGCTGCCGGGGTCTTGTAGGCCTTTGCAGGCATGGTGGGGGCAGAACGGGCGTAGGTGACGCCGTTGCGGGTTACGTAAGTGATACCGTCGATGGTACCAGAGGTTTTGCGGCCTATGCCGACTTGTTTGATCTTTGCCATAGCTTGATAGTTTTAAGGGGTTTATAGTTTTAGGGTTTAATTGATGTTGAAAGCAGCATCGCGTGAGACACGAGCATACCTGCCGTTGCCTTGGGCCACCATGATATAATGGCGGTTGGCTTCAGGTGAGGCGTAGCTCACGTGGATGAAGTTAGGATAAAGGATGAGCTGGTCGTAGTCGATTGTCTCGTCGGTGATGATGAGGCGGAAAGCCTTGATGAGCCGTTCTCTGGGTGAGGGACAGCAGTCGCCCGACTGTCCGCGACCTCCCGTGGGTGCACTCCAGCCTACATAGAAGTCGGCGGCTTGCCCCTTCAAGTGCTGGCTGCGGTGGGAATGATGGGCGATAATGTCGTTGAGTGCCTTGCAGCGGTAGCCGCTGGTGATGATGACGGGCAGTCCTAAAGCCATTCGCAGCGGCTCAAGGGTGCTTTGACAGAGGCGGCGGAGATTCTCCACCACTTCGGGCATAGGGATGTTGTCGATGCCGTGCTTTCGTGCCGTGGCGCTCTCAGTGAACTCCAGCAGCGTGAAGTGTGGCGTGAAAATGATGTTGTCCATTTTTGTACCTTTTTAATTGTTATACATCAGTTTAATGCTTCGAAACCTTTCGTTGCCGCTTACCCGGGATGCGGTTTTTGTCGGATTTCGAGGGCAAAACTACAGTGGGCAAAACCCTGAAAACAAGGAAGAAACTTGAGTGCAACTTTCTTCCTGATTTTTAGCTGAAAACCAATAGATTACAAGGAAAAGAAATAATCAAATCATATTCTTGGGATGTATGGATAAAGACGAAGTGAAGTTTACCATTGAGGGAAATCCAGGGCAAGGGAATACATTCATCAACATCGGCACAGCTTACAATGTGAACCCCAATGCCACTAAAGTGGAAAACACCTTTATCTTGGGGGGCGGTAAGGAAGCTGATGCTGACTTGAAAGAATCACAAGGCAGGAAGCCAAAAGAGAACGTCGACATTGCCCCTATCCGAACAGAAATACTCCGTTACGTAAGCCGTGTTCGTCCGTTGTTAGTTGATGACGCCAAGTGCAGTTTTATGACGATGTGGGAAGACGTCTTGCGGCTTCCCGAAGTGGAGGATAAGGTTTACAATTCTGGCAAACAAGTGGGCACCAACTTCAATCGAGACTTGGTGGCCAATATTTTATACCACCTTCGTATGCGCAAGATCTATAAGGTGGTTTATAAGGATAACTACAATGGTGCTGCAATGGCGGAAGCACTTGAAGGTGACAAGGAACACGCTGTCAAACACGCCTTGCGAGACGAGCCTTCGGCGGACATTTGCGAAGCTATAGATGCGATGTTGAAAAAGAAGTATTAAAAGAAAAGGCGATGAGGAAGAAGGATATGTTTGACATGAAGGTTGACGAATCCGGGAAGCCCGTGCTCGTTCAATCTCAACAGACTTGGTTTGACACACTGTTTTCAGCCGTAGCCTATCCTATTCACAGACTTTTCAGTTCAAAAGAAGATAGAAACCACAAGGATAGTGAAGTAGCGCGTTTCATCTCTTTTCTTCAGCGTATTAAAATAAGGTCGGAAAAAGACCCTTTGACGGGATTGCTGACCCCAAGTCTCTTTTATGAGGTGAGGCCGTTGATAAAGAGAAATGTCAAGTACGTTCGTTATTACGAAGTAACAGCTGCTTGTAAAGACGAAAGAAAGGCTCCTGTTGTAGTTGAAAACAAGCACGGCACTATCATCTATCATATCCAAAACCTGACCATTAATATCAATGCCGAGGTAGTGACACAGCTGAATACTAACCCCCAGCAGGTTATTAACATTATCCAAGAACAATTAAGGGCGGAAATAAACAAAGAAATAAAAAAAGAAGAGTTAGAGGCATAGTGTAGGCATACCCTAAGCATATCTTTATTTTTGGGTAGGTATACACTTAGCATACTCAACCATACTCGTCGAGTATGCCAGCACTATGGGAAGGGCGAAGGAAAGAGTAAAGAGTATAAGAAGCAAATCTTCCGTAAATCTTTTTTGTTTTTTTAGAGCGGCCTGTCCTTGTCGGACGGCCATGGCCCGCGCACCCAGCCCGGTGGAGGGTGGGGCTATACCTGTTTTGGCAGAGGTGCCAGCAAGGAAAACAACACAGGGTGATTACTGCCATAATCACCCTGATTTGACAAGGATTAATCATTGTCGTTGACTGGGACAAGTCTGCCTTCTGAAACTTCAAAGGTGTCGGTGCGTTTGTTGCAGCCCGAGCATAATGGTACGATGTACCATTTGTTGTCATAGCTGTCTACCTTCTTTACATGAGCTCCGACATCGGCTGGTCCGTTGCAATCGTATGCAGAACAATCATTCGGCCAGTACCCTTTCTTTGCTTTCCAGAATTCTTTCCAAGAAGTATAATTCTTGGGCTTTCTGTCCCCCGTGTTGTGTAAATTTTTTACTTTTACCATAGCACAAAGGTTTGGTTATGAAGACCATTCCAACCACGGTCAACTTTGGTTACCTCGTAAGTGAGGCGTGCTTTTTCTGTACGCTCTATTTCAATGTACAAACTATCTGCAATCAATCTGTATGCCTCACGTGTTTTAGAAGCTATCCCATGACAATTATTCCGATTTTATGACAAAAATTCATATTTTTGCAAAAAATCAAACGAATTCGTTGAAATTTTGACAAAAACACTTGTTTGTACGATTATTTGTATTATTTTTGCATCCCCGTTTGAAAAATGAAGAATAGTCAAGCCACAAAAGAAGAAGTCAATGCGTTTTTGAAGGAGTTTAAAGAAAGGGCGAAACTATTTGACATAGTATATGTCGATAGCAAGCCGAATAACATCGATACTTTGACCGCATTGGACATTACTCTGAACGACAGGAAGAATTATGTTTTGTCGCTTGAAACAGAGGATTATTGCCATGGGCCAGATAAAAACGATTATCCTGACCAAAACGATGTTTGGGTGTTTGGCAAACAGATCAAAGGCCAAGAGGTTTACATCAAGATTTTCATCAATGCCATACTCAACAAACCCAATGTGTGCATTTCCTTCCATATTTCAAAATATAGACTTACCTATCCATTAAAAACAAAGGAGGATAATCAATGAACAGCCCATTTACAGGTGGCCATGCCACCCTTGTCGAAGAAAAAGCGACTACCGTCTACCGTGGCGAAAAGTTTGATTACACTCGTCGTTATTATCGCTGCGACGACACAGGCATTGCTTTCACCGATGATGAAACCGATGCGTGGAGCCTTGAACAGATACATTCCCAATATAGGGAAAAATACGGCATCCCTGCTCCCGAGGAGATCAAGACCATACGCGAACAATATGGATTGTCTGCGACAACCATGTCGAAGATATTGGGTATTGGCGATAACCAATACGGCCTATACGAAAACGGTGAAATGCCGACTAAAAACATCGGAAGGATGATTTCGTCAATTGACGATAAGAATATTTTTTGTTTTTATCTTAAACTGGCAAAGAACCAATTTTCTGAAAAAGAATATGATAGGATACTAAAAAAAGTTGAAAATGTCCAGTCTGGTGTGGTTTATTATTACGTTGATGTGACGTATCGTTTATTAAACCATTATGTAATTCAAACGCATCCAGCTGTTTATGAAAGTAAAAATTTAAAAAGCCGATGGAGTACGGTACGCCCGACTTCTAAAATGGCAATAGCATGATGATTATGGATAAACAAAAATCGTATCAAATCAGGTTACTTTCCGTTGACGAAAACCAAGTTCTTAATTATCTTGGGAATAGGAGTATCGACGGATTGAACGAAGAGACTTTGGTTTTCCAATTTAAGTTGGATACCAAATTGAAACTCATCAATCGTATGGTGGCTATCAGGACGGCCATAAAATATGTTTTTGAAGAGAAGGATCTGCTTCAAGTTGAGAATACTTTAGCATTTGAGGTTGATCGTTTGGAAGAGATAGTGACGAAAAACGAAGAAAATGGCACGTTGTCGTTCTCCGTTGATATTCTGCCTACGTTTATAAGCGTTGCTTTCGGAACTTTGAGAGGAATGGTTTATAAGGAGACAAAGGGAACCGTCTTGGAAAACTATCCGATACCGCTCATTTCAATGGAAACATTGAAAGAAAAGAATGTGATTGTTGTCGAGGAATAAACGAGATTTAAAAACTAGCCAACCACTCATAGCGGATCCAACTTCGGTCGGGTCCGCTTTTTTTGTGCCTCTTGCCGTGTAGGAGATCGCTGGTCCTTAATCCCCCGCCCTTCGGGCACCCCCTTAAAAGGGGGAAGGCCCGCGATGACGGCAAGGGGGGGAAGGTCGGCATGACATGGCTGCTAGGGCCACCGAGCATGGGATCGCCTACGCTTGACCGGGATGGGCGTGGAGGCCCGGCCGCCGAGCGGGGAAGCGCCCGCAAGGGATGGCTAAACGCTTGACCCTCACGGAGCGGCGCTTGTCGTTTGGTTTCTTCAGAAACCACTCAACGACCTGAGGGTCAGGTGTTTAGACAGCCGCGGGGAGGTCCGATGAAGGCGGCCTTGATTCTTCGGTTCCTTCTCATCAAGGAGAAGGAAGGAAAAAGCAAGCCGCAGCCACAGATCCCCAACTCCCCTCAATCCAGCGCAGGGATGACATGGCTGCTAGGGCCTCGACAACTAAAGATCCCAAGCCACCGCACAGGCCCGCGTAGGGATGACATGCCTGCTAAACGGATATCTCAATAATTCAGCCCAAACGCCCATAGCGGAACCACGTTAAGATAGGCAAATTCGATTTCGTCCTTGACAAGGTATGCATCAGGAATGCCTTCAATTTGTTTTGAGCCTTTGTTGCGGCCCCCTACTTCAAAGGTGTACTTACCGACTTTGAAATCCGACTCCTTAGACGAAGTCACCACATGGTTGACTCGCATTTGGTTATAGAAAAACGTCTCTCTAACATTGCCAATGTCGGGCGTTGTCTCCGATAACGCATACATCAGTGTGGGATTGTCGAGATATACCTTCTCCACTTTTCCGAGCAGACGCAAGCCACTGATGCTGTCGCGCAGTTGGCCAATCATCCCGGCTCGTTCAAGTAATACGAGATAGTCCTGGATGTTGTTTTTGCTGACACCGATTTCTGCAGCCAGCTTTGACATGTTAGGTTTGTAAGGCGCTAGGCTAGTGATGATGGTTAAGAGAAGTTTCAGTTTATGTGCGGTCGAGGGACGTAAATCGGCATATTGCGGTATGTCTACATCCATGGTCAACGAGACGATACGTTGAAGTCTGTCGTAGAACCCCGTTTCCTTTGAAAATGGATAATAACCGTTTTGTAGATAGTCTCGAAAGAGAGGCATAGGATGCTCAACACCTTCTAGTTTGATGTTGTTGTTGAGAATCTCATCTAAAGTTCTGACGGGACTGACGATGCCGTGTTTAAACTCGAGGTATTCACGAAATGATAGTCCTTGCATCTGCCTCAACAACACGCGACGACTCAAATCGGCCTCACCCTGTAGGATGTCAAGCACCGACGAGCCAGTAAACACAATGTGAAGCGAGGGATGGCCGTCGTAGATGTTTTTCAGTTCGCGAGACCAATTTGGGTATTTGTGGACTTCATCTATAAAGAGGTG
>JAILBC010000127.1 GCA_024681295.1 Bacteroidales bacterium
CACAAGATAATCGTGGTCCAGATGACCTTCCGCACAAGCCACTTTCATGAAATCAGCGATGGCATAGTAACGTTCCACACCGACATCCAGCTTATGGTTTCCTGTGGTACCGAAGTTGGTACGCATCAGGTAACCGTCGGGCGCCACTAAGGTGTCGTTGACATCGAATTTCACAAAGCTATAGTTGCCGGTCTCGTAATAGGCGCAACCGCCTTGGGCATCAAGCACTGCAAAGTTGGAATTGACATCCATCGGCTTCTTGACGGTATCGATCAGGCATTCAAAGTCCGCCAAAGTAGCACAGAGTCCTAGGGCCTTGCGCATCAGGATGCCGTCGCCATCGGTGTCGCCACCATTGCCATTGAGGTTGTAGGCTGCGGTATTGACGATGGCGAAGCCCGCCTCGTTGTGACCTCCCCAGACATTCACAGGGGCTGTATCTTCGGCATTCACCAAGCCAAGGTAACGATAACGAGGACCTTGAACCACAAGGGTCATATTGCTCAGGGTCTTGGTGTCGCGATTCTTATAAATCAACGGACGGCCGTCCTTGGTGACGCGACCGGAGACAATGACCGAAGTGCAAGCCTTCGAAAGCTGCACCCCGACCATCAAAAAGGCCAAGGTTATCAAAGCCAGCGTCAGCTTTTTCATGGCCTATCGGTATTAATCCAGCACATGCTGGTAGAACGTCCCTTCTTGGAAATTTTTCAAACCCTCTTTCAAGAAGTTCACAAAAGCATCCTTATCCAGATCATAGGCACGAGGCTTCATCAGCAGGTTGCCGTTGTGGTCCATCAGGCAGTAGTACGGCTGGGCGTTGGTACCAAATTTGGCAATCTGGAAGTCGGCGTTCTTGCGACCGATGGTCTTCTTTTCCTTGCCATCGTAAGCAGAAGTGTACCATTCCTCTTGAGGCAGGGAGGTCTTGTCATCAACATACAAAGCGCAGAGGATGAATTCGTTGCGCAGCATATCCTTCACACGAGGATCGCTCCACACGTTGGCTTCCATCTCGCGGCAGTTCACGCAACCGTGACCCGTAAAGTCGATAAAGATGGGCTTGCCTTGGGCTTTAGCGCAGGCCAGAGCCTGGTCATAGTCGAAGTAACCCTTCAGGTTATGGGCCAAATGGAAGAGATCGGCGTACTTGGGATCCTCGCAGGTATAGTTGTCATCGCCTTCAATGATATTGGCCTGAGCGTTTGAAGCCACGGTCATGTTGGCGAACTTGGCATCCACATATTCGATCACCTTTTCACTGTTCTCTTCAATGATTCTGTTGAGGTCAAAGTCGAGAGTCTGCTTTGGAGGAAGATAGCCAGAAAGGGCCTTCAACGGAGCGCCCCACATACCCGGGATCATATAGATGACAAAGGTGAAGTCGATGATGATGAGAATCAGGCGGAACACGCCCAGTTCCTTGACTTCCTTCTCGCCTTTGAAGCGGATCTTGCCGAGGAGGTAGAGACCCAGCAGGGCAAAGCACACGATCCAGATGCCGAGGTAGACCTCACGATCGAGGAGATGCCAGTGGTAGGTTTGGTCAGCCACGCTGAGGAACTTGAAGCCCAGGGCGACTTCGATGAAGCCCAGCACCACCTTCACCGAGTTGAGCCAGCCGCCACTCTTGGGCAGACGCTGGAGCAGGTTCGGGAAGAAGGCGAAGATGGCAAACGGCAGGGCGAAAGCCACAGCAAAGGCAAACATCGTGACGATGGGAGCCCAGAATTCACCCGAGGTGGACTTGATCAACACCGTGCCCACGATGGGACCCGTGCAGGCGAACGACACCAGCACCAGGGTCAGGGCCATGAAGAAGATACCGCCGAGGTTCTTGGTATTTTGTTTACTATCGCTCTTGTTCACCATATTGCTTCCCAGGGTGATCTCAAAGGCGCCGAAGAACGAGGCTGCGAAGACCATGAACACCAGGAAGAAGAGAATATTGGGCAGCCAGTGCGTGGCCAGCCAGTTGAAGATATCTGCCGTGACGCTGTTGCCACCGACGATCCAGGTCACCAAGATGATGATGGCAATGGGCAAAGTGTAAAGCAACACGATGAAGATGAAATACATGAGCGCCTTGAAACGGCCTTGTGCCTTGGTCTCCCCTTCGCCGTGCATGAAAAACGACACCGTCATGGGGATCATCGGGAACACGCAGGGAGTCAGCAGAGCGGCGAAACCCCAGAGGATGGCTTCGAGAATCATCGCCCAAATATTCGATCTGGCATGACCACCGACACCATCAGTTGCGGGATCTGCTTCGGTCAAGACAGCCTCACCGTAAGTCATGTTTACATCTTCCGTCAGTGAAACGCACATACCGTCTTTGCAGGCTTGGTAATTCACCTCACCCACCAGCTGGAAGGGACCGTCCTTGAGCTTCTTGAACTTCTGTCCAAACGAAGCCGTGTTGGCAAATTGTTTGTATTCCACTTCAAAAATGTCGTCGTAAAAAAGCGGAGCCTCGGTGAGGTCATAGCCCTCGCCCACCGGCTCGTAATACTCGGTAGCTTCGAAGCTAAATACCGTTGGCAACGGAGCCATGTCGGGCATGGTGGTGGAATAGACGTGGTAGGCCGGCTCAATGGTTGCCGTAGCCACCAGCTCAAATTCCTCATCGTTCAAGTCGTTGATGGCGAAGGTCCACTTCACGGGATCCATGATCTGGGCTGTCACTGAAAAGGCAGTGGTCAGCACCAACAAGAAAGCAATAAAAAAGCGTTTCATATTGAATTAGTTATTATTTCAAATAGGTCATTTTTCGGCGCACAAAAATACTAAAACTATCAAACAATCTGAACTTTAAGGATGGTTTTTGTTTTGTCCGTCACCTTGAATCGATCGTCGATACGTCGTCCCACCACCCAAACAATCTCATCCCGAGCCGTAGTCAGCACCTGGCATTCCTCTTTCTGACGGGTGGTCATCTTTTGGTCCACGAAGAAATCGCTCAGCAGTTTGGAGCCGCGCATACCGAGAGGATGGAATCGGTCGCCGGCCTGCCATTTTCGCAATTGCAATGGGAAGGTCAGTTTGTCGCAGTCGAGTTGGGCCACCTGGGATGATGGATCAATTAGATAATTCTCGTCTTTTACGATTTGTTGATAAGATATTTCTATAGAAATATTGTTATCTTTACAAATTGATGTCAATTCAAGACCATCACGTTCGATGGTCACCCGATGGGTAGGCGAAAAGAAAGCGGTTCCTGGTTGGCCGTTTTTTAAGGCTTCGTGAATAAAATGGACTTGGTCCTCATTAAAACCATAATCACGCAACCACTCGAAGAGGAGTTGAAAACCACTTGTTGTAGCTGCATCCCATAGGGATGCCAGATCGGTAGCATCAGACCCCACACAAGAATTCGCACCCCGAAGGGGTGCCACCATCTGCGACAGCTTCTCCTTCACCAATTCCCGATAAAGTTCATTCTCCGAAGCCAAATGGCTCATGGATTTCAAGATGGACGCCCTCCCCTCTTTGGA
>JAILBC010000165.1 GCA_024681295.1 Bacteroidales bacterium
TTCATCACGGTAATAAGCTAGTTTTTCACCTTCGTCAACAGGTTGCAATTTGATTTTCTCGTTGCCTTTGCCGATGGCGAGGATCAATAGCGGGTCATAAGGAAGGTTGAACGCTTCTGTGATTTTGGCTTTGTTGAAGGCACCTATCATAATGCCGTTGAGACCCATTTCGGTGGCTTTCAGCAACATGCTCTGTGCCGCGATGCCCAAGTCGATATCAACGAACTTGTTCTCAGGGATGGTCGAGCAGATGATGATGAAGGCGTTTGGTTCGGTGCCTTCGAAAGGCAGATGCAGCTCTGGCAGCAGGCCTCCCAGTTTCATGTTTTGAACGATGATGTCAGAGCCCGTTTCTTGGGTAACCAGCTTGAAACGAAGCACTTGTTGGTTCTTTGCCGAAGCAATTTTGGTGTTCACCGCCACGATGCGTTCCAGCATCTCACGTTTGACTTCAAAGTCTTTTTTGTAGCCTCGATAGCTACGGTTTTTCTCCATCAAGGACTCCAATGCCATGTGTTTTACCACGGTCTTCTTGGCGCCATTGCCAAAGACCTCTTCGTAACGTTTTTCCAGATATCCGTCGGCCATAGGTTTGAATCTTTTTGGCAAAGGTAAGGCTTTTTGATTAAATTTGCATCCATGAAAAAGCTGCTTTTCTTTGTCGGACTCTTGCTTTTATCCCAGTGCACGCCACGGCAGGGCCTGACCACGGAGCAACTCTATGAAGGTTTTCAGCAGCCAACTTCGGAGTACCGTCCCTTTGTGCGTTGGTGGTGGAACGGCGACAAGGTGGAGGCCGACGAGTTGGTGCGTGAGTTGCATTTGCTGAAAGAAGCCGGCATCGGCGGCGTGGAGATCAACCCCATCGCCTTCCCTTCGTATAGCGACAGCGTCGGGAAACCTTCCTTGCAATGGCTTAGTCCCGAATGGATTGACATGCTTCAGGTTTGCTTCGATGAAGCCGATTCATTGGACATGACCTGCGATTTGCTGGTGGGCTCGGGATGGCCTTTTGGCGCTGAGTTTTTGAATGAGGACGAACGAGCGCAGATTGTGGTCAACTATGCGGAACCCGTAACGGGACCTGTGGCTTTGACGGTTACGCGTGATAGTCTTTGCGCTAAGGCCATGCCAAAGGTGAGTTCGCCTTACAAAGGCAATACCAAGGAACTGATGTTTTTGCGGCTGTATCCCAATCCCGCTTCAAGTGCAGATGACTATATTGACGTCATGCAAAATGATAGTATTTTTACTATCAACATTCCTGAAGGGGAATACACTTTGGCCGCCTTGGTGAAGATTAATGGATTTCTAGAAGTCATTAATGGCGCTCCAGGAGCGGCAGGTCCCGTGCTCGACCATTTCAATACCGAGGCGGTCAATAGGTACTTGTATAATATGTCCGACAAGATCGAAGGACAAATCGGTCCGCTGAAAGGACGTATCCGGGCTTTGTTCACCGACAGTATGGAGTTGGAAGGGGCCAACTGGACTAGCGACATGGCCGAAGAATTCCAGAAGCGTTACGGTTATGACATCACTGAATATTTACCTTTCATTTTGTTTAAGATCGGTTCCATGGGCAGTGCCCTCAACTACAACCCCGTGGTGCCTGTCGCTCCCGAGTTCCAGCAATTGGTGGAGCGAGCCCGTTACGATTTCGAAGATTTCAAAGCTCAATTGATGCAGGAGCGGTTCACCTCGGCGTATTTGGACTGGTGTCATGCCCTAGGCGTGAAAGCCCGTGCCCAGGCCTACGGTCGGGGCCTCTATCCCTTGGAGAATGCCATGGGTTACGATATCCCCGAGGGCGAGTCATGGACCACCAACTGGCTGCGCCACAAGCCCGGCGAGGAGATGTCGGAGACCGACTACCGCCGTGGACGCGCCTATACCATGGTCAACAAATTTGTCTCCTCAGCGGCACATTTAGCGGGCAACCGCACCGTTAGTTGCGAGGAAATGACCAACACCTACACGGTGTTCAACATGACTTTGGAGCAGCTGAAGATCGGCGGCGACCAGAGTGCTATTTCTGGGGTGACCCACAGCATTTATCATGGCTTCAACTATTCGCCCAATCTTGAAGTGGACTTCCCCGGATGGGTCCGTTATGGCGCCTATTATAGCGAGAACAACCCTTGGTGGCCGTATTTCAAATACTATAACGACTACAAGGCCCGCCTCTCCTATGCCTTGCAGCACGGCAACTACTATGCCGACATCGCCATTTTGAATCCCGAGAACGACATGTGGAGCACCATCGGGATGCAGAACGAGCCCTTCCCCAACACCACCCGAGCCCCTTACAAGACGATGATTTGGGAAGCCATCAACAAATGTGGCGGTGGAGTGGATTATGTGAGCGAGAACATCATTAATGCAGGTGAGATGAAGCGTGGCGAGTTCCGTTTTGGCGACCGTCGCTACAACACTTTGATACTCATTGATATAGAGCGCATGCATCCCAGGACTGCCGAGCAACTTTTGCACTTTGTTGAGGGCGGTGGCAAGTTGCTTTGCATTGATACTATCCCCTATCAATCGTTGGGTTTAAGCGGCTCTTTTGCTGCTAAAGACTCTATCGTTCAGCACTGTTTCGAGCAGATTCGTGCCTTTGAGGACCGATTTTTATTTGTGGAGCCACCCCAAGAAGGCTTCATCCCCTGGTACGACAGCCTAATGCACGTCAATAACCTGCCTCATTACCTCGACATCGAGACCCCCGATCCCTTCGTGATGCAGAACCGTTACACCACCGACGACGGCAGCGAGATGCTCTTCTTGGTAAATAGTCACAGGTATCAGTCTCATCAAACCAAGATTACTTTCCACCGTGAGTTGACCCATCGCAAATATCCCTGGGTTTGGGACCTTAATACTGGTGAACGGTATCCTTTGTCTTTGGATGAAGATGACAGTTATGATTTCGATCTAGGTCCCGCGGAGTCGATGTTGATTGTTTTTGAGGCTGGAAAGTCCGGATCGGGCACACACACCGAAGAACCTTCGACGCCTTGCGTCATTGCGAGAACCCCGAGAGGGCTCACCGACTTATCGACCGACTGGGACGTAGAACTGATCCACACCCGACTGGACACCGTTATTCAAACCCATTTCGACACACTGTTTGATTTGAAAGACCATCCCGAAACCCAGCATTTCGCAGGAACCATCGTCTATCGGAAAACCATCAACTCCGGTAGAGACGTGTCACGCCGCGTCTCTACAGGCGAAACCGTTTTGGATTTAGGTCTGGTAGAAGGCGTCAGCGAGGTCATCGTCAACGGCCAATTCGCTGGAGTAAAGTATTATGGCCGCCGGATTTACGACATCGGCAACCTGCTCCACGAGGGCGACAATGACCTTGAAATCCGAGTCACCACTACCTTGGGCAATTATTTGAAAACTTTCACGAAAGAAGATAATCCCACGGTTTGGATCTACGTAAACCATCCAAAACGAGATCAACCCTTGCAACCAATGGGGATGATTGGGCCGGTAACTTATTTTTGAGAAATATTATTTCCATTTTTATTGCGGTTAATTAAAATGATTGTATATTTGCAATCGGTTGGTCGCAGAAACGGAAAGAAAAACAGCGGATTATCAAGACGTAAGGGACAGGCAACGCATGACACCCCCTGCGATAACAAGTACAAAGCCCTCTATTCTTAGGGGGCTTTTCGCTTTCTAAGCGATTGAAAAACAAGGCTTTTATTTCTTC
>JAILBC010000035.1 GCA_024681295.1 Bacteroidales bacterium
CCTGGCCGTCGGTCTTAAGGAGAACATTGAATTCGAGATGGTCGAGACCCGCGTGAAGCAGGTGCAGTATCTGGCAGACAAACTCGACGAGTACGGCATTCCTTACCAGCGTCCTGCCGGTGGTCATGCCATCTTCGTCGATGCCGACAAGGTGTTGGATCAGATCCCGAAGGAAGAGTTCCCGGCTCAGACCCTGACCTGCGAGCTCTATCTCGAAGCTGGCATCCGTGCTTGCGAGATCGGTTACGTGCTGGCCGACCGCGACCCGGTCACCCGTGAGAACCGCTTCGGTGGCAACGATTTCGTGCGCCTGTGCATCCCACGCCGTGTGTACACCAACAACCACATGGACGTGATCGCCGCTGCCCTGAAGAACGTCTACGACCGTCGCCACGAGATCAAACGCGGCCTCGAAATCACCTGGGAAGCCGAGCTGATGCGCCACTTCACCTGCCAGTTCAAACGTTTAGGTTAATCCAATGTCGCTTCGCGTCGTTGCGAGGGAGCGTAGCGGACGAAGCAATCCAACTAGAACTGGTTCTGGTCAGGTTGGATTGCTTCGCTACGCTCGCAATGACGTAAAACACTTCACCATATGACCCCTGCAGCGATTGTTATCGGAATCATCTTTGTTTTGGCCTTGACTACTTCGGTGGTGCCTTTGGCCGTGGGACTTGAGCCGAAAGGGGAGAGTACAGCCTCAAGGCAGGTGCTGGTGGCTCTGGTGTTTGCCGCCACACAGGCGCTGATGGGCTTCGTCGGCTTCCTGCTGGGCAAAATGGTCGGCTACCTGTTCGGCGACTTTTTAAGGTACGTGACCTTCGCCATGATGGTCATCGTGGCCGTCAAGATGATTATCGACTCGATGAAGGTGCTCAAAGGCAAACGACTGTATTCCTTCACCTCCAACTGGGGCTACCTGCTGCTGGGCATCCTCGCTGGGATGAACACCCTGCTGATGAGCATCTGCTGTGAAGGCTACATGCCCTTCGGCAACTGGTACTTCCTCGCCATCTCGGCAGCAGCCTTCCTTTGGGCTTGGCCCTCGGTGAGGAAACTCTATGGTCCCAAGATGTTACGCAATACCAGCTTCATCGAGTTCTCGGGAGCAGTGTTCATGATTGTGGTCGCAATACTATACCTGTTTACGGATATGGTTTTTTAAGATAAAAGATAAGAGATAAAAGATAAAAGTTATGAGAAAGACGGTTTTGCTTTTTGGTTTTCTTGTGGTGGTGACGATGGCTTTTGCTCAGGCACCAGCCAACTATTATAACTCCGCCAACGGACTGACGGGTAACCAGTTGAAAATAGCGTTGCATAACATCATCAAAGGGCATACCTCCATCTCGTATGGTCAAATTTGGAATGCTTTCTGGAGCACCGACAACAAAGGCAACAGCGTGGTGTGGGACATGTACTCCGATCGGCCCGGCGGCACTCCACCTTATACCTACCAACTTGGCACCGACCAGTGCGGTTCCTATAACAGCGAGGGCGACTGCTACAACCGTGAGCACTCGTGGCCTTCGAGCTGGTTCAACGACCAAAGCACCCCGCGTACCGACATGCACCATATCTTCGCTACCGACGGCTATGTGAACAACCGCCGCTCCAACTTCCCCTTCGGAGAAGTGCGGTCGGCCACCTGGACCTCACAGAACGGCTCCAAATTGGGTTCCTGCAAGACCCCGGGTTACTCGGGAACGGTGTTCGAGCCTATCGATGCCTATAAAGGCGACTTCGCCCGCGCCATCATGTATATGAGCGTGCGCTATTATTCCGAGGACTCGGGTTGGGGGAGCAGCGACATGACCAACAAGTCGACTATCTTGCCCTGGGCCATCGACATGCTGCTCCGTTGGAACGACCAAGACCCCGTCAGCCAAAAGGAGATTGACCGCAACAACGCCATTTACAACGACTACCAACATAATCGTAACCCCTTTGTGGACCATCCGGAATACGCCCGAATGATTTGGGACCCCAGCTGGAGTGCCGATGAAAATTTTGCGACGAACGATTTGCAACCCGATTGTATTATTGTTTACGACCTAACGGGTAGAAAAGTGTTGCAAACCAACATTATAAATGAACAAGAAGAGATAACATCTTTAAAAAATAAACTTCAACCTGGTTGCTACCTCATCCAACTTCTCAATGGAAATCGTGTGATATCGAACAAGAAATTGTTGGTTAATTAAAAATAAATACTAACTTTGCGAGCATATTAATTGCTAAAAATTGCGCAATATGATATGCTTTTTCCAGTCTGGAAATCAACGAGTTATAGCCGTTGATGCCATATCTCAGCTCTCAGAAGAGAGCCTTTCCCGCCTTTCGTGGCTTTTTGGTAAGGCAACGCTGATCAAGACCAAGTTGGTCAAAGGGTTTTTTGTTGGTCCGCGTCGCGAAATGATCACCCCCTGGAGCACCAATGCCGTTGAGATTACCCAAAACATGGGCATCGACGGCATTGTCCGTATCGAGGAGTTTCATGCCGTGGAGTCGAAGGACGCCCCCTACGACCCCATGCTGCAGGCCATGTACCACAACCTCGACCAGAAGGTGTTTACCGTGAACCGCAAGCCCGCCCCGCTGAAGCATATCGACGATATTGCGGCCTACAACGCCCAAGAAGGTCTCGCCCTGAGTGAGGAAGAAATTGCCTATCTCGAAGGCATCGCCAAGAAGATTGACCGTAAGCTGACCGACAGCGAGGTGTACGGCTTCGCCCAGGTGAACTCCGAGCACTGCCGTCACAAGATCTTCAATGGCACCTTCATCATTGACGGAAAGAAGATGGGCAGCACCCTATTTGCCCTCATCAAGAAGACCTCCACGGCCAACCCCAACAGGCTGGTCTCAGCTTACAAGGACAACGTGGCCTTTGTGCTCGGTCCCCGCGTGGAGCAGTTCGCCCCCCTGGGCCAGTACGAGGCCAGCTACTTCCAGATCAAAGGCATCGACACCATCATCTCGTTGAAGGCTGAGACGCATAACTTCCCCACCACCGTGGAGCCCTTCAACGGAGCAGCCACAGGCACCGGCGGCGAGATCCGCGACCGTCTGGCCGGTGGTCAAGGCAGCCTTCCGCTTGCAGGCACCGCCGTGTACATGACCTCCTATCCCCGCACGGAAGAGAACCGTGAATGGGAACAGGACGCAGAGCCCCGCAAGTGGCTCTATCAGACCCCTGAAGAGATCCTCATCAAAGCCTCCAATGGTGCCTCCGACTTCGGTAACAAGTTCGGACAACCCCTCATCAACGGCAGTTTGCTGACCTTTGAGCATCAGGAAGGGGAGACCCTGGGCTACGACAAGGTGATCATGCTCGCCGGCGGCATCGGCTTCGCCAAGAAAGAGAATGCCAAGAAACTGGAACCCGAACCGGGTGATGTCATCGTGGTGCTGGGCGGTGACAACTACCGCATCGGCATGGGCGGCGGCGCCGTGTCGAGCGTTGACACCGGCCAATACAGCAACGCCATCGAGCTCAACGCCGTGCAACGCGCCAACCCCGAGATGCAGAAGCGCGTCAGCAACGTCATCCGCGCCATGGCCGAGAAGGACACCAACCCCATCCGCAGCATCCATGACCACGGTGCAGGCGGCCATCTCAACTGCCTCTCCGAACTGATCGAAGACGCAGGCGGCGTGGTTCACGTCGACCGTCTGCCAGTCGGCGATCCGACGCTCTCCGACCAAGAGATCATCGGCAATGAGTCGCAGGAGCGTATGGGCCTCCTAGTGAAGAAGAAAGACCTAGCCCTGGTGCGCAAGACCGCCGAGCGTGAGCGTGCTCCCTATTACGAGGTGGGCGAGGTGACTGGCGACGAACGCCTGCGTTTCGTCCGCGAGAAAGGTGAGGCCCCCATCGACCTGGCCATCTCCGATTTCTTCGGCAGCGCCCCGAGGACTATCCTCACCGACATCACCAAACCCGTGAAGTTCAAACGAATCAGCTATACCAAACGCGACTTCCACAAATACCTGAAGAAAGTGTTGCAACTTGAGGCTGTGGCCTGCAAGGACTGGCTCACCAACAAGGTGGACCGTTCGGTCACTGGCCGTGTGGCCCAGCAGCAATGCGTGGGTGAGGTGCAACTCCCGCTGGCCAACCTAGGCATCAGCGCGCTCGACTATACCGGCCGTCGTGGCGTGGCCACGGCACTGGGCCATGCGCCCATTGCGGGTCTGATCGACCCGGCCGCAGGCTCGCGCCTCTCGGTGTCGGAAGCCCTCACCAACCTCGTGTGGGCCCCCATCGAAGGCAACCTGCAAGGGGTGTCGCTGAGTGCCAACTGGATGTGGCCTGCCAAACAGGAAGGCGAGACCGCCCGCCTGTACAACGCCGTGAAAGCCTTGAGCGACTATGCCATCGCTTTGGGCATCAACGTGCCTACGGGTAAGGACTCCCTCTCCATGACCCAGAAATATCCCGACGGCCAAAAGGTGGTTGCCCCTGGCACCGTCATCGTGAGCGCTGTCGGCGAGGTGAGCGACATCCGCCGCACCGTGCGTCCCGTGATGAAAGGTTGTGACAGTGAGTTGCTTTATATCGACTTCTCCAGCGACGGCTTCGAACTCGGCGGCAGCAGCTTTGCTCAAGCCATTGGCGCCATCGGGAAGAAAGCTCCGGATGTGAAGAGCCCTGCATACTTCAAAAAAGCCTTCAACGCGGTTCAGAAACTGATTGAAAACGATCTTGTGCTGGCTGGTCACGATGTTTCGGCAGGCGGCCTCATTACTACCTTGCTGGAGATGAACTTCGCCAACACCGAATACGGCATGGAGCTCGACCTGAAGGACTTCGACAAGGAAGATTTCACTGCGCTGATGTTTTGTGAGAAACCATCGGTTGTGATTCAAGTGGCCAGTGACGGAAAGGCCAAAAAGATGCTGCGTGAAATGGGCGTCCGCTTTAAGATGATAGGCAAGCCCTGCCTGAAACGCCGTCTCACCATCCATCATGCTGGCATGGACCATCTTTTCGAAATCGACGAGCTGCGCGACCTGTGGTTCAAGTCATCGTACCTGCTCGACCGCAAGCAGAGCGGCGAGCGCAAGGCCCTGGAACGTTATCAGAACTACAAGAAACAATACCTGCACTACAGCTTTGGCCGCGGTTTCACCGGCAAGGCCAAGGACCTCGGTATCGTGATGAACCGCCGCAAGAAGAGCAACATCAAGGCAGCCATCATCCGCGAGAAGGGCTGCCAGTGCGACCGTGAGATGGCTTACGCCCTCTATTTGGCCGGCTTCGACGTGAAGGACGTCACCATGACCGACCTCAGCAGCGGACGCGAGGACCTCACCGACGTGAACATGATCGTGTTCGTGGGCGGTTTCTCCAACTCCGACGTGCTAGGCTCCGCCAAAGGTTGGGCCGGCGCCTTCCTCTACAACGAAAAAGCCAAGAAAGCCCTCGACAACTTCTACGCCCGCGAAGACACGCTGAGCCTCGGCGTGTGCAACGGCTGCCAGTTGATGATGGAACTGGGTCTGGTCTATCCCGACCACGAGGAACATCCTGTGATGCGTCATAACAACTCGAACAAGTTCGAATCCGCCTTCCTCAACGTAGAAATCTCACAGAACGAGAGCGTGATGCTGAAGTCGCTCTCAGGCCGCCGCCTCGGTGTGTGGGTGGCCCACGGCGAAGGCCGGTTCTACTTCCCATACTACCGCGACAAGTACAAGATCGTGATGACCTATGGTCAGGAGCGTTACCCAGGCAACCCAAACGGCAGCGACTGGTCGGTGGCGGGCATCTGCTCCAACAACGGACGCCATCTGGCCATGATGCCGCATCTAGAACGCGCCTTCCTGCCCTGGCAGTGGGCCTTCTATCCCGACAACCGCAAGGACGACGAAGTCAGCCCGTGGATTGAGGCTTTTGTGAACGCCCGCAAGTGGGTGGAAGAAAAAACTCATAAAGGATAATTTTCGGAAGCTATGGCAGACACAGAGGAAAAAGACAAGGAGCAGCGGTTCTTAAAACGAATCAGTAAGACCAAAGGCTATGAGTTGTTGAGCGCCTTCATCAAATCAGCAGCCGTAGGTATGCTTTTCGCTGTGTTCTGCTTTGGCTACGATGTCTATCATGATAATGAACAGGACAAGCAGCTGCAGGCCTCCGTCGACAAGCTGGCGAAGATCGAGCAGAGCCTCTCCACCCGTTATCTGGGCATCTTCCCGGAATATATCTCCGAAATTACCCTCTTGTTTGAGAATCTGGAGCCTTCCGACACGGTGATCATCTTCGAAGACGTGCTTTACTACGGCATCAAGAGTCGCCCGAAGGAGTTCTGCGCCATGAACGACAAGCTCTTTGAACATGCCATGCATGGCGGTTCCATCACGGTGGTCCACTACAACGTTGAGCGTTCGGGCGTGAAGCCCATCTGGGAGGAGATTTTCCATAAGATGATTGTGGAGAGCCGTATCAGTGCGAAGTATATCCCTGACATGAACGACGAACGCCGTTCAGAGATGCGCAGGTTGAGAGAGGAAAACCCGAGGATGGACCGCAGCGTCTGGGTAGAGCTCGACTCGACCCTGTGCGAGAAGTATTTTGCCATGACCCGTGACGACAACCCAGAGAAGTTCAACAAGGATGTCGCCGTTTATCTCGACAAAGGGCTGATTCCCGTGGCATCCCCTGACCGTCCGTTCACGAAGGCGGAGAACATCACCTACCAGATGTGCCTCGAAATAGACAGCGTCAAAGAAAAATACATTGGCAACAACAAACCCTGCGAAAAAATCCTGTTTTCAGACTATGAGAAGATGTATCGTGGAATGAGTGAAGTGATCATCAAATACTACACCCGTTATGGTATCGATATGGTGCCGCTTGACGAGTATCTTACCATGAGTTGCTGGATGTCGCAAAAGGGAAACCGTAAGGAAGTGCAGACGGTGCTGGCCTTCCCGAGTAAGTATTCCACCGACGAAATCGGTTTTTATTCACAAGACGAGGCCTTCTCGCAGTATATCACCACTATGCTTGATGGTGTGCGGCAAAGCCAAAGAAACAACAATCAATAAAACATACAGATCATGAAAACATTCAATGCAAAAGAAGCAAAAGACCAGGTGGTCCAGTGGATCAGGGATTGGTTCGACCAGTGCGGTCCGGGCTG
>JAILBC010000060.1 GCA_024681295.1 Bacteroidales bacterium
ATGGTCAAGCCACTGCAGATGGCCGACATCGCGTTGACCATCATGGCTACCTTGGTGACATCGCCAAAGGCAAATAGCGTGAAGAACCGTGCAATGAGCTGGAACAAAGGCGCCCCAGGCGGATGACCCACTTGTAATTTATAAGAGGTGGAGATGTATTCACCACAGTCCCACCAGCTTACGGTAGGCTCCATGGTGATAAAATAAACGACGGTGGCCAATATGCCTACTGACCATCCCACAATGTTGTTGAGCTTCTTGAAAGTCATATTTCTCTCGGTTGAAAGTGCAAAAATACAAAAAATATCAAAAAACACTTGCTAGAAATAAAAAAAGCCGTATCTTTGCACCCGCATTCAGACGAATGAAGGTGTCGAGTGGTGTAATGGCAGCACTGCAGATTTTGGTTCTGCCTGTCAAGGTTCGAATCCTTGCTCGACAACTTAGTGTGGAAGTTTGGAAAACCTGCTACGAATGTAACAGGTTTTTTTAATTGATTAAAAACAATATGAGATGATTAGTAAAGAACTGATTACGAGTTTAGTAGAAGAATCCCTCCAAGACACCGACCTCTTCTTGGTGGAAGTCAAGGTGAAGCCCTCCAACGTCATCGAAGTCTACGTTGATGCCGACAGCGCTGTCAATATCGAACAATGCGTGGCCATCAGCCGTTATGTGGAAGGCAAACTGGACCGCGATGCCGAGGATTTCGAGTTGAACGTCTATTCATGGGGCCTCAGTGGCGCCTTGAAACTCGACCGTCAACTCCAGAAATACCTCGGTCAGGATGTTGAAGTGAAAACCAAAGAACTGGGCAAGTTCCAAGGCAAACTCATCAGCTTCGATGCCGAAAAGGTGGAAATTGCCCCCGCTCCGAAAAAAGCATCCAAAAAGAAACCCACCGAGGAACAAAAGAACCTCCTCCTAGCCCGTAAATCCACCGAACTCAAACCCGCCATCATCTTCTAACCCATTAAACCCATCAACCCCATTAAACCCATTAATCCCAGAAAATTAAAATCAAATATATACACAATGGAAAACTACAAACTAGTTGAAACTTTCTCTGAATTCAAAGAATTCAAAAACATCGACCGCGAGGCCATGATGCGCATCATCGAAGACGTGTTCAGAGGTATGCTGAACAAGAAATTCGATACCGATACCGAAGACTTCATCGATATCATCGTCAATGTCGACAAGGGTGACTTCGAAATCTACCACAACCGCACCGTGGTCGACGATGACGCCCTGGAAGACCCACGCCGCCAAATCAAACTCTCCGACGCCATCCGCATCGAGCCTGACTTCGAGGTAGGCGACGACGTGTCAGAGATCCTTAAGATCGAAAGTTTCGGCCGCCGCGACATCCTGGCCCTTCGCCAAAACCTGCAGACCAAAATCAGCGAGTACCAAAAGGAAAACATCTTCCAGAAGTACAAAGACAAAGTGGGCGAAATCATCAACGCCGAAGTCAGCCACGTGTGGAAACGCGAGATTGTGGCCGTCGACGATGAGAACATCGAACTCATCTTGCCCCGCGCTGAACAAATTCCGTCCGACATCTACAAAAAAGGCGACAGCGTCCGTGCCATCGTCAAGAGCGTGGAAAACGTCAACGGATCACCCGTCATCACCCTGTCACGTACCTCCGAGGTCTTCCTGCAACGCCTCTTCGAGGCAGAAGTGCCCGAGGTCTACGACGGCCTGATTACCATTAAGAAGATCGTCCGCGAACCTGGTCAACGTGCCAAAATCGCTGTCGAGTCGTACGACGACCGCATCGACCCCGTCGGCGCTTGCGTTGGCATGAAGGGCTCCCGCATCCATGGCATCGTCCGCGAACTGCGTAACGAGAACATCGACGTCATCAACTGGACCACCAACCCGACGCTCTTCATCACCCGCGCCCTCAGCCCAGCCAAAATCACCAGCATCGTCCTCGACAACGAGAACATGCTCGCCAACGTCTACATGGACAGCGACCAAGTGAGCCTCGCCATCGGTAAAGGCGGCTACAACATCAAACTGGCAGGCAAACTGACCGGCTACGAAATCGATGTCTACCGTAATAGTGAGATCACCCCTGATGAAGAGGATGTCGACCTCCAGGAATTCGCTGATGAAATCGAGCAGTGGATCATCGACGCCATCATCGGCATCGGCTGCGACACCGCCAAACAAGTGCTGGCCATGAACCCCGAAGAAGTGGCCCGCCGTGCCGACCTTGAGATCGAAACCGTCAACAACGTGTTCAAGGTCCTCAAGGCTGAATTTGAAAATGATAATTAAGAGAAGGAGAAACTATGTCTGAAGATAGCAATTTTACCATTAGGCTCTCGAAAGCGGCCAAAGAGTTCAACGTGGGCATGGGCACCATCCTGGACTTCCTCGCCAAAAAGGGATTCCAGGTCGACTCGTCACCCAATACGAAACTCACCGCCGAGATGTACGCCCTCCTAGTAAAGGAATACCAGGGCGAGAAAGAGGTGAAGAACGAAGCAAAGAAACTGGGCGACCTTTCATATAAAGGTGGCTCCGTCTCTGTCGACTCCACCATCCAGACCACTTCCGAAGAGAATGAGGAAGACGACACCGAAGTGTTTATCCGATCGACAACCATTAGCACTAAACCTACTCGCACCGAGACTCCGACCGAACCCACTCAACCCATTAAACCCACTCAACCCATTAAACCCACTGAGCCCACTAAACCCACAGAGCCCCCCACCCCCCAACCCGAAGAAACCTCCGGAAGCGGTACCCTCAAAGTCCTCGGCAAAATCGACCTCGATAGCTTAAACCCAAGATCGCGACAGGAAAAGAAGCAGAAGTCAGGAAAGCAGGCCGAACCCAAGAAACCAGAACCCAAGAAGCCCGAACCGAAGAAGCCCGAACCGAAGAAGCCGGAACCCAAGAAATCCGAGCCTAAGAAGCCCGAAGAGAAGAAAAAAGAGGAGACCCCAGCCGAACCGAAGTTTATCAAGACGGAAGTCAAGAAACTGGAAGGCCCCAAGATCCTCGACAAGATCGAACTGCCCGAAGAACGCAGACGCTCCAAACAGCAACCTGTGGCTTCATCCGACGGCAACGGCGATGGCAAGAAAAAGAAACGCAAACGTATCTCCGAAAAGCCTGAAAACGCCGGAGGTAAAGGCCAACAAGCTCCTCAAGGCAAAAAGAATTCCAAGAAAGAAAAAGGCAAACCTCAACCCAAACACGAAGAGAAAGTTGAACTGTCCGACGAGGAAGTCTCGAAGCAGATTCGTGACACCTTGGCACGCCTGTCGCCTATGGGTAAGTCGAAAACTTCGAAACACCGTCGTGAGAAACGTCAACAGGTGGCTGGCAGCATGATGGAGGAACAACTGCGTCAGCAAGAAGAACAATCAATCCTTAAAGTGACCGAATTCGTCACCGTAAACGACCTAGCCGTGATGATGGCCGTGCCAGTCACTAAAGTCATCGCCACCTGCATGAGCCTGGGTATGCCTGTGGCTATCAACCAGCGTCTTGATGCCGAGGCTCTCTCGGTGGTGGCTAGCGAATTCGGATTCCAAGTCGACTTCGTGAGTGCCGATGTGCAAGAAGCTATCGCCGAAAGCGAAGAAGCTGACCGTGAAGAAGATCTGGTGCCTCGTGCTCCGGTCGTCACTGTCATGGGTCATGTTGACCATGGTAAGACCAAACTCCTCGACTACATTCGCAACACCAACGTCGTGGCTGGCGAGGCTGGCGGTATCACCCAGCACATCGGTGCTTATGAGGTGACCACTTCCAGCGGCAAGAAGATTACCTTCCTCGATACCCCGGGCCACGAAGCCTTTACCGCCATGCGTGCCCGTGGTGCTAAGATGACCGACGTGGCTATCATCGTTATCGCTACCGACGACAACGTGATGCCCCAGACCGTTGAGGCTATCAACCACGCTCAAGCCGCTGGTGTCCCCATTGTGTTTGCCCTCAATAAAATTGATAAGCCAACTGCCAATCCGGATAAAATCCGTGAACAACTCTCCAAGATGAACATCCTCGTCGAGAGCTGGGGCGGTAAGTACCAAGAACAGGAGATCGCCGCTAAGACGGGCCTCAACGTGGAAGAATTGCTCGAAAAGGTGCTGCTCGAGGCGGAGTTCCTCGACTTGAAAGCCAATCCCAACCGTTTGGCTAAAGGCACTGTCATCGAATCAGCCCTCGATAAAGGCCGTGGCTATGTGGCCAAGATCCTGGTGCAGAATGGCACGCTCCGCATCGGCGACATGGTGCTGGCCGGTACCAACTTCGGTAAGGTGAAGGCCATGTTCAATGACCATAACCAAAAGATCAAAGAGGCTGGTCCCTCCACTCCGGTGCTCCTTCTCGGCCTCAACGGTGCTCCACAGCCTGGCGACACCTTCAACGTGATGACTGATGAGCGTGAGGTGAAGGAAATCGCCAACCGCCGCGAGCAGCTGCAACGCGAGCAAGCTCGCCGTACCAGCCCGCATATCACCTTGGACGAAATCGGACGCCGTATCGCCATTGGCGACTTCAAGGAACTCAACATCATCGTCAAAGCCGACGTGGACGGCTCTGTGGAGGCATTGTCTGACTCCCTGCTCAAACTCTCAACCGAGGAGGTGCAGGTCAATGTCATCCATAAGTCAGTGGGTGCCATCAGCGAGTCCGACATCATGCTGGCCTCTGCATCCAACGCCGTCATCGTGGGCTTCAACGTCCGTCCTACCGTCCAGGCGCGTAAGCTGTCTGAACAAGAGAAGATCGACATCCGCATCTATTCCATCATCTACCAGGCCATCGAGGAAATCAAAGCCGCTATCGAAGGCATGCTGGCTCCCGAAATCGAGGAGGTGGTCACCTGCAACCTCGAGATCCGCGAGACCTTCAAGATCAGCAAGGTCGGCACCATCGCTGGCTGCATGGTCTTGGATGGCAAGATCACCCGTAACACCAAGATCCGCATCATCCGCGACGGCATCGTGATCTACACCGGAACGCTCGGCTCCCTGAAACGCTTCAAGGATGACGTGAAGGAGGTCGCCGCCGGTATGGATTGCGGTCTCAACATTGAGAACTTCAACGACATCAAAGTCGGCGACATCATCGAAGGTTACACCGAAAAAGAAATCGCCCGCAAGCTGTAAGCCGCAGGCGATTTCTTGAAAACTTGGGGGCGGACACTTTGGTCCGCCCTTACTTTTTTATTCGATTACGATCTTTTGGGTCTTGACGTCGCTGCCGTTGATGAGACGGAGCACATACACTCCAGGAACCATATCCTTTGTGGAGACGCCATAATATGACGTCTCTACGTTCGTAATGATGCGTCCTAGGACATCGATCACCTGCAAGGTGCCCTGACCGTTGACGATAATCTGACCGTTGCTGACAAAGGCGAAGTTACTGTCAAGATTGTCTTCATTCACGGCAAACACCAACTTGAAGCGGCTGGCGTAGTTGCTGCTCTTGGCGTCAAAGCTGTAGTTAGGGGTAGTAAGCAGGTCGACGTCATTGCCAGTGAGGTTGTCGATGAGGTGCAGGTAGCCTAAAGTTAAATCGTCAACACCAACGGAAAGGGTGTATTGGCCATTTTCGTAGGTCTTGAAGTTGACGGGTATTTCGCCTTGTTCGTTGACGCGAACCACTGCGTAATCCTTGCCGTTTTGAGGGATGTAGAGTTTGGCACTGTTGTCCTTGAGTTGGAACTTGGGCAGGGTGCTGCCATCACCGAAGCGGACGATAGCGCGGTCGATGACCTTGCCGCCGCTGTGGCTTAGGTTCAAGACGATTCGCTCGTTGGTGAAGTTGGCCTTGGCACCACCTGTTGAGAAAGTCACGGTCTCTTCACTCTGGTCCGTATAGACGAAAATGCCTTCCATGGCGGCGATGTTAGGACTTGAGGCAGTGATGATCTCATCGTGATCATCGTTCATCTTAAAGAAGTCTCTCCCTATAGTGGCTGTCTTGCTCCACGGGTTGCCGATGAGGTTCCAGCCCGAAAAGCTATTGCCGGCAACATTCGAAATCGTCACTTGACCGTTACCAGTATATGGCGTGCCGCTGAAGGTAAGCGTCACGTTGCCGCTATTGGCATAGAGGTAGCCTCTCCCAGATTCAAGGTCGAAATGATAATCATTGCCTGCCTGTTTGTAGTTTTCCCATTCCAATTCGGCACTTTGGTTGAAGCGATAGAGGTCGAAACTGTTGTTGGTAAGGTTTGCGACTGATGTCACTGGGGTTGATCCCTGCAATGGCGACGCAATCATATACCAGCCGTCGTTGATGGCTCCGTTCCATGAATTGATGCCGATGGTGAAAGGCGGAATGGTCACCGTATAATCTTCGCCCTCGCCATACGTGGCGCTGGCACAGGGGTCAATGTTGGTAGCACTGACATTATATTGATACACCACCCTCATGCGATGGCTACCGGTTTTGACGTTGTTGGGTATGGCCAAATCGATGCTGACCGTAGCACTTTGTTTGATGTTGTCTTTCGTTCCAACTCTTTCGGATGATTCAAAAGTATAGCTGTCGTCAAAGTCGATCCAAACTGCGGCCGCATGGGTTCCTGAGCCAGCACCGCTGGTCAGTGAAAGTGTGGCTGTTGTTCCTGCCTCCAAATCAGTTGTAAGACTTGTGTAGTCGCCATAACCATTGGTTGAGGAACTTGCTGTCGTATTGTTGATGTCTCCCAAAGTGATGTTGGTGATGCAGTCGTTGTTGCTGCTGAAAGATGGTGTGCAATACTGTGGTTCTTCAACTGTGATGGAACAGGTGGCGGTGTAATCTACTGATTCATAAGTCATCGTAGCGGTTATGGTGGCAGTGCCGGCAGCAACGGCGGTCACTGTGGCAGTGGTGCCACTACCGCTTACCGTGGCTACGCTGGCGTTGCTTGAGGCGTAGGTGATGGTGGGCGTGCCGCTCACGTTACCGTAGTTAGCTGTAAGAGTTTGCGTGAAACCAGTGATCACCGTTGCAGAGTTAGGTGCAAGAGTTAGGTAAGGTGATGTGGTCGGAGTATAAGTAAACTTGGTCTTGGGCAGGAAAGTCTGTGCTTTGTAAGTAGCACTGGCAAGGCTGTTTCCGTTGTTGCCATAAGCGGATACCCCAGAAGTCAAATTGTTTGTACCGTACCATTCCACCTTATTGTATTCACCATCGGTAGTATTATAAATGCCAATCAACAGGTTGCCGCCGCTATAAATATAAGGCGAGTCAAAAATGATGGTGTATTCTGTGCCTGCAGTAGGCATATCCAATAAAGCCTGTTTAACGATGGTGGCACCCGTTGTACCGCTATAACTTCCGCCAAGGGTAGTGTTCTCAACTTCTTTTAAGAAAACAGTTTGGATAGCGTCTTCCCATGTGGTGCTATTTGTACCAACGGTGCTCGGATAGAATGTGATGGCGGAGATAGTGCCGCCTACCATTTCAGTTAACTGAGAAGCAGGAATGATGCATTCACTCTTGGTGAATTCGTCAAAGTAATAACCATACATGGGAATGTACTGGTTTGAGGCTGTTCCATCATACACAGTCAGATACTGATCCTCAACCTTGAAGGTGGCGCTGACGGTCACGTCGCAGTCGGGCATGGTGAACTGGTTGTTCTCGACTGTCACGTTACCCTTGCTGGCCGTGTTCACTTCCCACTGGTCTAGGACATACCCCGTTTCAGGTGTGGCGGTCAGGGTAATGACTTCGCCCATATAAGCACTGACGGGGCTTGCACTAATGGTGCCATGATTAATCTGGGAGCTGCATGTGACCTGGTGCATCTCCAAAGTCCTGAAGTTGGCGGTATAGTTGGCATCGCCGGTTACCGTGAAAGTGAGCGGGTTGGCGGTGCTGTTGTCGCTCCAATTGTTGAAAGCATAACCATAGTTGGGAGTGGCGGTTAATGTGCACACTTCGCCACTATAGTATTGGCTTGCACCGCTGACAGTGCCGGCGTTGTTCGGGTTGGCTGCAGCGGTGATAGTGTATTGCGTGGTGCTTAAGATCGGAACACTGCTGTTGATGTAAGGCTGACGCTGGTTGCGGGTGACTACAATCATGGCGGTGGTACCGGCTACCGGGGTGGTGGTGAAAGGAACGTTCACTGAAGTGGCATTGGAGGGGACGGCAGCCACGCCGATAATCTCGTTGTTGACGGTGATGGAGACATAGGAACCGGCATCGGCGTTGACAAGGAACGATGAAGCACCCGCCGGAATCTGGTTGTCATGGCTCACGGTGTTGACGGCCGGCACCTTTAAGTAAGGCATCACTGAGCCATCGCCAAAACACTGGTAGGCTCTCCAATAGTACTCGTCACTGACAGTGCTATAATAGCCGTTGGCATGAGCATAGGTCACAGCCACATTGCCGATGAAAGGCACCGCATTCAATGTGTTGAAGCTGGTTTCATCAAACAATGCATCGTATGCGCCTTTTTTGGTTTGCGCCTGAGTGGGCATTTGTCCAAAAGTGTTGGTGGCACCCACAGCAAAATAATAGTCTTCATACCATAATGATTCCGGAACGGAGCCGATATAGCCCCATACGCCTTTGTTGGCGGCACGTACCATGGCCTCACCAAAGCAAGTGTAATTGTTTGTGGCATTTTTAAAGTTGGCGGTCAAACAGCAGTTGCCCATCGCCCAAAAAGGCTTGTTGGTGTTGGTCAACGAATTCACGTCGGAATTGGTGAATTGTGGGTCGTGCCATTTCTGGATGTCGCCATGGGCGGTATAATTGACAAAACCGACATCGTTGATGTAGTTGTAGCATGTGGTTTGGTTTTTACCCGTAGTGATAAACACGTGAGGCGTGATCCCATGGTCGGTATTGAAATAGTAGTTGTTGGCATACTGAATGGTGGGCTTCCCGATGTAAGCGGTCGCGCTATCGTCCCAACCAGCAATCAACAAAGTCTCATTCAGATAGCTCGCGTCAGGCATGGTGTACTGTTCATACATCAAAATCTTGCTGATGAGGTTGCTGAGTTCTGTGGTCGACGACACTGGCATACGGCTGATGAACATGTCGTGATACACATCACCGTCGACGGAAGCATACTCCAAGTCGGTGGCAGCATTGCCATAGGTGCTTCCATAATCCCACAGGGAGTAATAGGTAACCACCGTCTCGTCACCCACAATGACCAAAAAGGTCGGGTGGTTGGCATTGTATCTTGAGTAGATCAAACTCTGGATGGTGGAGGCGCTGGCATTGTTGGCCACGGTCTGAACATCCACATCGATGCCCTTTTGTTTTTTCCATGTCAGCCAATTTTGGAACGCTGTGCTGTTGGCATAAGTCGAGGTGGTTACCACGAGCATTTTTACTGGGGTGGTGTAAAGGTCGGGATGGTCGGTGTAGGCATCAAGGACAGCCCTGCCATTGAACAGTTGTTTGTACACCACGTCAAAATAAGGGCTGTAGGTCTCAACAAGCAGGTCTTCAGTAGCCTTGGCGTCAGCGCCGTCGAAGTATACGGTGACTTCGATGTCGTTGAACACACGCAGGGTGTTGTTGACTGGGTCATAGCTCACCGGCTCAATGGTTATTTTGCCAAGCTGGACGCCACGCATCACACCTTCAGCGCGGACAATGGCTTTTGGCGCGCTGTTGAGGCCACTTTTCTGGTAGGCGGCCTCGTTCAAGACGAAGGGTACATCCTCAAAGTGCTGGTTCTTACGTACCGGGAGCTGGCGTGGCATCACGGTATGGATGCCGAAGTCCCCAAGCTGGTAATCAGTGCTGCTAAAGCTTGTGACTTCTATTCTCGGATTGGCGCCCAAAGGCACAGCAATCAACTCATTGATGACAGGAATCTGAGGATCTCCCTCGTTGCCACCAATGACGGTGTTAGGCAGGCTGAGCCACGAGAAAGTGCCACGATCACTGGCATAATCCTGTGCTTCAATAGTTGAAAAGGAAAACGAAGCCTTGAGGCTCGTCATGTCACTGCTCACACATTCAGCTCTGTCGGCCGAACGCAGTTGAATCTTTTGTTGGGCCCAAACACTCACGCTGAGGACCATAGCGAGGATAAGGAATAAAACTTTTCTCATATTGGGTGTCGGATTTTTAATTTCATTAAAAAGCCGGCAAAATTACAAAAAATACTTGAGTAATTGTTCTCCCAATCCGATGGAATATCCTTGTTTAATAAATATGACTTCGTTTTTGTCGTTTACGATGACGAAAATAGGTAGTGCCATCTCCGTAAGTTCCAGATTTTCAACAAATTCCTTCCACAAAGCTCCTTCCTCATCAATATAGGGAGTGATGGTATTAGGCAAATCTTGGAAGTCTTTCAAAAGAAATTTTTCGTATTCATCGTCGTTCCTAAAGATGAAAAACATGGGGATGCCCTTGGCCTCAAAACTGTCGCGGAATGCGGCAATGTCCTGCATGGCATGGGTGGTAGGTTCGCTGCCTTGGTCGATGTAGCCGATGATGTAATAATCCTCATCTTCCAAAAATTCAGGCCTCATCTTGAGTTGACCAAGAACCTCCACGTCGGTATTAAGTTGACGCAGCACAAGTTTTACCTTGGTGGTTTCGCCTGCTTTGATGGTGAAGAACTCGCTGTGGGTCAGGGCAGTACCATCGTCCAGACGGGTGCCCGAAGTGAGGATGTAATAGCCTTCGTCTAAAGGTGTGGGATGGTCGAAGGTGGAAAGTGTCATCCCATCGTCAATGCCGGGGTCTTTGGCATCGTAGGCCAGCAATTTAAAGCTGTTGCCGTCGAACTTCTTGATGCTGAAATGGGTGTAGTATTTCGGGTCGGCGACGGTACCATTGGGTTTGTACTGTAGGTCGAGGTAACCTATGGCGTTGTTCGTGGGTTCAGCGGCCTCGAAATCGACATTAATCCATTGGTCTTTGTCGTAATACTGGACATTCCCATTGACGGGGTTGATTTGTGCAGCGATGCCATGACTTCGAGCTAAAGCCACGAAGAAGATGTCGCGTGAATGACGGTCGGCCTTGCGGACTTTCAGTACACCAAGCGGTGAAATGGGAATACGCTGTGGGTTGAGATCGTCGTTGACTTCGATGTTCTGTTTCACCCATTCGACTACGTTGTCAACGGGGAACTCTGAAAGGGCTTTCCTCCACGGCACAATCATCTCGTTGCTGATGCGTGGGGAATAAATATTAGGGTCAGGTTGGATTACCTCCCGTTCGGTCGGTGAGCCCTTCGGGGTTGCCACGCTTCGCTTCGCTCCGCTCGCAATGACGCCAAACTCGAAATGATCGATTAATACCTCCAGTGTAATATCCCGCAAGTCCTTATCCGAAAGACTCTCCAAAAACCTCACCGCCATCACTTCTTCTCCTTGCTCTCTAGCGTAATCCATGAAATCGGCAATCGTCTGGTAATTGCCCCAAGTTTTCTCGTAAATCGAGCAGAGCGTTTTGTTGCCTGTATTTGCGATGAGTTCCTGCTGGGCTTTCTTGCAATCGGCAATATAGGCATTCCTAATCGAATCTTCGTATTTAACCCGGCGGTCGTTCTCGGCCCGCATTTCGGGGGTGACTTCGGGGATGTTCGCTGACGGGGCAGGGGGAACCATGTCGAACTCAAAGCAGTCGGAAGAGCTTTCATTATGGTCCAAGATGATGGCTATTTCCTCCTGCTCGCCCGGTCTGAACACTTGGAAACCGAATTGGCCGTTGCTTGAGGCGTATACCATCATGCAGCCCAGTCCAGCAGTGAGCCATGTCTGACCGTTCTCGTCGGTTGTTTTTCTTACAACAGTACAAAATTCTGCATAATTGTAGATTTTGAATTCCACGGTGATGTCGGGCAACGGGTTTCCATTGGCATCCAATATGGTAAAAGTGGTCTTGGCCGTCTTGCCGTAATTGTCCACCACGTTGATCTCCGTGTAGTTACTGTTGCGGCTGATGACTTCTTCGGGTCCATCGTAGTCGCCGAACACACGGGTGTGAAGCAGCAAAGCCCTTGAGGCAGGCTCGTTGAACCATCCCAGATCCAGCACGGGTTCGGGCTCGCAAGCGCCAAGAAAGTGCCATTCGCCATCCACCCAGGCCTCAACCCAGGCGTGGTTGTCGTCACAATGCGCCCAACGAGGGGTATAGACTTGCCGTGCTGGAATGCCTACGGTACGCAAAGCTGTAACCAGCAGAGTGGATTCCTCACCGCAGCGTCCCCATGAGGTCTTGACAGTAGCCATCGGCGCAGAAGTGCGACTGTCACTGCCTTTGTAGTTCACATGCTCGTGGCACCAATGGTTCACCTCAAGTACAGCCTCATACATAGAGAGGTCTTTAACCCTATTTCTCAGTTCTTCATAATAGGTCGCCCTGAACCGGTCGAGGTTTTCGTTGTTCACCCTCGGGGGCAATACAAAGTGCTTGAACTCACGCTCTGGAACGCTGTCGCCCCAAGGTAGCTCTTCTTTGGCCTTGAAAGCATATTGGACACATTCCTGGAAGTAATCTTCGGTGTAATCCACACTATCGCCCAAAGGCATGTATTGATACAAGAATTCCATGGCCTTCTCTTCAGTGAAAGCCTCTTGTTTGGGTTCATGCGTGCAAGCTGCAAGCAGCATGGACAGAATAATAATAAGTTGTTTCTTCATTTTACAAATCTAGCATCCGTAGGATGCGGCTGGTAGTGGTTGTGCTTTGTTCTACAGATCTGGCATCCTTCGGATGCTCTTTCCGCATCCCCGCTAGGGGATGCTAGGTCTGTAGATGAAGTGCCCTAACCATTTTTATTTAATATATTCTTGTAAGTCAGAGAAAAGGATCTCTTTCAATTCCTCTTTGTGCTCGGGAGCGGTCTTTGTGAACAGGAAGCCCCAGATGCTCATCGCGGGGTTCATGATGTCACGGGTCTCCAAAACGCCGTGAAAATGTTTCTTGATGGCTTCGAAATCCAAAGCTTTAGTGGTTTCATACGGCTTGTCCAACACCACAAAACTGAACACATCTTCCTCAATGCCGTTCCACATCGTCTGATAGTCGGGATGAGTCCCCTCAAAGAAGGCTTTCACGGGCAAAAGTCCACAGGTGTGGCGGGTGAGGTCGTTCAAGCACATGCCAGCAAAACGCAGGGGGTTCACCTCGATGGGGATGGCCTTGCCCGTGTGTTTGTCGACACGGAACTCCACGTGCATCGGGAAGTTTTTGAGCTGCAGTACCCCGTTCAAGTCGATGCAGAACTGGTTGAAGGCAGGGTAGTTGGTCTCGAAAATCTGCTTGCTCATGCAGTAGAGACGGTCACTGACGTCGGTCTCGTCTTTGAAGATGTGGTGGAAGATGTTGATGATATTGGGCTTGCCATCGGCATCGTAGTAGGCATCCACGGCATACTCCTCGCCTTCGATGAACTGCTCCAACACGAAATTTTCGCTCCTTACCACAGTCTCGGGGAACACAGCACACTGCTTGGCGAAGTTCTTGTCGATGTCGTCCAAAGCTTTAAACCATTCCTCTTTGGTGCGCACGATATACACCCCAACACTCAGGAATCCCACCGAGGGCTTCAACACCAGTGGCAAGGGCAATTCTTCTGGGTTCAAGTTGCGCAAGGCCTTCATCTCCACCTCCTTGTAATAGAAGTCGGGGTAGATCTGCTGGCAGATTCTCCTAAACTCAGCCTTGTCCTTCAGGATCTTGACTTTTTTCACCAGCTCCGACTCGGGCAGCTGGGCATAGAGCCACACCAAGGCGTTTTCCGACACAGCGTATAGCTTCTTGGTCTGGAGATATTTCTCTACAAACTGCTGGTCATCCAACAAGTGGAGTTTATGGCCTTGCTGAGTCAGCACATCGGCCATGTCGTTATGTAATACGGGGATTTGTTTTTCTTCGAGATACGCCACCAAAGGGGCGGATACGTATGGTTTTTCTAAAATGATCATCGTAATATATTCTGTGTTCTATCAGGGCCGTAGGAAACGAATTTGATCGGCACTCCGACGTAATTCTCTATGAATTTGATATAGTCTTCTAACTTTTCTGGAATGTTGTTTTCCGTTCTCCGTTTTACCTCCCATTCGGTCGGTGAGCCCTTCGGGGTTCCGTTTTCCGTTTTCTCGTTTCCAATCTTCTGTCTCCATCCATCTAATGAAACGTAGACAGGCTCCATGGTCTCGGTACAGGCGGCAAAAGGAAGTTGCTTGGTTTCCACCCCGTTGTAGCGATAGGCCGTGGCGACCTTGATGGTCTCGAACTCGTCCATCACGTCGCTCTTCATCATCATCAGGTCGGTGACCCCGCTGAGCATCACAGCGTATTTCAATGCAGGCAGGTCTAGCCAGCCACAACGACGGGGACGGCCTGTGGTGGCGCCGAACTCGTGGCCGTTCTGACGAAGGGTCTCGCCGGTAGCATCAAACAATTCGGTAGGGAAGGGGCCTGTGCCCACACGGGTGCAGTAGGCCTTGAAGATGCCGTACACCTTGCCAATCCGGCTGGGAGCGACACCCAATCCGGAACAGACGCCGGCAGCAATGACGTTCGACGAAGTGACAAAGGGATAGCTGCCAAAGTCCACGTCGAGCATGGAGCCCTGAGCGCCCTCGGCCAACACCTTCTTACCATTGTCCAATGCCTCGTTGATGTAGTATTCACTGTCGACAAACTGGAACTGCTTCAGGTATTCCACACCCTCGAACCATAGTTTCTCGTAAGCTTCGAAACTCATACCGTCGAGTTGAAGTCCGCTAAGGTCAAAGTCAACGGCAGTCATCTGACGCAGGTGGTGCTGCTTCAGGCTCTCGTATCTCTCGCGGAAATCCGCCGAGGCGATGTCGCCGATGCGCAAGCCTTTTCGGGCGGTCTTGTCGGTATAGGTGGGGCCGATGCCTTTCAGCGTGGTGCCGACCTTCATCTTGCCCAATGCCTTCTCATTGGCAGCATCCAAAGCACGGTGGGTGGGGAGAATCAGATGGGCACGGTTGGCAATCAGCAGGGTCTGCCTGAGGTCGAATCCAGCCTTGGCCAACCCCTCAATCTCTCCTCTCAAAATATGTGGGTCGATGATGACGCCGTTGCCGATAAGGTTGACGCAGCCCGGAGTCAACACCCCCGAGGGGATGTTGTGCAACACGAACTTCTTGCCCCCAAACTCGATGGTGTGTCCAGCGTTGGGACCTCCTTGGAATCGTGCCACGATGTCGTAATTGGGTGTGAGTGCGTCAACAACTTTGCCTTTGCCCTCATCCCCCCACTGCAATCCCAATAAAATATCTATTTTATTCATTATCTAATTTTTAACTTTTACTTTTAACTCTTAACTCTTATCTTTCTTGTGTCCATAAAAAATCAATGAATGGTGTGTAATCTCCACGCCCAGCTCTTTTTCAATAGTTTGTTGGATTTCCAATAGCCTTGGGTCGCAGTACTCCATCACCTTGCCCGTGTCGAGGTCCACAAAATGGTCGTGCTGACGGAATTTATAAGACCGTTCGTATTGGGCGCAGTTGTGGCCAAACTGGTGCTTGATGACTAAGTTACAGTCCAAAAGCAACTCAATGGTGTTGTATAGCGTGGCGCGACTTACGCGGTATTTTCGGTCCTTCATCTTGTTGTAGAGATCCTCGATGTCGAAATGTCCGTCAGTGTTGTAAATCTCCTGCAAGATGGCAAAACGCTCCGGTGTCTTGCGAAGATTGTGGTCGTGGAGATATTCGGTGAATATCTTCTTGACGGTCAATGCGATAGTTTCGTTGGTTTCTTTCATATCTAAATAAGACGTGCGGCTTTCTTTATTTCTTTGATCTGATTCAATTTTTCAATCAGTGTATTAAGTTCAATAGTACTGTGTACATATATTGATAATATGGCTTCAACGAGATCCTGTTTCGACTCCATCTGCAGCGAATGGAGGTTGAGCTTCATCTCATTGGAAAGCAGGTTGGTGATCTTGTTGAGTAATCCAACCTGATCGATGGCAGTGAATTTCACCGCGGCGAGGAAGGCAATCTCACTCTTGGGCTGCCACTTGGCCTTGACGATGTTGTTGCCGTAGTGCGACATCATATTGATGGCTTTGGGACAGTCCGACCGGTGAATCTGTAGGGGTTCGCCAGGGAAGTTGAAAGCCACCACCTCATCGCCGGGGATGGGGTTGCAGCAGCTGGCCACGTTGAAGTCGAACTCGCCCGAAGTGTCAAGGATGTTTTCGCTCTGTTTGTTGCCGTTGCCCCAAAGTCCGAAAGTGAGGTAACGAAGGAAACCGCCTCCTCCATTATTGCCTTGAGGCTTGAGTACCTTGCTGATGACTTGCTCGTTGATGCGTCCTTGGGTCAAGTAGTAGAAGAAATCGACGGCGCTGGTGAGGTGTTGGCTCTCCATGACCTTGTTGCGATTGGCCTTGGAGGGCTCCAAACCGAGTTTCTTCATGATGCTGTTGAACAGTTCCTCGCCCTGCTCCCGGAAGCCACGGCGGTATTCCTTGATGCCGGCCTTGAGTTTCGACTTGGCGAAGGCGGTGTTGAGGAACTCGAACCATTTTTCCTGCGGATGCTGTGCCTCAGAGGTGACGATCTCCACTTGGTCGCCGGTCTTGAGTTTGTGGTCAAGCTGCACCAACTGGTTGTTCACGTGGGCGGCGATGCTGTGGTTGCCCACCTCCGAGTGGATGGTGTAAGCGAAGTCGAGAGCGGTGGAATGCTTGGGCAGTGTGATGGCTTTACCCTGGGGAGTGAACACTTTGATTTCCTCAGAGAAAAGGTCGTTGGTGAAGGTGTCCACGAAGTCAATGGTGGAATCGTCGGAGTTGAGCAATTCTTTGACGCGTTTCATCCATTCCTCAAGGCCGCTCTCCGACTGGTTCTCGGGACGGTAGAGCCAGTAGGCGGTGAAGCCTTTCTCGGCAATCTCGTTCATACGCTTGGTACGGATCTGCACCTCCACCCAGTTGCCGTCTTTGCCCATGAAGAGACCGTGGATCGACTCGTAGCCGTTGATCTTCGGGGTGGAGATCCAGTCCCTCAATTTGGAGGGGTTGGGGGCATAGACATCGGTGATGATGGCGTAGATCTTCCAGCACTCGATCTTCTCCATGTCGCGTGGGCAATCAGTAATCATCCTGATGTTGAAATTACCATAGAGGTCGTCGAAGGTGAGCTGCTTCTTCTGCATGCGCTTCCAGATGGAGTAGGTCGACCGTTCGATGATTTGGGCCTCCACGTTGACGCCCCTTTTCTTGAAGGCTTCCTCAATGGGAGCCAGAAAGTGTTTCAGTTGGGCAGTCTTCTCGGCGCGTACCTCGTTAATCTGTTTCTGGATGCTCTCATAGATGACAGGGTCGCGGTACTTGAGAGAGAGGTCCTCCAACTCGTTCTTGATGGCATGGAGCCCCAGTCGATAGGCGAGGGGAGCGTAGATATAGGAAGTCTCGGAGGCAATCTTGAGTTGCTTGTGGGGCGGCATGGAACCTAGGGTGCGCATGTTGTGCAGCCGGTCGGCGAGTTTCACGAGCACCACGCGGACGTCGTAACTGAGTGTGCTGATGATCTTCTTGAAATTCTCCGCCTGAAGGCTCTCGGCGTTCTCCACCTTGTCGAGTTTGGTCAGTCCGTCGATGACAATGGCCACCTTGTCGCCGAAACGCTGCTTGATGTCATCAAGGGTATATTCCGTATCTTCCACCACGTCGTGCAGCAAGGCGCATACGATGGAGGTGCGGCCGAGACCGATGTCCCCGGCGGCGATGGTCGCCACAGCGATGGGATGGTAGATATAGGGCTCGCCTGTCCGCCTTCTCTGTTTGTGGTGGGCGTTGGCAGCAAAGTAAAAAGCGTCTTCCACCGCCGCCAAGTCTTGGGGTTCTTTGCGCGTTTGCCAGACACTCAGCAAACGCTCATATCGTCGCAATATCTCCGCTTTTTCGTCGGATGAATAACTATCGGGTAAAACGTGTTCCATGCTATTGTTTTTTTTAACACGCAAAGTTACCAAAAAATAATTATTGTTTACCTTTGCAATTCAAAAAAACACTTTATGCGTAAACTTTTTATCGTTTTCCTTTTTCTAATGATGGTTTTGCCGGCCTGGGCCACGCACCAACGTGCCGCCGAAATCACCTACGAGTGGAAAGGAGGAAACGCTTACGAGTTTACGCTCACCTGCTACACCTACTCGCCTAGTGCCGCTGGCATGCAGCGTGACTCGCTGCTGGTGATGTGGGGCGATGGCTTCGGCGACTATGTGCCGCGTGTGGTCTACCAGAATCTTGGCGACGACTATACGCTCAACGTTTACCGCATGATTCATAACTACTCGTCCACTGGCTCCTACGTCATCAGCATGGAGGACCCAGACCGTAACTATGGTGTGGTTAATGTACCCAACTCGGTCAGCGTACCAATGTATATCGAATCAGAACTGGTCATCAATCCCTTCTTAGGATACAACAACTCGGTACAACTTCTCAACGCGCCCATCGACCGCGGCTGCGTGGGTAAGCCCTTCTATCATACTCCCGCGGCCTACGATCCCGACGGTGACAGCCTAAGCTATCGGCTGGTGCCCTGTAAAGGTACCAATGGCGAGGAGATTCCGGGCTATAGTTATCCACAGGCATCGAGCCTGTTCGACATCGATCCCGTGACAGGTATTCTCCAATGGGAGAACCCTGTCCTTCAAGGGGAATACAACGTGGCTATCCTTATCGAGGAATGGCGCCAAGGCGTGAAAATCGGCTCGGTCATTCGCGATATGCAGATTTTGATCAATGCATGCAACAACAACCTTCCTAGGATC
>JAILBC010000087.1 GCA_024681295.1 Bacteroidales bacterium
TGCAAGGTGATGGCCGTGAGGGCACAGAAAGCCACGGTCCAAGGATTGACCTCGGGGTTCTCGGCGAGGGCCAGGAAGCCACCCATCAACACACCAGACAAAGAGAGCAGCACCGTCCGAGGACGGGCGGCGCGAAGCCAAGCTCGCAATGACGTTCTCATCTCCTCTTCCCGCGTTTCGGGGAATAGTAATCCTGATTACGGGCAGCGCCACGGCGACCACGGTTGGACTCACGAGTGGATGATCCTCTCGAAGAACGAGAAGCTTTCTCTTTCTTGGCGCCGAAACCTCTGGTCTCATTGCGTTGTTTGCGGGAAGGACGGACATCGTCGTCATCAAGGAAAACATCGATGTCATCAAGATGCTCACGCCAATCAGGGTCAAGCCATTCGTGACCGTCACGGGATTTCTCCACCTTATATTTCGGCTTTCTTTCCTCGTGATGTTCCTTCTTTTCGCGACGCTCTTTCTTTTCTTGACGTTCTTTCTTTTCGAAACCTCCTTCTTTCTTCTCCTCTTTGGCCTTCTTCTCGCGTTTGGGTTGGTCCTTGGCCACCTCTACATGAATGCCTTTGGGGTTCTTGCGCGGGTCGGCGAAGCACTCCAGGAGCATGGGCACGAAGCTCTCCTCCACGTCCACGTATGAATAGTCCGGGAAGAGGTCGATGCGGCCCACGGGGATGTTCTTGGTGCGGGTCACATCGTTGATCATGCCGATGAGTTTCTGCGGCAGGATATGGTCGTTCTTGCCCACACCGAAGAAGAGGCGCTTCATGGTCTCGTCGCGATGCTCACGTTCTTTCTTGAGTTCCTTGCGCTCTTTCTTCTCGTCCTTTTCGTTCACATTAAGGTCGACGGCATCCTTGTAATAGTCGAGGAAGCGGTTGAAGTTGAGGGCCACCATACGGGTGATGAGTTCCTCACGCGACATCCATTCCAACTTCTTGAAGATGACTGGCAGATAGTCGTCGATGTCTTCACGGTTGATATCGACATGTTCAATTCTGTCGATATGATTGAAGAGTTGTTTTTCACAGACCTCTTTCCCAGTCGGGATCATAGCCCGCTCGATGGGACGGCCCACGATCTTTTCGATCTGTTTGACCTTGTGTTTCTCACGAAGGTGCACCAAACTGATGCAGATGCCCCGTTTGTCGGCACGGCCTGTACGACCGCTGCGATGTACGTAGGTCTCGATGTCATCGGGCAGATTGTAGTTGATGATATGGGTCAGTTCCTTGACGTCGATGCCACGGGCAGCCACGTCGGTAGCGACAAGCAGCTGAAGCGAGCGTTTACGGAAGTGGTCCATCACGTTATCGCGCATAGCCTGCGAGAGGTCGCCATGGAGGGCCGCGGCGTTGTAACCATCCTGGATGAGGCTGTCGGCAATCTCTTGGGTCTCGAGCTTGGTACGGCAGAAGATGATGCCATAGATGGACGGGGTGTAGTCGATGATGCGTTTCAGCACCGAGTAGCGGTCCTTAGCAGCCATCATGTAGTAGCGATGGTCCACATTGGCGGTACCCGAGTTGCGTTCACCCACAGCTACCTTCACGGGGTCGGTCATGTACTTGTTGAGGATGGCCTCCACCTCCTTCGGCATGGTGGCCGAGAAGAGCATGGTGTTGCGTTCCTTGGGCATGTACTCAAGGATGTCGTCGACCTCTTCCTGGAAGCCCATGTTGAGCATCTCGTCAGCTTCGTCGAGGATCATGGTGCGGACGTTGCTGAAGTCGACCTTATTGCGGCGGATCATGTCGCGCAGGCGGCCTGGAGTGGCCACGATGATCTGGGGCTTCTTGGCCAGGTCCTTAAACTGCAGTTCGATGCTGGCGCCACCGTAGACCGGCACGATGAGGATTTCGGGGATGTACTTCGCATCGTTGCGGCGGCCCTTGGTGATCTGCATGCAGAGCTCACGTGTAGGACAGAGGATCAGCGCTTGGATGCAGCGCTGTGAGGGGTCAATCTTCTGGAGCAGCGGCAATCCGAAAGCGGCTGTCTTTCCAGTTCCCGTTTGCGCGAGACCGACGAAGTCCGTGTCGCGTTCCAACAGTACAGGAATCGTTTGTTCCTGTATCGGCATAGGATTTTCGAACCCCAGCTCCCCTATCGCCTTCAACAGAGCGGAGTCCAATCCAAAATCGGTAAATTGTGACATGAAAAGAAATGATGTTTGAAAAGTGCGGCAAAGATACGAAAAAATCGCTATTTTTGCGTTTTTGAGATGAAGATTCGGAGAGAGATCATATTAGTGTTGGGTTTAATGGGGTTGATGGGTTTAATGGGGGGGATGGGTTCGTGCAAGAAGAAGCCCAGAGGGCCATTGCCTGTGGTGAACGTCGACAGCCTCTTTGTGGACCTCGGCAAGGCCGATGTGGCCAAGCGTACCGCTATGGCCGAGAAGGCCTTCCAGGAAATGCACAAGGAGCAAGGCTTGAACGGCACGGTGCTCTATGCCGAAGGCGGACAGGTGCTCTACCGTGGGGCCTTCGGGTGGCGCAACCTCATCAAGGCGAACGATTCGATACGCATCGACGACCAGTTTCAGCTTGCTTCGGTGTCGAAGATGTTCACCGCCGAGGCCATCATGCTGCTGTATTCGCAGGACAAGCTCGACTACGACGACGACCTCACGAAATACATCCCTGAATTTCCCTATAAAGGCATCACCATACGTCACCTGCTGAACCATCGCTCCGGCCTGTCGCGATACGAGACCTTGGCCGATGAGCAGTGGCCCGACCGTGGTGTGCCCGTCAACAACGAGGACATCATCAAGCTCTTTGCCCAATACAAGCCCGACCCTTACAACCAGCCCAACGTCACCTTCCACTACACCAATGTGAACTACGTGCTGCTGGCCAGCGTGGTGGAACGCGTCAGCGGACAGCATTTCGAGGACTTCATGCGAGAGCAGGTGTTTACCCCCCTAGGCATGGAGCGGTCCTACATCTATTCACTGCGAGGCGTAGATCGGCTTCACACCTACGTCGACACTGAGGTGCAGGGGCACGATTTGCTGCGCAAGGGCGCTCGGCGAGCCCAAGACGACTACCTGAACGGCGTGGTGGGTGACAAAGTAATGTTCTCCACTGTCGACGACCTGTACCGCTTCAGTCTGGCCATCGACTGTGGGCTGTTTTTGCCCGACAGCATCCAGCAAGAGGCCTTCAAGCCTGGCTCGCCTGAGTGGAAACGAGGTGAGAACTACGGCTTCGGATGGCGCTTGAATGAGAAACACCCTGGCGTAGTTTTCCATTTTGGATGGTGGAAGGGCTACCGTTCGTTCTTTATCAGAGATGTCGAGAAAGGCCGTGTGCTCATCGTGCTCACCAACACCAACAGCAGCGCCATTGGCGAGCCGTTATGGGAATTTATCAACGACACCTCCGTGCAGCTTCCCGCCGCATGCCCCAACCGAAACCTGATGTTGGGGAACACCAATTTTTAATTTTTTTTCAGTCAAAAATTTGCGATATTCATTTTTTTTGTATTTTTGCATCGGTTCTTATCATAATAACCATTCAGCTAAAGGCTGATTCCAGCCAATGGTTGAATTTAATGGTTTCATAAATTTTGGTTTTTGGTTCTAGAAAATCCCTGCTTTTGTAGGGATTTTCTTGTTTTTGACTATATTTGCATCAAATTCCTATGTTATGAAACTCGAACTCACCTACACCAATTCCTTCGTCAGCAAGGAAGCCATCCAATCCTACGAATCCACGGTTGCTTCGACTTACAACACTGTTTACAACAAGACCGGCGCTGGCAACGACTTCCTCGGCTGGGTCAGCCTGCCCTCGGAAATCGACGAGAGCCTGCTGGCCGACATCGAAAAGACCGCTACGGAGCTTCGCAAGAAGTCGGAGATCTTTGTGGTCGTGGGCATCGGCGGCTCCTACCTAGGCGCCCGTGCCGTCATCGAGGCCCTTCAGAACCACTTCGCGCTTTTGGCAGGTGAGAAGCCTTTGATTGTGTATGCCGGCCATAACATGAGCGAGGACTACCTCTATGAACTGATGGCCATCCTCGACAAGAAGGACTATTCGCTGGCGGTGATTTCCAAGTCAGGTACCACCACAGAACCAGCCATTGCCTTCCGCATCCTGAAGCAACATATCATTAATAAATACGGTGAGCAAGAAGCCGCTTCGCGCATTGTGGCCATCACCGACAAGGCCAAGGGTGCCTTGAAACAGTTGTCCAATGTGAAAGGTTACAAGACCTATATCGTTCCCGACGACGTGGGTGGCCGTTTTTCGGTGCTCACCCCGGTGGGACTGCTGCCCATCGCCATGGCGGGCATCGACATCCGCGCCTTGGTGAACGGCGCCATCGAGATGGAGAAACTGTGCAAGAACAACCCCACTTTGAATGGCAACATTGTGTCAGAATACGCCGTGGTGCGTCACCTGCTCTATCAAGCTGGCAAGACTAACGAGATCATGGTGAACTACGAGCCTCGGCTGGTGTATTTCAGCGAGTGGTGGAAACAGCTTTACGGTGAGAGCCACGGCAAGAACCACAAGGGTATCTTCCCTGCCTCGGTCACCTTCAGCACCGACCTGCATTCCATGGGACAGTACATCCAGGACGGTCTGCGTAACCTCTTCGAGACGGTGATCTCTGTGGAGAACTCCAACCATGAATTGCACATCCCCATGGAGGATGAAGATCTCGACCAGCTCAACTACATCGCTGGCAAGCGCATCTCCGAGGTGAACCACAAAGCCGAGTTAGGCACCATGCTCGCCCACGTGGACGGCGGCGTGCCGGTGATCCGCATCGTCATCCCCGAGGTGTCGGCCTACGTGTTGGGACAACTGATCTACTTCTTCGAGATGGCTTGTGCCCTCAGTGGTTACATGCTTGAAGTCAATCCTTTCGACCAGCCCGGCGTGGAGGCCTACAAGAAGAACATGTTTGCCCTCCTGGGGAAGAAGGGTTACGAAGAAAAGACGGAGGCCCTGAATAAGAGGTTAGGGGTTTAGATAAGAGATAAGAGATAAAAGTTGGAAGGTAGAATTTGACGCCCCGAAGGGGCAATATCCCACCAGCCCAGGGCAACGCCCTGGGGGAATGAAAAAAACAAAAAATAATATTATGACCGTTTACCCAGGGCGTTGCCCTGGGCTATAAGAAAATTGGCCCTGCGGGCCGTCAATTATTGTTGCGGTGGTTGCTGTTGGGGTTGTTCGTTGGGCTGTTGGGGTGGTTGATACCCTACGGGTTGTGAGGGAATGACAATGGCGCAAACGAAGTAACCCAACAAGGCGGCGCCACAGGAGATGAAGCCGAGGAGCACCCAAAGGAGGCGAACCAGCGTGGAGTCGACGTCAAAATAGTCGCCAAGACCACCACAGACACCGCAGATTTTCTTGTCCATGACGGAACGATAGAGTTTCTTTGCCATTTTTCGAAGTTTTTTTGATTTCGGCGCAAAGATAACGGCTTTCCTAATTATTCCGCAAGGGTTCGTGGATATTTTTTACCTTTGCAGCCATGAAAAAGAACATTGAGATTATGGCTCCCGTGGGCTCCTACGAGGCCCTATCCGCTGCCATCCAGGCTGGCGCGGGGAGCGTGTATTTTGGCATCGGGAAACTGAACATGAGGTCGCGCTCGGCGAAGAACTTCACTTTGGATGACCTACGCCAGTTGGCCGAAACTTGTAATAAACATGGCGTGAAGAGCTACGTCACCGTGAACACTGTGATTTACGATGAGGAGATGGACGAGATGCACCAGCTGTTGGACGCCATCAAGGCCAACGGCATCTCCGCCATCATCGCCTCCGACCAAAGTGTGATCCAATACGCCCGCCAGATCGGCGTGGAGGTCCACATGTCCACCCAATGCAACATCACCAACCTGGAGGCGGTGAAATATTATTCGCAGTTTGCCGACGTGATGGTGACCGCAAGGGAACTGAACATCGACCAAGTGAAACATATCACTGAAGAGATTGAAAGACAACAGATTCGTGGACCAAAAGGCGACTTAGTACGTATTGAGGTGTTCTGCCATGGAGCTTTGTGCATGGCCATCTCGGGCAAGTGCAATCTCAGCCAAGACCTGTACAACTCCTCATCGAATAGAGGTGCCTGCTTGCAACTCTGTCGCCGTGGATATGACGTTAAGGAACGGGAAGAAGGTTATGAATTGGCGCTCGACAACGAGTACATCATGTCGCCCAAGGACCTCTGCACCCTACCCTTCTTGGATCGGGTGCTGGATGCCGGTGTGGAAGTGCTGAAGATTGAAGGTCGTGGCCGCTCGCCGGAGTATACCAAGATGACGGTGGAGGTCTATCATGAGGCAGTGAAAGCCATTCAGGAAGGCACCTTCACCCAAGAGAAGATCGATGCTTGGATGGAACGGTTAAAGAGTGTCTATAACCGCGGTTTCTGGGACGGCTATTATTTAGGTCGTCGCACCTTCGAGTGGTCGAAGCAATACGGCTCGCAGGCCACCCAGACAAAACTTTACATCGGCCAGGTGACCAACTATTTCAGCAGGATTGGCGTGGCGGAGATCAAGATCGAGACTTACGACCTCAACGTGGACGACCCTATCATGATCATCGGGCCCACCACCGGCGTCTACGAGGACAGCATCGGGGAGATTCGATTGGATGACGGTCCCGTGCCGCAAGCCGTCAAGGGAGACATTTGTTCCATCCCAGTGAAATCGGTGGTGAGACGGGGAGATAAAGTTTATAAGATAGTTAAGAGTTAAGAGTTAAAAGTTAAAAGTTAAATGTTAAAAGTGCGCCCCGCAGGGGCAATAATCTAATAGCCCAGGGCAACGCCCTGGGAACAGAAAATGCAAAATTTTAATATTCATACCCACAGTATTTACAGTGACGGCAAATCCACACCTCGCGAACATGTGGAAGAGGCTATCCGTCAGGGATTGGTGAAACTGGGCTTTTCGGAACACGGGCCCCTACCCTTCGACAACACTTTTTCTGTGAAAGCGGAACGGATGCCTGATTATTTGGCAGAGATTGCCCAGCTGAAGGAGGAATTCAAAGATCGAATCGAGATTTTATGCGGTCTGGAGGCGGATTATATCCCTGGAGTTTCGGAAACTTTTGCCGTGACCAAAGAGAAATATCACCTTGATTATTTGATTGGTGGCGTTCATCTGGTGGGTCATTCGGCCAACCCTGAGGAACTTTGGTTTATCGATGGACCCAAATGGGAGATTTATGACGAGGGGTTACAAAAGTTTTTCAATGGCGACATCAGAAAGGCGGTGAAGTGTTTCTTCGACCAGACCAACCAAATGATTGAACACGAGGAATTCGACATCATTGCGCATTTCGACAAGATCAAGATGCACAACCGGGATCGGTATTTCCATGAGGACGAGGACTGGTACCGCAAGTTGGCCTTGGAGACCCTCGACCTGATTCATCAGAAGGGCTTGGTAGTGGAGGTCAACACCCGAGGTATTTACAAGAAACGGTATAACGGTTTCTATCCGTCGCCGTGGTTGATGACGGAGGCTCACAAGATGGGGGTTCCGATGATCATTTCGAGCGATGCGCATCATTACAGTGAACTCACGCTGGAGTTTGAGGCCGCTGAGGAAGCATTAATAAGTAGCGTGTCTCCGACACGCTGATATTTTAGTGTGTTGTCCGAGACCCCAGGCTGCGCTTCGCTGGCCAGGGGTTATTAGAATAGCGCCTCTTCGAGGCGCCTTGAATGATACAAAAAACCCCACCAGCACGAGGTTGGTGGGGAAAAACAATATAAAGATTATGAAAAAAATCCGTTATTGCTTGGCTGCGGTAAGCTGCTTGCCTTTGTAATAAAGGTCGCCGTCCACATAGTAAGCTCTATGTCTGACGTGCAAGGTGCCGGTGACGGGGTCGATGGTCACGTTGGGCGTTACAGCCTTGTAATGTGTTCTTCTCTTTGCGCCTCTGGTGTGAGACTGTCTACGTTTAGGATGTGCCATTTTACTTTTATTTTAAAATGTTAAACCGTTTGTTTAATTATCTTCAAGCTTCACGTCCTTCAATGCCGCCCACCGGGGATCCGTCGCAGTCTCCTCGTCCGTGGGTTCCTCATCGTGAGAAAGCATCGCCAGCACTTGGGGGTTGCACTCACCTTCCGGATGAACCCGATGGATCGGTATGGAAAGGATAATGTATTCATAAATCAAAGAACGTATATCGTAGGCGTGCTCCTCAGCAGGCACCACGACCACGTCGTCTGACTCCTCGACTCCTTCGGCGCCGAACTTGATGTAGAACACTTGTTCGCTCTGGATCGGGATATAGAACTCGTCGGCGCATCGGTCGCAGGGAACGAGAACCTTGCCTTCCAAATGGAAATCCAAGGTCATCATCAGCTCTTCCCTCAGCACTTCCAGATCCACCGTCACGTCAGCTTGCTTCACCTCGGAGTAGTCCATATCGGCAAAGAAGTCGTCCTTGATGTCGAATTTAAAGCTGTGGACTCCAAGGGCGAGACCGCTGACGGGGATCAAGAATTCGTTATCCTTTTCCATTTTGCCTCAAAATCGGGCTGCAAAAATACAAACTTTTTTTGAAATAGAAACAATGAGGGGATTTTTTTTTGAGAGAGGGGGGCGGGGGGGGTAATGGGTTTAATGGGTTTAGTGGGTTTAGTGGGTTTAATGGGTTTAATGGGCTTAGTGGGTTTAATGGGTGGGGTGGGATAAGATTTCCAAAGCTTTTTGGAGGACATCATCCATGGGGCGGTAGACGGGATAGAAGCCCTCATCGTCGAAGAGATTGCGGGCGATGTAGGCCTTCAGCAGGATGTCGGCATCACGGCGGGCCACCTCCTTTTCGGTGTCGTTGCCCTTGACACCTTTCTTCTCGGCCTCTTTCACCAACTCGTTGAACATGGCATCGGTAACGTGGAACGAACGGTCGAAGTCATCCACGGTCTTGTAACGGTTCAGCGCCGAACGGTGGCTGTCACAATAGTCGAAGGCATATTGGTAGAGAATGCCGAGGTTGACGATGCGGTTGAAGTAATACTCCGTGCTGTCGTTGACGAGAGGCACGTACACATCGGGCATGATGCCGCCACCGCCGTAGACCACCTTGCCTTTCGGGGTAACGTATTTCAATGTGGTATCCAGATGGATACTATCTTCCGAGAAGAGCTCACCGTTGGTATAACGGTCGAGTGACTCGTAGAGGTAGTCTTCCAGTTTTCCGCCGGTGAAAGGCTTCTGAATACAGCGTCCCGTGGGGGTATAGTAACGCGCCACGGTGACACGGATGGCCGAGTTGTCGCTCAGCATGATCTGCTCCTGCACCAGTCCCTTGCCAAAGGAGCGGCGGCCCACGATGGTGCCGCGGTCGTTGTCCTGGAGTGCCCCGGCCACAATCTCGGAGGCGCTGGCCGACTCGTCGTCGATGAGCACCGCCACGGGCATATCTTCGAGGAGGCCTTTCTTGCGTGCTTTGTATTCGGACTTGGGACGGTAGCGGCCTTCGGTGAACACCACCAGGCTGCCTTTGGGCAGGAACTCGTCAGCGATGTCGACGGCCTCACCGAGGTAGCCGCCTCCGTTGCCGCGGAGGTCGAGCACCATCTGGGTCATCCCTTGTTTCTTCAACTTCTTGGCCGCATCGACGAACTCACGATGGGTGGTCGCCGAGAACTTGCTCAGCTTGATGTAGCCCGTGGCGTCGTCGAGCAAATAGGCGATGTCGACGCTATAGGTGGGGATGACATCGCGGGTAATGGTGAACTCCATCAGTCCCTCAACGCCACGCCGGTAGTTCTTCACCTTGACTTTGGTACCTTTAGGCCCTTTCAGGAGGCGCATCACACCTTCGTTCTTAATCTTGACGCCTGCGACGAGCGAGTCATCGACATACACGATGCGGTCGCCCGCCATGATACCAACCTTCTCGGAGGGTCCGCCTTTGATGGTGTTGACGATGGTGATGGTATCCTCGACGATGCGGTACTGTACACCGATGCCTTCGAAGCTGCCCAGCAACGGATCATTGACGGCATCGAACTCCTCTTTCGAGATGTACACGCTATGGGGGTCAAGTTCCTCCAACATGGCAACGATAGCTTCCTCCTCGAGTTTCGAGGTATTCACCGTGTCGACATACATCTTATTAATATAGTGCATCACCTCGTCGTACTTGCTGGCAGCGACGACGCGGGGGGTGCGCTTGAGCATGATGTTCTCGGTGATGAGGCTGACGAAGACGCCGATGAAGAGGCCCACGGCCACCATCACCAAGAAGGTGCGCGAAGAGTTTCCGTTATTCATTGAACGACGCGCTTGACATCACGAGGTTGCGGTCGACCTTCTTGAAGAGGCCTTGCAGCACGGTGCCGGGGCCCACCTCGGTGACGCTGTTGACGCCGTTGGCGATCATGTTCTGCATGGTCTGGGTCCAGCACACCGGCGAGGTGAGTTGGGCCACCAGGTTCTTCTTGATGATCTCGGGGTCGGTGACCGACTGACCGGTAACGTTTTGGTAGATCGGGCAGATGCCGAGGTTGAACTTGGTGGCGTTGATGGCTTCGGCCAGTTCCACACGGGCCGGCTCCATGAGCGGGCTGTGGAAGGCGCCGCCCACCTTGAGCGGGAGCACCCTCTTGACGCCGGCTTCTTGAAGCTTGGTGGTGGCTTGGGCCACGCCTTCGATGGTGCCAGAGATGACAATCTGTCCTGGGGAGTTGTAGTTAGCTGGTACGACAACGGTGTCATGGATGGCGGCGCAGACGCTCTCCACGAGGCTGTCTTCCGCACCGATGACGGCGGCCATGGTGCCGGGCTGTTGTTCACAGGCCTTCTGCATGGCGTTGGCGCGTTTGGCCACCAGGCGGAGTCCGTCTTCGAAGGTCAGCACTTTGTTAGCCACCAAGGCGGAGAACTCGCCCAGCGAGTGGCCGGCGACCATATTGGGATCGAAGTCCTCCAGCACTGAGGCCAGCACGACCGAGTGGAGGAAGATGGCTGGCTGGGTGACCTTCGTCTGGCGAAGGTCCTCGTCGGTGCCTTCGAACATCAGTTCGGTAATCTTAAAATCCAAGATACGGTTGGCTTTGTGGAACATATCTCTTGCCTTCGACGAATGGTCATAGAGATCTTTCCCCATGCCTACAAACTGGGCGCCTTGCCCAGGGAAAACATAAGCTTTTATCATTGAACTAAACTATTTCATTTTTGGGGTGAATGGGCTGATTGGGGTGATTGGGTCATCTGGCATTTGCCAGTGAAGACGGCGCCCACCTCGATGCAGAGTTGCTTGGTGTTCATGTCGATCTCGACTCTCGAGGTAGATTTCAGGGTGGTGAGTTCCTCGCAGGTGAGGATGCCTTTGACCGAGCCGGAGATGTCGGCTTGCTTGCAAATGATGTCGCCTTCGATGATGCCGGTCTGGCCGACGACGATTTTGCCATTCGATTTCAGAGAGCCGATGAGCTTCCCGTCCACTCTGATGTCACCGCTGGACTCGACGTCCCCTTTGATGACGGTGTCTTTTCCGATTAAGTTTCTTACAGGTGATTCCATGGTTATATTATTTTGAATTCTCTTCATAGAAAGTTTTATAATCTTCGGTATTTTTTTCTTGGCAGTAGACGCTGAAATTGCTTATGGATATCGGCAGCACCCAGTAGGCGGTCTTGTCCATGCCGCCGAAAATGTAGTCGGTGAGGTACATCGAGGTGATGTAGTCTTTAGCAGCCTGTTCGTTTTCGAAGGAACTCAGATAGATGACGGCTTGGGTGTCGCTGAACAGGAGGTTCTTCATGTCGAAATTGCTGAACCGGTATTGTTTCTTGTTGAAGTCGGTGATACGCACCTTCAGCGGCTCCGTCTTGGTGGTCTTGGGGTTGAACACCACCATGACCAGGTGTTTTTCATTCGGTGCATAGTGGTAGGGCGACTCGGGCTTTTTCTCTCCTTGTTCGTCTTTGCTGACGCCTGGAATGTCGTCGAGTTTGATGCCGAGGTTGTATTCGGTGTTGACCTCTTGCAGGAGGGTCAGCGCATAGGTACGGATGCCGCTGGTGGGATAGTCCTGTACCACGCGCAGCAGGGCGTAAGCCATGCTGTCGACGGTCTCGAGGCGACCGCGCGCCACTGCGTCGAGCAGGGCGAAGCGTGGTGCCAGGGCGGTGTCGTTGGCGTAGAGTTCCAGGGCACGTTCGGCATTCATCCTGACGCGGAAGAACTGTCCCTGCTGATAGGCATCGTATGTCTTGGTATAGAGTTCCGAAGCCTGCCGTGAGTCTTCCTGGAGCTTTTTGTAATAATTGGGGTCAAGGATGAAGTTGGCGTAGCTCGAATCGGGGTATTTGCTCAGAATCTTGCTCTTGTAGAGGTCGGCTTTCTCGGTATCGTGAGCGTCGTTGTACATCTTATAGAGCGCGTACCATGCCGGTAGCTCGTGTTCGTTGCCTGGGTAGCGTTTGTCGAGCCGTTCGTAAGCGTCGATGGAGCGTGGGTAGTCCGACAGGCGGTCGAGGTAGATGAAGCCCACGTTGTAGAGGGCGTTGGCGATTTGTTTATGGGCAACTTGTTGTTCCTCTTCGGTGAAGGGGAGTCCCACGAGGTAGTAGGCGCGGTCGTGGTTGGTAACCTCGTCGGAGACGGTGTCGTTCTCTTTGCCCTCGCCGCTTTCAGCACTGAAGTCGCCATCGGTAAGGCTGTTGCCTATGTTGCGTTTGTCAGAGATACGCCAGTTGTCTTCGAGCTTACGCATGCCCCATTTTCTGGAGAACTCCGTGAAACCGCTCTGGAGGGTGGTGGGATTGTAGAAATACCAGTTTCCTGTGGTTTTGGAATCGTCGGGTTTGACTTCGGTCTTCCCGACGGCACCGCCCATCAGGGCCAGTTGTTCCTCGTATTCTGCTCTTTCCTTTTCTATTTTCTCTTGTTCGATGACGTCAGCTATGATTTTATCGATCAGTTTATTGCGTTCAATGGAGTCCATGTCTGCCACCCAGAGGAGGCTGTCCTGGTCGCGGATGATGGTGAGGTTAGCCACCAAGTCGTTGAGGGTTTGGGAGATATTGGCGATGCTGTCGTAGTAGGGATAGGTCTCTTTGTTCATGGCACGGACAGCCGTATCGTAGTAAGCTTGTGACAGCTCGTAGTTATTGCGGTCGAAGAGGATGGTAGCCACTTTGAGTGACGAGGTGGCGCGTTGGATCTGATTGGTTTTGGCGTTGGCCACCGATTCGCGGTAGTAGCCGATGGCTTTGTCAACATTGCCTTCGCGCATGGCCAGTTCGGCCATGGCGAAGTAGATGCGGTCGATGTATTCCTCATTTTTCGACTCGTTGAGCATGCGGTTAAGCATCTTGTACATCTCTTTGGCGTTGCCGGCCGAGCCCATGCGGGCCATGTTCATCTTGGCCTCGAAGAGCATCTCGTACTGGGGGTTTTTCCTGACCACCTTGCGGAACCACTCGATGGCGTGCGGAGCATCGTCGAGTTGCATGTAAATCTGTCCCAGGATGAACATGGAGCGGATGCGCAGGTCGCGGTCGTTGGTCTCCATCATACCCGACTTCAGGTAGTCGATGGCTTTGCGGTATTCGTTGGTGGCGATGTAGTAGTCGGCAATGGTGAGATCGAGGTTGCGGTAAAGCTCCTTGGGCAGTTTCTTCATGCCGGCGGTTTTGGCTTGGAGCAGCTCGATCATGGCGACGGCCTTGGAGTACTGTTGGGTTTGGATGTAGGTCTTGACAAGCCAAAGGTTGGCCACGAGGGCGATGTCGTTGTAGCTGAACTCGGTGCCGACGAAATCGAAAGTACGTTTGGCGGAGATGTAGTCTTGTTTGTAGAAATGCGCTTTGGCCATGACGAGGTAGGCGTCGTCGATCCACTTCACGCGTTCTTTACCGTTGAATTTCATGGAGTGTTTCTGAACGCAGATAGAGGTTTTCTGCAGGGCGCGGTCCATCTTGGGGTTCAGGGCCATGGCGTCATTTTTCGTGCCATAGTTATAAACACGCAATATTCTTGTATAATCGTCCTTAACAGCTGTTTTCAGTTGTTCGTCGCCTTCTTGGAGGCTGTACTGACCGTTCCAGTAGACGTTGTAGTGGCTGGTGAGGTTATGGTAGGCGCGTCGTGTGAAGGTGTTCTTTTTGGTGGAACAGCCGCACAGCAGCAGCGCCGTGGTCAGGACAAGGAAGGCTAGTTTATATTTATTGTATTGCACGTTGGGTACGGTTTAAAATGTTTAGGGTTGGGTAGCGAGGGTGTCGGCGGCTTGTTGGGCTTTCAGCAGGGCGTCATGGTCGTTTTGTCGGCTCGTCAGGATGGCTTGGCGTTGGTTTGCCAAGGTTTTTTCGGCCACCTGTCGGAGGCTGTCGACGTCCATGAAGCGGGCCAGTTGTTGAGTGAAGCGGACGCTGTCTTCCTTCCAAGCGGCAGGCAGGCTCACTGGCTCTTCAAGGGAAGTGAGTTTGTATTTCTCGCAGAGGGTGGCTGCCTCGGCGTTGATTTTCTCTATCTCGTGGCTGAATTCCACTGCGAGGCGTTCCTCTTTCTCGATTCGTGACTTCTCGATGATTTTGGGCACATAGAAGAAGGCTACCGCCCCGATAATGAGGAGGACGAGGAGCACCAGGATAATCTTCAGGGCTGAGTTCCTCTTGGTAAGGAGCGAGCGGACTTCCATGATGCTGTCGAACCGCTGCTCTCTTGAAAACTGGGTGCAGTGGGTGGCCACGCTTGAGTATTGGCTGAGCATATTGCGCTCGATGATGAACTCTATGATTTTGCCGAGAGAGTAGATGTCGGAGCGTTGGTCGCCTTCTTCGCCTTTGAACAGTTCGGGAGCGATGAACTCGTTTTCCTTGATGAGCAGCTCATGGTCGGTCTTATAGTTGGTTTCGGGATGTCCGATATCGATGATCTTGACGCGGTAGTCGTTGGCGGTCACCATGACGTTCTCCGGCTTGAGGTCGCAGTGGATGATGCCGCGTTGGTGCATATAGTTGAGGGCATCGCAGATGTCGATGAAGACGCTTTTGATCTGTTTCTCGTTGAGGGTGCCCACGCGCACGTGTTCGGCCAGGGACTTGCCGTCGACGAATTCGAAGACGATGCAGTCGCCGAGGTTGGGCACATTCTCGAAGCCGAGGGCCCTGCGGATGAACTTATGGTCGAGTTGGCTGGTGATTTCGTATTCTTCCTTCAATTCTTTCTGACATTGTTCGTCAGCGGCGAATTCCTCTTTCAAAGTCTTGAGAATCACCTTTTTGCCGTTATATAGTGCGGTAAACAGCCTGCTATGCCCGTGTGACGAGGCATAGAAGGGTTTAATGTTGTCGTAGTTGTTTTCTGACATTTTCGAATAGGTATTTGGGTGCAAAGATACTGCTTTTTCCCAAATACCTATTTAAAAAACGAACGAAGAGCAAAAAAATCACAAAGAACGAATGGCTCCACTACTCTAAGCCTTACTCTTGAGCTAACATTACTGATAATTCTATTTTTGGGCCATGTATTGATCACACTTTAAAACAATAGCCCTATGAAAACAACAGAACAATTCAACCATGACTTCCGGGGGAATTCGTGGTTAAAGGACAAAGAAAGAAATTTCTACGACTGCTTAATCCAAGGTTATGAGGATGCTAAAGAACGCCTCAATAACCTTCGCGCAAGGTGTAAAAATAAAAGAATCGTATCACCAGCCACTATCTAATAACCGTCAAAAACAACTGCCATGAAAACACTATCACCCAACGAAAGAGAAGAGAAGAACATACTATCCGACACTCGCCTTATTACATCTGGAGGTATCAAACCACCTACTCGGGACGATTCTGGCATGCGATCCTACACTCCTGGCGAAGAAGCCATCCTTAATTCCCACAAAACAGACTATCGTCAAAACAAGGACACTGTTAAGAAAGCCCAGAAAGACCTAGACGACTGCAATAGTGAGTATTTGCAGATTGAGCAAGATCTTGACAAGGCCTCTTCAAAGGACGCAAAAAACGACCGTGAGTGGAACGACATGTATAACCAAAAAGGACAACAGCTTGAGCAGTTGGAGCACGAATATCCAACAGATGATCAAGAAGAAGACGACAACGACGAGCTTATGCGAAAAGAAAGAAGAGCAAGAGCCAAAAAAATTGCTTCTTTCGTGGTTATCGCTTTGGTTGCCGAGGCGGTCATCGCCGGTGCCACCATTCATCTACAGCAGGAAACCATGTCCATGGACGTCATCCTATGGCGTTTGGGGTATATTTTTTCAATTTACATATTTACCTGTATCCTATATGCCAAATACTTAAAGACCCGTATCAAAGCACTCAAATGGCTGCTGATTTCGACTTTTATGATGAGCTTCGCCTGTTTGGTTCACACCGTTGCGTTGGTCTTCTTCAACACCGATGTCACAGCTCCAGTTGTTGCTGCTGATTTCACCCTCAACACGGCTGAAACAGCCGCAGCTGAAATCAGCGAAGGTGGTTTTTTCACCAAACTCATGCAAACCCCAGGTCTACTTGAGTTTATCATTTGTATAGCATTAGTTTTTATTGGAGAAGCCTTTGATCTTGACACTAAAGATAACGACGTCGCAGAAACCGAAACCAACGAAAGCTCCGCAAACAATGATGGCAAAGCCAACCACTATGAAGTGCGTAAAGCAATCGCCAAAAAGAGAAAAGCCCAAATCAAAAAAGAACTAAAAACATTGTTGAAAGATCTTGAAGACCGGAAAGACCGTTTAACCGACATTGTAAACAAAACGGAAAGAAGGTTCAACATCATTGAAGAGAACGAATCCAAGGCTCGTGAAAAATCACAGCGGGCCAAGGACAAAAACGAGGCTCTTATTAACGAGCTGTTTCAAGAACTAACAGAATACGATCTCAGTTTAAAAGAAAACCTCGCATACGAGTTGTTTGTTGATGCTTCAACGATTATCATCGAGCCAATCACCAAGATGGATATCGAGGCTTATTACGAAGATCTTCTGGAACAAACAATGAATAATAACAATATTAAACAATAACATTATGAAAAACACCATTATCCTTGTATGCCTTGCGGCTCTGAACTTCAGTGCCCCATGCGCCCCCGTCCAAAAAGCCGATGAAACGGCAATAACCTTATTGATTGATGTTACAGACCCTGTTCTCTTCGAAACAATCGAGGCCGACTTTTCTCAGAACCTGAATAAATTTTTTCACAATACGGGCCTTGGCCACATCGATTTCGGCCAAAAATTGACCATCCGCATCGCGGCCATCGACGATAGCGGCCAACTGACATTGCAAAGCCGGTCGATTGCCCTGATCGACAAGAAAGTTTCACGCAAAGAAGCCGATCGTCTTCGCGACCCTCGTCCCCTACTGGAACTGATCCGCACCCAATTGGACCAATACAAGCAACTCAGCGAGAAAACGATGAGCTCATCGCCGATTATAGATGTGGTTTTAAAAAGTTTTTGCCAAATGGACCCCGAAGCCCGGGAAATCCTCGTCATCTGCAGCGATGGCGTGGAAAACAGCAACTACGGCAATTTCTACAAGAGCATTCCCACCACAGAACAGTCGGTTGGGAAAATGATCTCCAATGTCGTCGATCCAATGCTTCTGGCCGAAGCCAAAGCGCAGATAGCCGACACCAACCCGGAGGTGATCCTTATCCTCAAAACGAACCCCAAGATTAAGAACATCATTGATTTGAAGAAGTTCTATAATGAGTTCTTGCATCAGCTGGGAGTTGAAACCTTCAGAGTCATCGACAATTTAAGCAACAACCCCAATCTTTAAAAAGCCATGGAAAGCATCCTAATTATCACATTAATCTCCTTTGTTGCGTTCCTGCTGCTCGCCGGATTCGTTGTCATGCGAGACTTCTCACGACTGTGGATCAAGCGTAGCAGGGAGATGTTCCGGGTCAAGCAGGGCATTAACTACTACAGCGAGATGGCCGTCACGTTAGTGGTCACCCTTCTTTTGGCCATCTCTGTATCACTCTTAAAAGGAGCATCCACTGTCCTAGTGGCCATGGTAACCACCGATGATATCGCTTCTTTTATGACGGCCTTGCGCGGTGTTTTCTCATCCTATACCACTGAGTTGCAGAGCCCCAAGAATCATCTTTTGTTGTTCTTCCTCAACCCCGCATTGAAAATGATGGCCGTCTATTTGTTAATGGGGAGCGTCAGGTTGTATTTCTCTTTGATCAACAAAAAGGCAGGAGGTGAATGTTACAATGAAGGCGATGTCCTTTATTTCAGCTCACTTGGGGTTTTGTTTCTGATTGGTGTAGAGATTTTTTGCCACATTCAGGACGTGAAAATCGCTAATATGGCAGGAAATATTTCTTATTTGTTGTTGGATAAATGTAGTTATCTCATCTACTTCCTAACTATTGAAGAGGTGCTGGTGCTTCGTTCCAACAAAAGCAATCTGAATAACGCGATTGAAAAATATCTGGTGACCAACCACATCGAGAAAAAGATGTTGCTGAGCGGCTGGAAGATGATGGTCTTAGCATACGGCTTGGGGTTGTTGTTATCCACCCCCTGCTTCCTCGGCTTCCAATGGATCCGGGACAACACCGCTTTGATGACCACTTTCATCATTGTGTTGAGTGTGGCTTTGTTTATCATGAAAAAGTTTTTCTCGGACTCGTGGAATTTGTTAGGCACTGTGCTTTTTTCCACCACTTTCTCGATGCCCATACATGGATTGGTGTTTTCCAGCGACAAGTCAAGGCGCCTAGTTGTAATAGGGCTGATCGTATATGGCGCCTTACTTGTTGCGTTTGGTTTTGTCTACCCGAAACAATTGTTCATGCTGCTTTCAATCATGTCCGCCGCCGCTTGCCTAACTGTGATCGGCATTGTGCTGGCCTACTTCCTTACCATGGGTATTGGTTATCTCGTGGCCTGCATCACCAGGGGCAACACAACCACCCCCACCATGAAGAAGTGTTTCACCTACACGGGGTGGGTGTTGTCCTCTCTGCCTAAAGCCGTCGCGGTTTCGGCATTCGTGGTGACCCTGGCCTTTATGTCGATAACCTGTTTCCCGAAAGAACTAAAATGTGATGATATTTTTGCAAACAGTTGCGTTGTGGACGCCAATGGAAATTGCCTATACGTGGATGAAGAGCATCCGCATTACTACGTCCCTGTGCGATTTGAGGAGTTGCCGTCCTTTTTCCGAAAGTGCATCACAGCACAAGAGGACCGCGGTTTCTGGAAACAAAATAATCTCTGGCCCAACCCAAGTAACTGGCACGGGGTCAGCTTTTCAGCCTTCCGCGGAAGAGGAGGGTCTAACATCAACGCACAGTTATGTAAAAATATCACCTATATTAACGCTGATGGATTCCCTCGCGATATGTCCAGAAAAATTTCCGAATCTGTATCGGCATATATGATTTCCCAGAAAAAAACACCCGAACAGCTTATGGAATTATACGCTAATATTGCCTCCTTTGATGGTAGTTTCGGTTTTCGCGGGGCAGCAGCGGCCTCTCTGTTTGCGTTTGGGAAACCATTGAATCAGTTAAATAACATTCAACAACTCTATCTAATACACACCCTTCCAAGAAGTAAATATTTAAAGACAGAAAACGGACTGATTCCTTACAATCTAGTACATGAAGACAGCGATGGCGCGGTGAAAAAAGCTCTTTTAAAGAAGGCAGAGCGATGGTTGGACGAGGGATTAATCACCAAAAAAGAGTATAACACTTTACGACGTGAGGAGTTGGCCTTTGTCAACACAAGATATAAGTGCGGAATTCCTTTAAGCACACGCATCATGCTTGCAAAAAACTTCAAAGACCGGCCAGGCAGACATGACTGTTCCATCACTTTGGAAAACGAAAACGACTTGGCAGAGGCCTATCGCCTGTTAAAGACCAAGGAGGTGTTTAAAAAGAACGGATCCGAACTTCAAGTCGCCGCACTCGTCGTTGAGGCCAAAAGCGGTAAGATCATTGCCCACTTCTCTTCTTCAGAGGTACTTGACTATGCTAATTGTTACACTTATCCCATCGGTTCTATAGCAAAGCCCGCCATAGTCCTAGAGATGCTCAAGTCCGGAGTGCCGGCTGATTTCACACTGTTCGATGGACGCGTTGAGAAACGGAAAACACCCCATAACAGTCATGGATGGGGTAAACGCCCCGTCAGTTTAGAGGCCATTTTAGCGCTAAGTCTCAATGCTCCCTTCGCCAACCTGAAAGATTTGGGGTTAAACCCGAAAACTTTATACCAAAACCTAGAAAACGAATACGCCCTAATGAACATCACCAAAGACTCGATTAGCGCTTGCGATACATACAACTACCCATTAGGCCTCAGAGAGATGAGAGTGTTTGATATTGCACAAGTATACCAAACAATATTCAACGATGGTATTTTTATTCCATTGTCATTAGAACAAAACTCCGACACTATCGTGACCAAAAGAATCTGGGCCGAAGAGCACACCAAGGTGGTTGTAAACGCCCTAAGCAAAACCATAGAAAACAGCGATGGCACTTTGAACAGATACAAGAACGACCTACCTGCGGGAAAGAAATTCTACGGCAAGACTGGAACCAGCAGCAAAAACCGTGATTTCTGGACGGTGATTTCTGACGGAAACATTGTGATTACCAGTTGGGGCTCGTATGGCAAAAAAACTGGCGACAACATGGTTCTGGGCACGGAAAAATCGTGGGGAGCCACCGCCGCGGGATTGTTCGCCGTATTGATCTATAACGAACTTGCCAAGACAAACCATTATTAAAACATACTTAAAAACTGCATTGCCATGATTCTAATGAAACTCTTATCGCCCAAGTCGCTTCCCTTGCCGGAATCGGAATGGAAGTTTTACCACAAGCTCTACAGGGCCATGCTTAAGCTTTTGCTCTATGGCTATAAAAGAAAGGTGATTATTGACCGCATCATTCTTGGAGAAGGTGCGGAGCTGCTTCATTGTGTCAGGGATGAATGGTTTGAGAAACAGTTGATCCGCTTTCGTATAGCCTACTTCCCCCCTATCCGGGTGGTTTCCTTCTCAGCGACACACGAACTAAGATCAGGGGTCTTCAATTGGAAAGACACGATGACCCTGTTGCGTCCCCAGCGTTTGACACAAGCCAAAACCGAACCCGCCAAGCGGCCGATGAAAGCCAAACCCGTGGCAAAACAGGAAACAAAACTAGAAGTCAAGCCTGCCCCGAAGTCCGAGGCGAAACAGAAACCCCAACAAGAGGAAAAGCGAAGCAAAATCCGTTTCAACGACGGCGAGCTCAAGCCCCCTCGTTTCAAGAAACAAAAAGAACTGGTGATTACCCGCGATGAATACACCCATCATTTGGGCTTCGATGAAAACGATATTTTTTAATCAAACAAAATTAAATAAGTTATTATTATGGAAAACATTGCTATTTCTCAAAAAACAAAAGAGGTCTTTCCCGAACTCTCCATCATGAAGGCACGTCGTTACGACTCTCTCTTCAAAGGAAGAAACCTCCCTTCGTTTGTGCGCGACTACATCCTACGTCGTTTCACTAACAACGAGGGCGTGGTAGACGAAAAGGCCGTAAAGGAGTACCTTAACACCAAGATGCCCTCGGATTCCGAGATCCTTAAGCAGCGCTTGCTGAACGGCGAGAGTGTCAACATTACCACACGCTTTACGGTGAGCACCGACATGGCCTTGGGCAGGGTGCGCTTTCACATGCCCGACGTGGGCATATCCTCAAGCACCTATGTCAGCCAGGAACTGTTGGAAAAAAGCGAGGACCCACTCACCGATGGCGAGCACTGGGGTAATATCACGTTGCTCTATGTGGAGCCGCAGGGTAAGCGAAAGGGATACGCACTTATGACCAGCTACAAGGCGTTTGAGCCCTACCGTATCGACCTTTCTTATTACCTGGAAGCTCGCAGCAATTTTACCACCGAGGAGTGGATCGACTTTCTCATCGCTGCCATGGAGTACAACCCAGAGGAGTTCTCCGAAGAGCAGAAGCATGAGATCATTGCCCGTCTTCTCCCCCTTGTCGAGCCTCGCCTCAACATGATTGAGTTAGGCCCCAAGGGTACAGGAAAGTCGTACGTCTACAACAATTTGAGCAAACACGCTTGGCTGTTGGCCGGAGGTCGCACCACGCGAGCCAAGTTGTTCTACAACAAGGCCACGAAGCAATTCGGCGTGATGAAGAACTACGATGTGGTTGGCATTGATGAAATCACAACATTTCAGTTTTCTGACCCAGACGAGATGCAAAGTATCATGAAAAGTTATTTGGAGGCAGGAAAAGCAGCCGTTGACAATGTGATGTTTCAGTCGGAGTGCGGCCTGATGCTGATGGGCAATATTCCGCTCGACAAGGATATGAAACCACTGAATCCGTCCTATGCACAGAGCCTTCCCGAGATGTTCCGCGAGTCGGCCACGATGGATAGGTTCCACGGCTTCATCGAAGGCTGGAGGCTCCCGCGGCTTTCAAAGGACCACATCATCGAAGGCTGGGTGCTCAACTGCGAGTATTTCTCCTCGGTGTTGCATATCTTACGTTTTTCTTCGGAGTATGATCGTATTTTCACCGAACTGGTGGATATTCCTCATGGTTGCGACCTGCGTGACAAGAAAGCCGTACAGCGCTTGGCCACCGCCTATCACAAGCTGTTGTTCCCCCACATCCGGTCGCTTGCCGACATTGAGCCTGATCAGGTGGACACTTTCAAACTGTTGTATGACCGCTATTGCTTGCAGCCCGCCATCTATCGGAGACAGATCATCCGCGACCAATGCCACCGCATCGACAAGGAATTCAAGCCCGAGGTCTCCGAGTTCTCAATTGTCGACCTGCCCTACATCGAGGATATCGAAAACGAACCCGTTGTGAATGAAGAGGTCGAAGACCTTCCCTTCGAAGACCTTCCCATCGAGGAAGAGATCATCGAGGAACAGACCGTCGAAGAAACCCCTGAAGAGGAAGCTTTTGAAGAGGAAGCACCTATCGAAGAGGAAGTGCCTGTTGAAGAGGAAGTCCCTATTGAAGAGGAATCCAGCGAGGAGGTTCCTGGTGTGGAAGATCCTATCGTTGAAGAGTACGATGAAGAAGATAATGGCGAAGAGGAATTGGGGGAAGTGGCGAACAACCTTGTAGCTTGAAAGTTTAAACAGAAAACAGTATATTTGCAAAATTGAAAGGAGGACGCAGCCATGATATGGTTAACAAGTGACTTGCATTTATTCCACAACCATGGGTTTATTTATGAACCCAGAGGTTTTTCTTCCATCGAGGAAATGAACACGGCCATCGAGAGCAACTGGAACGAGATGGTTGATGAGGACGACGAAGTCTATGTTTTGGGCGACCTTATGGTTGGAGGGAAAGCCGTCAGCAACGATGTCGGCATGGAGATCGTAAGGCGGCTGAAAGGCAAGAAGCACATCATCATAGGCAATCACGACACGGATGCTCGAATCAAGCTTTACCAACAAGAAGCAAGCATCGTTGATGTTCAATATGCCCTGATGATGCGTTATAAAGGCCGCAGCCTTTATCTGAGCCACTACCCCACGTTCACTTCCAGCTTAGAGCACGAAAAACCGAAGCAATGGACCATAAACTTTTTTGGTCACACCCACTCCAAGGAGCGGTTCTTCGAAGGCATCCCATTCATGTACAACGTGGCCTTGGATGCTCATGAGAACCGGCCCGTGTCACTCGATGAAGCTTTGCGTGAAATCAAGGAATATTCCGCCGCATCAACAAAGGCATAATAAACCCTAGTTTTACGAAATCACTCCCCGAGAAGGGTTTCATACACCCTATCCGTCATTTCATACAGTACCCCGAAAAACGCCTTGTCAGTCTTTCAAGGATCATTTAATTTGCATCATAAAATAATAATAAAGAATAAGTAATACCATGATTATGAAACCGCGACATTTGTTAATTGCGTTGCTGATGCTTGTCGGGGTCGGCTGCTCACCGACCCCACAGGCAGACAGCCGTTTGGGAAAAGAACTTGGACTACGCACCAAGGGAAACAGCATCTATTATTGGAAAACTGTTTTTGAGCTGAACAACGCCGAGCGAGATTTCCTTCAAACCCACCAGGTAAAACGACTTTACCTGAGACTCTTTGATGTGGTGCCCGCCGACATCAACAACTACGAGTATGAGGTGATACCCAATGCCACCCTTGCCTTTCGCGAGGCGACGCCCAAAGGGGTGGAGATTGTGCCGGTAGTTTACATCACGATCGACGCGCTGCGCCTCATCAACAGTCCGAAACACAACTATGCCCAAATCATCACCCAACGCATCCTGAACATGGTCGACTTCAACGACCTGGGCACCATCCATGAAATCCAGCTCGACTGCGACTGGACGCAACAAACGCAAGACGGCTATTTTGCCTTCTGCCAAGCGGTGAAAGACCAGTTGGAACCTTACGGCATCCAACTCAGTTGTACCATTCGCCTTTGGCAGTTGGCTTGTGCCTGTCCGCCTGTCGACAGGGGCGTGCTGATGCTTTACAACACCGGAAGCATCACCAATCCCAAGACACAAAACTCCATTCTCGACCTCAACGATGTAAATGCGTACTTGAAAAACAAACCCTACGGGCTCCCCTTGGACTACGCCTACCCCACCTATAGCTGGTATGTTTGGTTCCACAACGACACCTATAAAGGGCTCTTCCACGACCAGCCCTCCATGAAGCTTGAAGCCGGTGATGTAGTACGCTATGAACACGTAAGCTTCGATGACCTCCACAAACTGGATAGCCTTGTAAGCTTGAAAATGCCCGGCGCCGAAAACGCCTCCATCATTCTTTATCATTTAGATTCCGCCAACCTTTCAAACTATACCACCGATGAAATACGTCAGATTTATAGCCGCATTTAGCCTTTTTTTCGCCTCGTTCAACGCCTTCGCGTGCTCACCGAGTCTTTGCTCACCTTCGGAGTACTACCTGTTCCATCTGGTCAACCTGCCCGACGACCCAGAAAGCAGCTACAACCTCAACAGCCAACAGAACTGCCAGCTGTGGCAGCAACAAGCCTATGTGATGATTTCTTTGGAAGACATCTATCAGGTAGTCTATAAATACAACTTGCAAACACTGACGGATTTGAAAAACGGCAAAATCCCACCATGCGCAAGAGGCAACAGGATGGCCCAATGGTTGACAACCAACAGCGGCAAGGAAGCTTTGGATTTCTTGATTCTTGCCAAAAACTGCGAATGGCTGCGCCGTGAAAGCCTGTCGCCATGGTACTATCCCTCAAAGGAAGACCCCGTCAGATACTCGCTCAACGAAGTAGCCGAAACGGCCAGGGAGAAAGCCAAGGGCTACTACTATGCCGACCGTTATGCGTTGCAGGCCGTCAGGGCGATGACCTCGCTCCGTCAATACGAGGACATCATCAGTTTTTGGAATGAAATTGAAAAACAGTTGCCTGATGGCTTCCTCAAGCAGATGACCCTCTCTTATGTGGCGGGGGCATACGTACATCTCGACAATGTCGAATTGGCAAAAAGTTATTACAAGCTAGCCAACGATTTGAACGGGCTATTAGAATGCGACCTCCGTTACCGTTCTGGCATGAGCCGGGTGGAGAAAATGGAGTTGCTGTATGAAGTTTATCCTGATTGCCCCGTTTTTCGCCTAAGGCTTTGGGAGATTTTGGGAAAAGTGGAGCCTGACCGTAACTGGGAAGACGACTGGCGTTGGGATTTATATAGAGATGGGGAGAGGGCTGAGATCGATCAGCTTGCCCTTCTTTGCGACAAGGTCTTGAGCGAAGACACCGAAGCGGACAAAGCCTTATGGGCATACGCCGCCACTTACATCGCCCACCTGAAAGGAGACGACAACAAAGCCGACCAATACCTGAAAACGGCAGAAAGAACCGTCAAAGACAAAAACCTCGAAGAATCCATCAAAGTGATGCGGATTTTTATCGACGCACAGATTAGCACTTACGGCAAAGCCTACGAACAGAAACTATTTACTCAGCTGCGGTGGCTGCAAGAGAAAATAGAGCAGGACATTGACCAGAAAACCATAGATGGCTTCGACCTGTACAACTTGATCGGAAGCTTCAGTTGCTACTATTGGAACGACGCCATGCGTTGCATCCTGTTGGGCACGGTTTGCCCCAAGATGATCGAGCAAGGCAACACCACACTGGCCCTGCAGTTGGCCAACATGTCGAGTTACTCGCTGCCCAACGAGATTCCGACGGTCCTTGCTGAGTGCCGCAAAGACCATTCGTTCAACTACTATGACTATTGTTGCCATTTTGCCGAGATGATGGACTCCCTGTCGGCCAATGCACTGATTGCCTACACTGAGGTAGCCCAGAAGCCTCGGACGGAGTTCCAGCGTTTCCTCAACTCCCACTCCTACAGCGACAGCGACTATCTCAACGAGATAATTGGTACCCATTGTTTGCGCGAGATGCGCTATGCAGACGCGGAGCACTACCTTTCCAAGGTCTCCTTTGATTATTTCATTCGCACCAATGTTTACAAGGAAGGCTTTTTGAACAACGACCCATTCAGTGTGTCGAGAAGGCGTTGGAACCACGGCGGTGATGCAAAGCTTCAGTTTGCAAAGACCATGAACATGTTGGAGTGTGAAATTGCCGCTGCCACCAATCCAAACCAGAAAGCCATGTTAATGATCGACCTTGGGCTTGGAATACGCAATTCGTTTAACCGTTGTTGGGCTTTGACGCAGTACGGTCGTGGTTGGGTTGATGACTCTGCATATGATTGGGAGACTGGAGGGTTAACCTGTCAAGCCATGAAACGTGCGGAGCAGCTCTTCAGCAAGGCTTTCAGCACCTTTACCGACGACGAATATGCTGCCCAAGCCCAGTTACTATTCTGTAATTTCAGGACCATCGAAGAGCGTTATCCCAAGACCCTTGCGGCGGACATTGTCCGAGGGCATTGCGATTATTATATAGACTACCATGGGGAAAGGTGAGTCTTTACACCTTCTCGATAAAGACTTCGAAGCACGATTTAATATCATCCTCTTCGGAAACCGGATTGCATATTGTTTTTTTGGTTAGGTCGTTACGAAAAGTCTGGAAATGTTGCAGACAGTCATTGAACTTTTTCAATGCTTTGCGATAGTCGCGCATACTTGTCTTGATCCAACTGCCATTACGTTCTATGATTTCAGGGAGTGGAACTATTCGAATCTTTTTCTCATTTGAAGGGCTATCCACTCCCCAGTAGCCGTATTTCGTGTCCCAGTAATTATAATAGAAGAACTCCAGGTGATGCCAAATCTCTCCACCGTATTTAAAATTCTTGGCTGGGCCATCCCAATAGAGAAATCCATTGTTTTTAGGATCTTCCTCACGGCTTACCGAGTTCATAGCACCATTTTGGGGTATTTTATTCAGACGTCTAAGTAACAATTGTTTTTGTCTAAGAGCTGATTCTTTTTTCTCATCAGTTAATACGTTTACTCTCACTTTGTTGCCTTCGGCATCCCTAACCCAGCGAAATCTGTTATTCTGACGCAAATCAGATTCTGGCATTCCCAGGAGCCATCTGTACACAAAACCTTTAGGGAACGCATAGATTCCCCACATGGCAGGTGCTGTATGATATCCTCTTTTCTCGCTGTTGTAAGGCAGTTTGGCCTCTTCGTGTTTCTGTGGACTCAGTGCACCCCAGCGGATGAAGTCCATTGTAATTTTCTTGTTCTTTACCATGGCGATATATTTTGGAATTGATTCGATGCAAAGATAATCGTTTTCTACCAGAAAGAAGTCCATCAATCTTTCTCAAAAAACACGATGTCCATCAAGATGGGGAAATACGTTTTCTGCTTCCGTCCTTTTTATCCACAACACGCATCACCCCCACCTTTTCATTGGAAACGATGATAAAGTAATAGGTCGTCCATGGTTGTTCGAACTTCGCTATTATTTTGTCAATGGTTTCCGCACTGGGGCTCGTGTCAAAATCCTGATATTTTTCTAACAGGTCGGAAAACGCTTCGACCTGCATCTCCCACACGGTTTCGATGTCTGCTCTTTCTATAGGTTTTAATTCCATGAAAAAACGCCCTTCCTTTGATTAACTGGCTTCCGTCACTAATCTTCCTCACAAACCTGTCTCAGAGCCTTTTTATACCACTCCGCGGCTTCTTCGTCACTCTGTTGAACACCCAAGCCTTCCAAATAACAATCGCCCAAACGGCATTGGGCATACGAATCATCTTCTTCAGCAGCTTCAAGGAACCATTCAACGGCTTTCTCATAATCTTTAGACACGCCTTTGCCTTCCATATAAAAATCACCTAAGCGACACTGGGCATAAACATCGCCTTGTTCTGCTGCTCTGGTATACCACCAGACCGCCGTCTCATAGGTTTGCGACACGCCTCTACCTTCCGCAAAACAATCTCCCAAACGGCTTTGAGCACCTATTTGTATTCCTTCCCAATCAAAACAATCATCTTGTTGTGCGGCTTTTAAATACAACTCAACGGCTTTTGCCTCGTTTTTGATTACTCCTGTTCCATTGGCGTAGCAATCTCCCAACTGACATTGAGCCCACGGCCATCCGTGTTCTGCTGCAACGGCATAACATTCAACAGCCTTGTCGAACTCCTTCTTCTCTATATAGTTATCTCCTATACTAGTAATAGTTGCCAAAACATCGCAGTCTTCTGCCTGGTTTAAGGCCTTAATATACCATTCAACAGCTTTTTCAAGATTTTTGGGCAGTATTGTTCCTGATTCATAAAAATTTCCCATTTCTATCATCGCCCAGAATTCATTCTTATTAGCCGCCTTAGAAAACCAATCCAATGCTATTTTATGGTTTTGAGACACGCCCTCATCAACAGCTTGATAACAGCATCCTAATTTACACATGGCAACTGCATCATTTTGTTCCGCAGCCTTTGAATACCATTCTACCGCTTTTTCAGGACTTTTGGGAACAATCATTCCAGACGCGTAAAATTCACCCAATACCCACTGTGCATTTGCCACACCTTTTTCAGCACAATTAATAATATATCCAACTGCTCTCTTTGACATTAAAGAAAACCTTTTGTTTTGAGCAAAATGCCCATCATCACTACGTTTATTCGTATATCTAGACACTGCTGTGAAATACCACTCCACCGCTTCCTCATCACTTTGTTGAACACCGGTACCCCATAAAAAACAATCTCCCAGTTTAAAACAGGGAAAAACAGCCTCCTCATGATCAGAGGCTTTTTTATACCATTCGACTGCTCTTTCGTGATTTTGTTCCACCCCCACTCCATAGAAGTACATTGTCGCCAAACTGCATTGTGCATGTATGTGACCTTGTTTAGCGGCTTTAGTGTAACATTCAACGGCGGTTTCATAGGATTGCGAAACGTTTATTCCTTTCGCAAAAAATTCTCCAAGATAAAACTGTGCTTGAGGGAGTCCCCTGTCCGCTTCTTTGGCATACACTTCCAATGCATTCTCAAACTTATTGATGGTCCCACTGCCTAAATGATTACAAATCGCAGAAACACTCTGCAGTACATTTGTGTCTGTTTGCTCGAACATCATTATGTCAAGCAATTCATAAAAATAGAGGTTTTCGTCTCCTTTTCGCATTTTCTTGTTTTCCATGATAATTAAGTTTAAATAGTCAAACAATGGCAATAAAGATATTATTTAGCAATGTGACAAACTTAGTGGAATCATAGAGTAATGCATTAATGCCTTTTGTCTCGTTAGATAAGATGGGTACCTAGGCCAACCTCAACGACACACTGACCGAAACGAGAACCCATGAGTATCTGAAGTCAATAGGCTTCGGACACACTGGTTAAAACATTACCTAAACTGGTAGTGTTTCAAGTAGTGTGTCCGAAGTCTGCCGACTTCAGGGAAGCGGTGCAAATTTAGACAATTATTTTCATATCAAGCTTCGGTTTGTACATTTATCACTAATTTTGCCATGCGGCTGGACGAGGAAACGGGCTCTGCTGGGGAGCAACCCGCCAGCAACAAGGCCGCGCCTACACTGAAAGCCGTGGATGTGGAGAGCCGTCTGTAAAGGGCGGCTCCCATTGCATTCAGGAAGGCTGTTTCCGCTAAGAAAACCCGTTGCGTTGTCCAGGGAACAGCGTTTTGTCGGTGGTGATTCTGGGCAGTATTCTGTCGAAGGCCTTGTGTTCCATGGCGACGCTGCCCAGCAGAGTAAGGACCGAATCCTCGTTCGGCATCGCAGTCCTCATCCGCGTGACTCTGCGGAAGTCGCGGTTGAGCCGCTCTATCCAGTTGGTGGTGTAGATCATGCCCTGTATCTCCGGCGCATAGTTGAGATAGACCATGTGCGCCTTGTAGTCGGCTTTGTCACGCAGGGACTTGAAGGAACGGTAGTCCTTGCCCCATTTGTCGCACAGGTCCTGCCACCGTTTCCATGCCGCTTCAACCGTATAGTCGCGCTGGCCGGTGCGGAACACGTCACGAAGGTCCTCGGCCAATGCCGCCTTGTCGCCATGCCTGACCCTGGCGAGCATGTTGCGCTTAAGGTGCGTCACGCAGCGTTGGAGCGGCGTTCCCGGGAACTTCTTCCCAACCACCGTGTCCAGTCCGGTGATGCCGTCCGCCACCGTCAAGCCTATGCGTTGCACCCCGCGTTCCTTCAACTCGTCGAATATCGTCCCCCAGCCCGTAGCACTCTCCACGGGCATGTTGAAGATGCCGAGCACCTCCCGAGTGCCCTCGTCGGTCACTGCCAAGGCGACGTAGAACGCCTCTGTCGACACGGACCTGCTTCGGTGAATCTTGATGTGGACACAGTCCACGAACACGATGGGATAGTACTCGTCAAGCCCGCGTTCCAACCATTGGCTGACTTGGCCCCTTACACTCTCGACCATCCTGCTGATGCTTGACTTGGAATAGTGTTGGCCATAGATCTCGTCGAAGACGTCGCCCACCTGTTCCTGCGTCAGCCCCTTGGTGTAGAGGACGCCCGCCAGACGGTCGCATTCCTCCTCCTGGTCGCGAAGGATGGCCAAAATGCGGGGATGGAAGTTGCCGTAACGGTCTCGGGGAATGCGGAACTCAAGTTTTTTTCCGTGTCCGTAGGCATGGCTGGGACGATATCCGTTCCCCTTATTGCCTTGATCCTCAGACAGAAACTCGCCTCGCTCGGCAACCATCATACTCTCAATCATGATCTCCAACAAGTCGTGCAGACCATTTTCTTTCTGTGCATGCTTGCACATTAACTCAGAAATTTGTTCCTTTGTAAACTTCATTTTAAGTCTGTTTTTAGAGTTTATCGCACCCTAAAGATACAGACTTTTGGGATTGGCCCGCTTAGGCCAATCCCTTTTTTGCGCGTCAACGCTCAGACACACTTTTTGGGACAGTATCTTTAAACTGGGTGGATATGCTCCGTTTTATACAGCCAACGAAGCCATCCGCAGGTTCGTGGAGAACTACAACCACCTGTGGCTGATATACCGGCTCGGCTACAAGTCGCCGGTAGAATATAGAAAGGAATATGAAGCAAAAGTGGCATAACCCAAGCGCAACGGAAGGCAGTTATCCTCGGCAGAGCTCGGGGAGCCTTTCCTCAGAGCTCCCAAAAGCTCTGACGGGAGATAACTGCCCCATCCAAACAAGAACGCTAAAAAATAAAATCAAAAATCGCTCGGTTATTTGCGGTTAAAACATAATAATCTCAATATCAGAGAATGTTTGATTAATAATAGAATCTAGGCATCTTGGCAAATAGCTCGACACATTAAAACATGGAATAATTATGGAAAAATAATGCTTTCTCATCCTTATTTATTCTTTATTCTCTTGCTTAATTATATAACTGTTTTCAAAACTTTTCGCCTTCACATATTCTTTTTATTCTTTGGATTGCTTTAATTTTCAACGAAACTATTTCTTGATCATCGCATGCGTTTTTTTGACAAATCCTTTGTGCTATCAATGCTGCGCAATAATATGCTCTTATTTTTACTAAATTGCACATAGACTTGTCCCTTTCTGATAATTTGCCGTTAGCCAGATAATTTGCACCGTAACAATTAGGACAAATTGGATAAAAGTAACAATTGTGGAAGCAGTACTCATCAATAAGATTTTTATCATCTAAGAAATCTGAAATATGAATACTGTTGAGTTGCTCATTTGAAAAAGACATCGGCGTAAAATAATTGCAGGGATACTCTTTCCCGTCACAATCATATGCCATAATGGTTTTGCCAGCACAATCTTTGTTTCTCACATACTGTCTGTCAAATTCACAATTCTCAATGGATAAATCTAACAATGGAGCCACCTCAATATCAGGATGTTCGAGGTAATAATTTACAAGTTTTTCCAATTCATTTTGCAGCGTTTTACAATACTCAGTTTTAGACCAATTTATCCCTTCTGCAAAATTTGTTCCGGCTAATTTAAACCCCAAATCATGTAAATAAATAATGTTTTCCGACAGATTAGAAAGGCTTTGAGGGGTTATGGTCATTTTTACGGGCTGATTAGGCCAATTCGATAAAAAGAAATTAATATCAATTTGGGCAAATGAGTTACACCTATTTTGATTATGGGTGTTTGGGGTACCATCTAGACTTAAACCACAACTAATTTGCCTATTGTGATTATGTAGCCACTTCTGGATTTCTCCGTGGATTAACGTGCCGTTTGTTGAAGTGAAAAATCGGTAATTATTTTTCCAATGCTGCCGCCAGGTCCATTCACAAATTTCTCTAATAACATCTTTCTTTATCCAAGGCTCACCGCCAAAAAACTCAATTACAATATAATCATAGTCATCGGAGTTCAAATAAGTTGCAATTATTTCTTTAAATCGATTAACATCAACAATTACCGAATCACGTTTTTTTTCATAGCAGTATACACAACTCAAATTGCACGCATGTGTTACAACAAGCATTATCTGAAACTGCCGGATTTCTGTTGGGTTTTTCACCATTATTTATACTTAGAATTAATGAATTAATTGACAAAAAAAGATAGGACGACCCAAAGCCAGGCCGCCCTATCTTCATCATTTTAAATGACTGGTGTTGACAATCCTTCACAGGCGCCTCCGCAGCTCATCAAACCACAACCGCCTCTGGTATTTCTTCTATTAGTAGTGCCAGAAGCTTCTAAACCTTCACTCAAACGTGAAAGTTTGTTCATAACAGAATCGTTTAAAAAGCTCGTATTCATACGAAATAGTTTTACTCCTACTCTTACGCCTTCGTAGGTCTTGGCTTGTATAGTTTGCAAATACGTCACTAATTTATTTCTTATCAATAATCTTCACAAGAACAAGTGTCGCAGGCGACATTACATCCACAATTGGGCTTCCAAGGATCATCACAACTACAATCCCATCTCCTTTCACAAACCATTACCACGCATCACATTCAGAATCGCAACAATCACACTCTGAATCGCAGCACCAATCACAATCATGATCGCAATCGCACCATGGCTCACATCTAACGTCTTCTTGCGTTTCATTCACAAAAACAATTTCACTAACATAATATTTCTCCATAGTTATTCATGCCAGTTTTATCCCGTTGGCACTTCGGTTATTAATTAAACTATTGATTGTTTTCTAGTCCTTTTAAAAGTGTTTCATATAATTCACGTACAATTATCCTTTTAGCAAATTCACATTTTGAACTAATCTGATCTTCTGTTAATTCAACACGTTCCATTGAACAAATACCAGCACAATGCCAATATGCATAACAATAAAAACACTCTTCCCGCTTATTATATGTATGAGACAAATACTTTTTTTCTGCAGCTTCATCAAAGACAACAGATTGGTTCACTTGACCATAATAAAAAACTGGGAATGCTCTTTCTTGTTCAGACGAAACCCTATGACATGCAACGATTGCACCCGTGGGCGTAATACATAATTCTCCTCTACAAAAGCATCCCTTAATTTGATGTATGGATTTTGAAATCGAATTATACACAGAGATGCCCAACCGCCTTCCTACCTCCTTGGCCTTATAAAAGTATTCAATATACTCGTTGTAGAAGGCATAGCCATCTTCATTGGAATCTGTTACTTGCTCCAAATGAAGCCTCTTTAAATTTAGGTAGTGTTTAGCCACATACTCAACCATCTCTGGCATCCGTTTCACATTCAACCTTGTTATTGTTGAACGAATAGTATAAGGGATGTTGTATTGAATTAGCTTTTTTATATTTGCGTCTACAATATCAAAAGAGGAAGCTTTTCCTCCTTGGTAAGGGCGTAAAGTGTTTTGAACATCTTCCAGTATTTCGAACGAAACACCAATATGAAGGTTGTGCTCCTTAACATATTGAAACTTGTCTTCGGTGAATAAGGTTGCATTAGTTGTAACCCCAATATTCAATCGGTCATCTTGTTTTTTGTTTTTTTCCAAATACTCAACAGCCCACTGAATCAAACTCCACGAGACAAAAGGCTCCCCTCCACCAATAAAGGATATGTTCTTTTTCTTTTCAGCACCATTTAAAACAAAATCAAGAGTGGTTTTTAAAACACCGATAGGCATATTCATTTGAGAATGTGCTTCTCGTGCATAACAATATGTACACCCTAAATTACATATTTGTGTTGGTATTATTACTGCATTTGCTCCTTTTTTTATCTGTTGCTGTTCCGGCGGACTAACTTCAATGGCTTCAAGTTGTTTAATATGATTCCAAACTTGAGTGTTCTTGTCCGACTCATCACTTTTATTACTTATATAACGGTTGATGATTGCCACAGAAGCATCATCTGCAAAAAACAAAGCACGACGTAATGGAGAATAGACCATGTTCTTATTCTCATATTTAATAACATATAAATCGTCTTGCAACCTCATCTTATGTTAATATTATTCGTTATTACAACAAAACTCAAATAGAATATCAACAACAGACTTCATATCATTAAACGTTGCAGTTTCTATTGGTGTATGCATATATCTACACGGAATACTAATCAGCCCTGAACTACAACCTCCTCGCAACAATTGTATCTCTGCAATATCGGTCCCCGAATGACCAGGAAGAGATTCCGTTTGATACGGGTAACCATACTTATTTGCGATATCTCTTAAGCTTCTTTGCAATGCGAATGTAAAGTTTGAGCCAAATGGAATCACTGCACCACGGTTTAATCTAATATCTCCATATTTATTCTTGTTTATGGAAGGATAATCGGTAGCATGTGTTACATCTATCGCAATACACATATCAGGATTGATGTTGAATCCTGCTATTTTGGCACCACGTAATCCAAGTTCTTCTTGGCAAGAGAGCACAAAATAAATGCTTTTATAGTTAATGCTTACATCTTTAAGCTTTTCGTATAATGTAAACAATGAGGCAACGCCAACTCTATTATCAATACTCTTAGAAGTAAAAAAAACATCATTGAGTTCGGCATAATTTGGAGAAAAGGAAATCGGGTCGCCCACTGAAACCAATCCTCTAACATCCTCTTTATCAATCGCCCCAACGTCTATCCACAAATCCGAAACATCAATACTTTTGTCGTTACTATTTTTCGTGTTATTAATCATATGAATAGGCTTTGCACCAATTACGCCATTAATAAAATGACCATTATGGGCAATCACCACTTTTTGGCCTCGTAATATGGATGTGTCAACACCGCCGATTGTAGAGAAATAAATATATCCGTTGTCATCAATATATTTGACAGAAAGGCCAATTTCATCATAATGTGCAACTAACATTAGGGTCTTTTCCCCTGGGCCTTTTTTTTGAAAAATAATATTCCCTATAACATCTTGTTCATAGGGAACGTTATGGTTCTTGAGATAATCTAACATGACATCATTCTGGTTTTGATTTTCATAACCAGAAACATAGGATGAACAACATAGATTTTTGATTAAAGCCTTCATATAAAATTAAAATAGTGATAAAGAAAAAAAATGATTACATGTCGTCACACGTACGGTTTTTAGTTACATTAGGTTGCAAAAATAAATCATTATTTCCAAATTTTCAATATTTAATGCAATGATTTCTAGACAAATCAACCACATAATCACAATTTATTGATATTGGGGCAAATTTAAGATATAATCTAAACCACTTCTTTTCTGAAACTTTTTCTCATCTTGTTGAAACTTAAAGATTTAGAACCATGTTTGCTCATTGTATTGCATGTCTACTTGAACATTTCAGGGCGTTCCAAGTGTTTCTTTGCAACAACGTCCGCCAGTAATTACCCATAATAACACGCCTAGTTATATCACATCAGGCTCATCGGTTTTAATAGTTATGGTTTTTAAAAATTCATTTGTTTCAAATAGCCCAGCATGTTTTGCGCATCAACGTTACCAAGTTTTGCCGCCTTCTCATACCAGTAAGCAGCCGTTTCATAGTTTTTAGCCACGCCTCTGCCCAAATAATAGCAATCGCCGAGTAAGACTTGCGCCCAGTCGTCATCCTGAAGCGCGGCTTTTTCAAGCCAACAGGCTGCTTTTTTATAGTTTTTGTGGACGACATGCCCAAAATAGTATGTGCTGCCAAGCAGATATTGCGAGCTTTTGTTCCCTTTCTCACCGGCCAACTTCCACCATCTCATGGCCCTGCGATAGTTTTCTTCACACCTGAAGCCCCTGGCATAAAACATGCCGACAAGATAAATAAAACTAGCGTCGCCCATTTCCGCCTCTTGTTTATAATTACAACGATCTGGGTCTATAGGTAGGAGTATTTGATGTTGAATGAAATAGTATTTTAACCATGCCTTATACTCTTCATTGTCATCAAAACGAAAATGGTATTTCTTATGACGGTTGGCAAATACGTCTGGAAGGTTGATGGGCGCTTTCATGGTAGCCGGTTTTTGTGGTTTGACAATAAGTTTTAATCAGGGCTTAATTTCCACGGCTCCTGCTCGGCATTCCACCATGATTGTATATCCTCCCAAGACCGTTTCTTAAACACGCAAGGCCTGATTTCTTCTTCCGTATCAATAGGCGGACACATATTCCCCACAAGAATGGAGTCCCAGTTGGCCCTATAGCCTGATAGGAGAAAATACGTGTCCTCCGAACCGGTATATTCACAAATAAATGAAAAGTCAACGCAGTCAGGGGTTGGACCATAGTCGGTACCATACCCAACAAAAGTGGGTTCACTGCCAAGTTCCGGGAAACGATACCCTCCTTTATACCAATAAACCGGCTGAAAAACCAAAACCCTTAAAGAAACTCCAAATTCATCAGAATGAACCATCTCCAGCTTCAGCACACTCGATGAACGCTCAGAGACATAACTACCCCAGGGATGTGATGTCCCATCGTCGTACATGAACTCGAAGTCCTTATTGTCCTTGTTGGTGTGTCGTTTTACTATGTTTTCAAGTAATTCTTTTTCAGGCACAAACCTTTCACCATTCCATATGTACTTGGAACAGCTATCGCCTTGATTGATATAAACCGTTAAATCCTCTTTGTTATAATAAAACATTTCGTGTCTCTGGTCCTCGGCTCCCGACGGAATCTCTACACAAATGGTTTCTTCATATTCAAAGCCATCAAAGACAAATGTGGGGCACAAAAACCCATCTATCAACCTATAGGCTTTCAGGCACCATTCACTCCCATTACCCGTGTAGCCTCCATATCCATAGACCAGATATATGGTTGAGTTTTTATCTCTAACATGATAAATAGCTTCTGGTGTCAAACAAAGGTAGCAGTCCTCCACCGCCCCCATCTCCTCAACCCAATGGGTATTTCCATCGGCGGTATATCGGATGATCATGTGTGGAGTCTCGCACCTGTGCGACCGAGAAAGCCCATAGCAACAAATCACGCCGTCGTCAGAGCACACGATCGTGTCGCACCCATACTCTTGTAACAGCTGTGGTATGTCGGAGGTTTCCTCATTGTGATGTTTTGCGTTTTTGTTGTGGCAGCCACACAGCACAACGGCAAACAATGCCAATAATGTAATTACTGTTGTCTTTTTTACCTTTTTTGCTAAGTTCGTTTTCATAGTCTTGTGAGTTTAAATGGTTTGACGATCAATTACAGCACAAAGGTAAATTGGCTATGGACAATGAATCAAGAGGAATGATTAGAGGAAAAATGGCCAACTAGCAACTTCCGCAATTGTTCCAAATCCTCTTGATACCCATCAAAAGAATCACGTGATTCATACACCTTTTTGAAATCTTCCAACGCTTTTTTTACTTCATCTTTTTGACACACTGTAATATAGGCGTTAGAATCATCCAGATTTTTTTTAGGGGAGAGGCATTCATTTAACAATTCGGCAACAGCTTCCTCATAAGTCATAAAAACAGCCTTGATAATACGCCCCACCTTATCTCCATCAGAATCAGCAATGATTTCAAATACCGGGAAATATAAGTCTTCTCGATTGTTCTCATGTTTTCCACGTTTTATGGAGCAGCGGTCCTTCCACTGATCAAATTTTTCATATTGATGGCCGTGCGTGTGAATCAAAATATAGAGATGGTCGTTTTGACTTTCATTAAACAATTGATTCAACCTGTTATCGTCAATGCTATCATACACAAGGTATATGCCTGGCACACATTGTAAGACGGGATTGTTCTCGTTAGGATAGGGATTCCATTTCACTCTATCCCTAATTTCTTCAGAAATATTACGCCAGCTGCTGATGTTGGTTAAAACAAACACTTTATCCATTTTTTCTTCTTGATTGATTTAACATGTTATTGATTAATAATTTATTTCTATTGTCGGTAAAAGCATAGAGGACGGATGACAAGTTAGCAAAGCACACCGATGGCGGTAGCGTAAGGGAGTGTGATCCACGGCCGCTGGTTACAACAACCCGTTTAGCGGCTTTTGCCCAATCGTCAAGCTTTTTTGAGATTGCTGCTACATCTTTGTACATCCGCTCTAGAATACCATAATGGATCAGAACAAAAGCATTGGATAAATTATCTTCGATGAACTGCTCTATGATTTCGACGGACGCTGCGTCAAAGGTGTTGGGGTCAAGAGGTGTTGGGGGAATAAGAACATTTGTGGATTTGAACAACTCGGAACATGGAATCGGGCCTTCCATATCATTGGAGGAACCTTCGTAGTTCTCATTGGAAAACCTCTGGATGCGCTCATCAAGAGCGATAACCTTGTTATGATACGCTTCAAAGATCTCATATTTAACCGAATCCACTTTTCTAATATTTTCTACATAATCGCTGGTTGGTTCGACTTCACCAACAGCGTATTTATTGAACAAAGGCAATTTGGTACAAGTACGGCTGGAAAGATTCTCTATCCATGACTCAGAACTATTATCTCCACTCGCTTGTTTCCATTGTTTGGCATGGGTCTTTTTGTTCGCATGATTCAAGAACACAACTTGATTGCTAACAAAAGCGCCCTGACTTTTGAAGGGATCGAAAGCAGTGCGTATTTTCAAACCAGGATGCTTCAAATCGACCAGTATCTTTTCTTTGAAATATTTATTCCACGCAAAAGCCTTTAATTGTTCAAGCATTCCACAATGATTATTACTTTTTATCGCGTTGATTATTTCCTTAACTTCATCTTGCGTTAGAGCCATTTTTCGTGTTGTCATCAATGTCTTGCTGTCGCTTTCGTCGGACAAAAACTCTTTGGTTCTTTCAGAAACACTGTCAAGATAAAAAAGGAAGGGTTGAGCAAATGATTTGCCTTCGCACACGGCATTGGCAAATTCCTCTTCGCCAACAAATAAAGCCCCTTCTCTGGCCATCATATCCTTTAAAGATTTTTCCACATCAAACGCACCTACAAAAAGGAATTCCTTGGGCTTTTGAAGAAAAAAGCGATAACCTAAGGCTCCATTTTTGTTGATGGCTTTGAGAAGTATAAGGTTGTGGTACTGATTCTCTAATCCATGATCATTCACGTCAAAGTGGTATTCGTAAGCATCCACTTTTGCAATATCGACTTGACGAAGAAATGCAGCCGAAGCTCCCATTTCAAGTAATCCAAGACTATGATTTCTAAGAGTGTTTTCTTTGTCGAGAACAGAAGTGTTGATACGTTGGTTTTGTTTTCTGACCAAATCATCAAAGTCAACTTCAGCTATGCCGTTATCAATTTCTACACAGTAATATTCCGAATAGCCTTCAACATCAGAAAACTCTATGGTAAAAGTGACAACATCTTGAACATCGTTGCTCGCATGTTTCGCCGTGTTGCGGATTATGTTTTCAATGATGTTGTAAAACGCCTGGCATCCCAACACATCGCTTGGAAATGCTACCGCAATATCGTTTTCGTCAGTAATGCCAATGCCATCATGTTTCAAACAGAATTTATATTTAAAATCCGGAACACCTGAGATATAGTTCAATAGGATTCTCTCTCGGTCCAACTCCTTGAAAACATCACCGTAAACACTTCTAGTAGCAAGGACGTTGGAAATGCCAAAAGTAACCTCACTGAGATAGTCCATGCGATCCTTCAAATACTGAAATAAATATGGTAGTTGGAGGTTCTTGTTATCTTGATAAACAGTAGGATTTGACACATATTTTGTAAGAGTCCCTTTTATTTCTGCGTCGCTTAATTTAGTATAAACATTATCATTGGCTAAATTGCTAATCACATGCGCCCCATAATTATGTGCTAGGTTACGAGCCATTACCTGGGCGACGGATGTCCTGACGGCATTTTGACGTTTCTGATATTCCTTAATACATACAATGATATTCAATGAAGCGCTATCAATAAAAGCCTTGAATTGCTGCAAAAATGCTTTTATGCAGGCTTTATCAACCTTACTTCCGTCAATGCCAACATTAGCATATAGAACATATTGTTCATTCTCACCAAACAACTGATGGTTTCCACTTTCACCACGAATGAAAAAAGCATTGGTCATGTTTGGATCCCCGTTGTTGCTTTTAGCTTCAAAACTATCCAACCATTGTTCCATCATTCCTCGTAATTCCAAATCATCTTTCCCGTCGAGCTGATCCCAAAAGAAATGACTGCTGAAGAATTTTCCAAATTGATATGTGTTTTTGTTGTTTTCTCGATTTGACAATATTGTTGAATATACAAGAGGATTATAAACAGCGCAATCAGCATCGTTACAGTATTCGATAAAATTACTTCCAGAAAAACCAATATTACCGAAAAACTTCACCAATGTGTCACTGTCGAATATGGCATTGCTTTTCCCCATATATTCCCTTGTGTCGGCCAAAAGGCCTTGAACAAAATCCAGATAAAGCTCAACAAACCCTACATCATGCTCATCGGCATAATTAAAGATGTGGATGTACTTGATAAAACTGAAATCAGAATTCAAAAGCACCTCCCTGTTGTTATAGAATGCATTCCAAAAGGCTTCGTTTATCGCCTTAGGATTCATCACCTCCAACTCTTCGTAGAAATCAGAGGATATGCTGCAAAAGACGATATTAAATGCATAGGCAATAATATCAGCGTTTTTAGGAGATTCCAAATTGTCGTTGAGCTGTTTATCCATCAACGACTCATACTCCTGATTCAGGTTCTTACCTCTCTCTTCCATTTTTCCTCCTCGCTTGGTTCAATAAATTATTAATAATGAATTTGTTTCGGTTTTCAGTAAAAGCATAAAGGACCGACGAAAGATCAGCAAAACACACTGTTGGAGGGAGCGTGAGGGAGTGAGAACCCCGACCACTGGTTACCACAATACGTGTTGCCATCCCCGCCCATTCGTTTAATTTATTTGTGATTTTCACTTCACTCTTATACATTCGTTCCACGACTCCATAATGAATTAACATAAACGCGTTGACCAAATTCTTCTTGATGAATTGTTCAATTTCTTCGATCATTTTTTCATCAAAAGTATTTGGGTCAAGAGGCGTATCCGGAATAAGAACATTTGTTGATTTAAACAAATCAGCACAAAGTATTGGTTCGTCTTTATCGACGGAAGACCCTTCGTGGTTTTCCAAGGAAAAGCGCTGGATTCGTTCATCAAGAACAACGACTTTGTTGTGATATGCCTCAAAAATTTCGTATTTTACCGAATCTACTTGTCTGATGTTCTCTATATAATCACTAATAAGATCGACATCTCCGATAGAGTATTTGCTGAACAGAGGGAGCTTCGTGCTGGTGCGACTCGAGAGGTTTTCTATCCAAGCCTCAAAACTATTAGTTTCTGTTGATTGTTTCCATTGCTTGAAATGAGTACTTTTATTGGCGTGGTTTAAGAACACGACTTGATTGCTGACAAATGGATTCTTTCCTTTGACCGGATCGAAAGCAGTCCGTATTTTTAAGCTAGCATTCTTTGAATTCTTCAGTCCCTTCACTATTCTTTCCTTATAATATTTTGTCCAAGCAAAAACCTTTAACTGCGCAAGTATTCCGTCGGGTGTGGGTTCTTTTATTATTTTCATGATTTTCTGAACATCCCTGGACTTAAGTTCTATCTTTCTTGCTGTCAACAAAGTTTTGCAGTTGTTATTATTGGATAACAATTCCTTTATTTTGGATGATATGTTGACGGAATAAAACAGAAATGGGTGAGCGTGTGATATGCCTTTGCTCATTGCCGTTGCAAATTCGTCTTCGCTCATGAATTTTGAGCCCTCTTTAATCAATATGTCCTTGAAAGAATCAAGCGCGTCAAACCCTCCTATAAAAAGGAATTCTTTGGGTTTTTGCAGGAACAATCGATAGCCAAGGGCTCCGTTTTTATTAAAAGCACGAAGAAGAATCAGTCTTTTATATTTGTTACACAAACCATCATCAGCTTCAAAATGGTATTCATATGAATTTATCCTTGAAATTTCTATTTGACGCAAAAAAGCTGCAGCGACCGTCATTTCCAACAGGCCCAACCCATAATCGCGCAGTTTATAGTTATCATTAAGAACAGAGTCGTTGAGGATAGTATTTTGTTTGTATACTAATTGGTCTATATCTTTTTCACGTATACCATTATCTATTTCAAGGCAATAATACTCTGGATGATCTGGTATTTCTGCAAATTCCAAAGTAAACTCAACTTTATCACTTCCATGGGCAGAATGTTTGGCTGTGTTCCGAATAATATTTTCCAGAATATTAAATAACGCCTGGCACCCAAGCACATCAGGCAATGCCACAGACAAATCGTTTTTATCATCCATTTTTACCCCATTATATTTCAAAATAAAGCCATAACTAAACTCAGAAATACCTGCAATATGGTTAAGCAGCACACGCTCTCGATCTAACTCTTTCATTACATCGCCAAAAAAACGTTTTGTGGTAATTGCAACTGTGGCTTCAAAAGTAATTTCACTCAAATAATTCTGACGATTGTTCTGATATTGTATAAAATAGGGTAATTGGAGGTTTTTGTCTTGTTGAAACACTGGAGTTTCTTTGTCTAAAGACACATAACTATGCAAGTTTTGCTTAATGTAATCATCTTTGAATCTCTCATAAGAATAATCTGAGGTATAGTTGTTGGTTACATGCGACCAGTTGTGGCTCATGTTTCGTATCATGGCTTGAGAAATAGATCCATTTTTTGCAGTTTGAAGTATTTGTTGGTTTTTTAATTTGACAATTATATCAAATGTTACTTGTTCCAAAAAATTACGGAATTCTTGAAGGAACAATCGTATTTGTTCGTAATCACCCTTTTTTTTATCTATTCCAATGTACGCTCGAACAACATAATCACTTATTTCATTATACCCCTTCATGTTTTTCCATGGGCTTCCAATAAAATAAAATGTATTGGTTACACCATTGTCAAACTTGTCATAACAGGTATTAAAGCTATCAATCCATTGTTTTAATCGTAGCGTGTTTTTTTGCCATGAATAATCATTGCTTATCAATTCTGCCAGCAACTCATCGTAAATATAATCATTTCTCGTACTAGTCCGATCTGATTTAATAGCATATAATCCCTGCGAATAAACAGGCATATCGAATGTGTGACAATATTCAAACTCTCTATAAAATATACCATTTGACTGAAACAGTTGCTCTAAAGGAGATAACATGCCATCAAGCAGCTGGTTACCCTCACCTAAATCGACTTTGTCTATTGTATCAGTAATCAACTCTTTACCATCGGCAAGTCTATGTTTTCCACTTATACTATGAATAAAATCTGCATAAAACTCTAAACTCCCAACTTGCCCAGCCTCTATTAAATTAAACACATCAATATACTTAACAAATCTCAAGGGATACCAGGCATACTGATTCATCGCTTCAAAAAATACTTTCCTTAATGTTTTTTCAGGATTATTAAAATCTACATTACTTTTTATTTCAAATAACAAAGAGTCAAAAAAGGCATAAATATTTATCTTTTCTGCTGCTACCATCGGCCCCGAAATCATAAGTCTATCAAGTTCGATTTTATTAGACTTTAAAAACTGTTCCATCGTGGTTTCATCCCAAGTATCCGCTGCTTCTTTTTCCACAATACCCGTCTTATCCTTTTTCTGCTTTTCGGTTTCAGCCAATAAGAAATCGTCTACAGTGACAATCTCTACATCCTTTGGAAGTATTCCTTTGTTTAGCGACGAATATTCTGTAACAAAGATTTTCAAAAGACCGACACATCCTTTAAAAATGTCTTTCCCAAAATTCACAACAGAATTGGGCATAAAAACAGTTTCCAAACTATCACACATGGCAAATGCTGAATCACCAATTGTTGTTACTGTGTTAGAAATCACAACTTCGGTAAGATTGTGGCAATTACTGAACGCCTCGGTTTCTATTACAGCAACCGTATCCGGGATAACAATTGAAGTAATTCGATTACAGTCTTGGAACGCATATTGCCCTATTGTTTTTATGGTTTTAGAAAGAACACTATGGTTACAACCCTGAACTAAAATACCAGAATCAGACCTGATTATTGCATTGCAATTGTTCCTCGAATCATAAATTGGGTTGTCGCTGTCAACAATGATGGAAACTAGTTGTTTACAACTCGCAAAAGCCCTATTTCCAATTTCGACCACACCAGAAGGGATGACAACCCTTTTAATTCTTGAACACCCCCAAAAAGCTTTTTGACCAATAGTATTCAATGAATTTGGCAAAACAAAATCGACTATGTTGCTACAGTTCATGAAAGCCTCATCCTCAATGTTAATTATGGATTCGGGCAAAGAAACTTTACTCAAGCCATAACAGCCTCGAAAGGTTCCTTCGCATATTTCTGTTACGGATTGCGGAATAACTACCGCATTTAATCCAGAACAATCACAAAATGCTCTTAATCCAATGTTTCTTACCGAGTCCGGTATGCTTAGGTGGTTCAGGTGTTTACAGCCACAGAACGCACTGTCTCCTATTTCAATTACAGATTCTGATAAAATGCATTCTCTTAATTGCAAACAATTATAAAACAATTCATCAGGTATTCTGGTAACGCCATCAGGAATCTTCACCGAGACTAGACTTTTACAATCCTTAAACGCAAGATCCCCCAGCTCCACCAATTTATCCGGCAATTTAATCGCCTTTACACCTGAGCAGCCCTCAAAGGCACTTTGACCAATTGTCGTTATGGAATTGGGAAAATCTATCTCCGCTAGTTTTGAACACCCAAAAAAAGTGCCTGGACTTATGGTTAATATGGATCCTAAAATCTTTATCATCCTTAATTCCAAACAACCAAAAAAAGCATAATCTCCTATTTGGGTTACAGAATCAGGAACAATTATTTCACTTAAGCCATAACAATCCCAAAAAGCTCTTTGCCCTATTGAAACCAAACTGTTAGGAAGGTTTATTTTTTTTAAGTTGGCACAGTACATGAATGCTCTCTGTCCTATAGCAACAATAGATTGAGGAATGGATATTTCTTTTAAACTTTCACAACCCCAAAAAGCATTATCAACAATCCCAGTCATAGACTCAGGAATTTTAATGCTTTCTATTTTTTTGCAATTTCTAAGCACCATTGGCCCTTTTATCAGTGCATTACTTGACAGCGACAAAGCTTTTAAGCTTTCACAATCATTAAGTAAACAATCCCCCATTTCAAGCACAGAATCCGGGATGATCAATTGTTTTAGTTTTGTACATTTAGAAAAGACCTGCTGTCCTATAATTTTAACTGAACGAGGAATACCTATAGAAGTCAAACTCTTACAGGAATAAAACGCCAAATCTCCTATCTCTATCACAGAATCGGGAATGACTATTTTTTTTAAACTTGAGCAGCAGCCAAATAAACTATGCCCAATCTTATTTAAAGTTTGGGGAATAGTAATTGTTTTCAGGTTCTTGCAGCCGTGAAATGCATAATCACCTATAGTCGTTACCGAATTAGGAATACTAATCTCTCTCAAATTACCACAGCCATAAAACGCTTTTGTACCAATTCGAGTTACACCTTCGGGAACAACAGCAGCCGCCAATTTGCTGCACCATTTAAAAGCGCCGTCATCTATTTCAGTAATAGATTCTGGGAGAGATACACTTCTAACAAACTTTTGATTTTGAAAGGCATGATTCCCTATACGATTAACAATGTAGCCATCAACAGATGAAGGAATCAACAAATCCACAAGCTTATGGTTGGATTCGTCTAGCCTTTTCAAGCCCACAAGCCTTGCCTCCCCTAAGCTTTCATTAACTATAAAATACAAATTATAGTCATTACTGCCAGCATAACTAACCAATCTCTCACCCCCTTCGTGTTGTGGAATATCGTTGACGTCAAGACTTGAATATACTTTCATTGTGTTAATCTATTAAAACATTAGTAACAAAACGAATTATGCCGCAATAATACGGCGATTGCTTTTTTATGATTAAGAGTAATGTTCAGAGTAACTCTAATAATCAAACTTGAGCTTCTCGGTTTTCTGCGTCGAAAAGAAGTCAAACACAACACTTTCTTGTTGTACCAAGTACTTGATAAACTCTTTTTCTTCATCCGTCAACATACTTCCGATTCTATTGTCGTCTTCAGTAAGCATTAGTGTTTCGGTAAGGCATTTTGATTGTTTGGATTCATTTTCTTCATATCCTTTATAGGCTCCCTTCGTTCCATTTACAGCTCTACAGGCAAGATCACTTTCGGAAACACCGCGGTCTTTCCCATACAACATCTCCCCTATTTCCTTCAAGTGATGATACTTTACAAATTCCCTAACATAGACAAAGAACCGTCTCAAAATCAACCTAACTATAAAGGCGTTGACGATTGCTGAGGAGGGAACTTCGTTTTTTCGCTTCATCACGGTAGAAACCATCTTACCATTCCCCTTGCCAAGCCTTCCTGGATTGCTGCCAATATAATCTTGGGTTTCTTTGCTGGCATCATCAAAAATATCAAAGCAATCTCCATCTTCAAGTTGATTGCTGTATTCTTTACGCTGTTTTATGCAACTCGATAGAAAATAATTAACCAGCACTTGGGTTTCGCTTCTCACGAGTTCCTCCAATTCCTCGAAACACTGTAAAACTTTTCCTTCGGGCATATAATTGAACTTGTAATGGATGGGATAGTTAGACCCATTATTGACATAAGCGTCTAACATATCAAAGACGCTCTGGCAATCAGAAGCGGGGGCTTTTTTGCTCTCCACCGCTTCTTTTATGCCATATAGGAATCTTTCTATCTTATCATCCGTACCAAAAACTTCCTCCTTGAGTCTGATATGCTTTATTCCCGGTATTTTGATTTGGTCGTAGAAACTGCGCGTGACGTTCGTAACAATGTAATAGGCATGACTTGTGGCTTTTAAATCTTCAATAAGATGCCGCATCACCTCAAAGCCAAGCGCTACAAGTTCGTTGTTGTCGTTTCTAATATCAATATCAACAATAATAACATCATGGGTTTTATAACACCTTTCCAATGCCTCAACGTTGTTGACAATAGTAGGATTAGCAAATTTGTATTTTTCCTTTTTTTCTTTCTTCTTTCCTTCCTTCTCCCTATTTCTTTTGTCAATTTCTACATTCCTTTTCTTTACCTCTTTGTTCCTGTCATCAATAAACTTTATGAAATTAGCGACATTCTCATCGTCAGGATTATCTTCTAAATAAACAATTCTGATTGGTTCCTCCTCTTCGGAGCACAAAAAATCAGGGGCAATGTCTTTCTTTTCGTTCAATTCGTCACTATTATTCAAACACTTAATCAACTTTTCGCAGAACAACTCCAAATCATCCGTCTTGTGGAACTCTTCTTGTAGCTTATGATCATTATTGAAAGCTTGCTCGAGAACATATTCGATTTGTTCTCTGTATTCATCCTTATTGGAGCTGCTTCTAATGGAGTGCTTAATCTGTTTCAACATGCCTTCCAAACTGCAATAAAGCAATTGGGTATATTTTAATTCCGTATCATTCAAAAGGCGCATTCCATCAAATGCATTAACAACCGTTTCCCAACCAGCAAACCTATCCACGATTTTATGTTGCAATGCTGGCGTACTTACAATGCCCGCATCTTTTCGTATCTTAACAATATCTTTAACACCCAGAACAGAGGTGAACACAACGGGAATTGCAACACCCTCTTCCCGTAGATGCTGCACAAGTGTAATTCCCATAAAATCAGAATTCTGGAAAATCCCCTTTTCATTTGCCCAACGCAGCTCACAAGGAACCACTAAACCATAATACTCGTTCTTTTTCTGAATATTTTTCAGTTCATCATATTTTTTACATATAATGAACTCAACATTCTTTTTTGAGTCGTTTTCAATGGTTTTTGACAACTCCTTTTTTTCAACATTCAACAAACGTTTCAATTCTTCGAGACGTGCACTATCTTTAACTTCCAAATCGCCAAATAAATCTCTAATTTTCTTGAAACTTTGATATTCAAAACTTTCTTTCAGTTCCTTTAATTCAGCACTTGAATAATCCATGAGGCAATTCTGAAAAACAGTATCATCCACCCTAATCTTACCTCGCTCAATCATTTTTCTTTGTTGCTCCAGTTCTTCAACTTGTGCTCCCAATCTTTCCAGTAAATGAAAACGACACGCGTCGCTCGTTCCACTGTTTTGGGTAAGGGTTTCCTTATATCTCATTAATGATACAACATCGTCTTCTCTGTCGCAGCAGACTATTATTTTTCTGGTCTTCATTGTTAAAAAGTTCAAATTGTTATTTATAATCATTTTTATTATTTCTAATTCAAACAGAATGAATTAGTGTTTTTGCAAAGATAACATTATTTCTTTTCGTTAGAGCCGATACAAATAAGTTTGAATATCACATCCTTTTATCCTCGCATACAACATTTCAAAGAACTCCCTATCTTCTTCTGTAGCCGTATAAGGAACGAAGTTGTGTAATCTGAAGAACTGCTCTTTGGTAATCAATTGGCCAACCGACCATTCGAGCTCACTCTCGGACGCTTTAGTACTACGAAACAAAAGCTTTACAGAAACTTCGATAAGAGCATCAGTCAGCAAATCAAAAAGCAGGTCGCTTAAATCAGCAAAATCGAGTTCAGAAACTTGATAATCGCAGTATTTCTTATAACAAAACTTCAACTCTGGAAGACCCTTTTTGCTATTGATCAATTCGCACTTTGCTTTGGGGTTGCCAAAAAGGAGGCGGAACAACATGGGCCACAAATTAGGGTCACAACCATCTATTTCAGGGTAATGGTAAGGTATAGGTGAGATGAAACGATAATAGGTTTGAAAAGTCGGCAATTGCTCAAAACTGCTAAAGCCCAAAATGTCGGTTTTCAAGGCGCGGCTATAGTTTTTTAGAAACTCGGCACCCTCATCGAATGAATTCATTTCACTAATGACAGTGTGAAAACTCAAAGAATAATCTTCAGAGCCATTTTTGTTGTCATAACCATTTTCATCGCCATTGACTAACTGGCCGAAAGTGTCGTCATTCAGCATCAACGGAAAGTCTGTTTCTCGCGTTATCCGCCAAACAACATTTCGGATATAGCTGAGCAACTGTTGAGGGACGTCCAAATGCAGTATCTTGTGCAATTCTTCATCCGTAATACGCTCACCACCCACCGCAACAACCGCTGAATACACCATAGACAGCCTAAAAACAGGAGTATTTGTGTCTGTCATTATAGAAATGTTCATCTCAACTTTCACCAAATGATATCGGCCGTCTTCATGACTAGCAGAACTTACCGAAGGTTTTATCTCTGTTCGAAAGTCAGAATTGGGCTGAAACACCAAAGGGGTTTCAAACGTAAGATGTTCCAAGAATTGTTTTATTAAGCAACATGTAGGCTCAGAGCCTTGGGAGTTCTTTTGACTTTTCATAATTATTTAATTTTAAGTTGTTGATTCACAAATTCCTTGTCAATAACGACCGTCGTAGTGTTCTGTTGGGTCGTCATAGATGAGTGTTCAAAATAGACTGGTTTCATAATCTTGGCAAAAGCCTTTTCCGCTGAGCGGAATCCGTATTTATGATGGGCGATATAGTCGGCTACGGTCATCAAGGCATCGTCTGTAAACTTCAAGTCAATATGGTTTAACTTGCAAAGATCAATGTGTTTTTGGAGTTCGCACTCCTTCGCTCGGGTCAAGATTTGATAGGCCACCTCTTTAGTGATGGGGTTCAGCACACAAATCTCAGTGATTCTACTCACAAGCTCCGTCAAGAAGCCCCACCGAACTAAATCATCCGGCTCAATGTATTTGAGGAGGTCTTGGGGAACGTTCTTAGCTACTGTAGATTGGGAAAAACCTATAGTATCCTGAAGTTGGAGCCTTTTTTTGATGATCTCCTCCATACCCTCGAAGGCACCGTCCAATACAACCAACCAATTGTCTGTACAGATTCTAATATTACTCATAGTACCAGTTTCCCTGTCGTAGCCACCTTCCAGCATGATATGATTTCCTTTGTCAAACAGATCCATAATCTGCCTCATTTGGTCGTGGTCGCCATCAGTTCCACTTTCTCCAACTATCCTACTCCCATGATGGGCAATTTTGTCAAACTCAGTTATGACCAACACAAGATATTTCAGTCTTCGGGTTGATAACCATGCGTTTTCATGAACTGAAGAACAATGTCTGACAAGTTTGGGCCTTTCCAACCCAATGCGGTAAAATGGTTCGAGTTGACAATGAGAACAGGAAGGTCGCATATCATCCCCATCCTTCTATATGACTCGCTTTTTCCGCAACCAGTAGGTCCAATTGACAACATTGATCGAGCTATCGTGTCAATATTTTTGTCTCTACAAATAGTTTGAAGATAAAACACCACTGCCTGTTTTTTCAGTGCCTCATCCTGGCCAATGATATATTGTCGCGCAGCTGAAAACAGCTCTTTCGGACTATTGAACCGACACTTCTTCGGGAAAGCTGCCAGCAATTGGTTTTGCTGGATGCCATAGTGTTTCTCGATGTAATCATATTCATCTGAAGTGAGTTCGCCAAAAGCCTCAAACCAATCCTTCATTTTCTCTGTCATAGAACGAGGAATGGCATCTTTATGATCAATCAAATTTTGAACCTCCCCTAATGTCAACTTATTGATATGCTCGAGCGAAAGCAAGCCGTCTTCAAATCGTTCAACGAAATACTTTGCATGCTCAGAAGAAATACTTGGGCAAAGAAACAGCCTTGCTCCAAAAGTCATAAGAGCGGCATCTCGATACTTTCTGTTGTGGATAGAGAGACCAAAATACTTTTTCTCTGAAGGACATTTCTGACTTACCGTTTTTGTTTCAATTTGCTTTTTCATGGTTGTATGTGTTTATGATTTGTGAATATTGATTTCTAGGCGCTAAATTACTCCTATCATCAACCATGAGCAGAGAGTAACCCTAAGAGGAATAAAAACAAAAGAAACTGCAGAGTTCTTAAAAAATGTCCTGACTTTGACAGCTTGTTTTTCCAATCCTTGTAACATACTGTAAAACAACAACATCCAAAAACGGTATTGGTGCCTTGGGTGTCTCGCGTCGAAAAACGCCTATCTTTGCGGCATGTTTGTGCGCAAAAAGGTCAACAAAAGCGGTTTGACGAGGACGTGAAGCTCCACAGCATCTACCGATACATGGACAAGCTCTATTCCACGCAACGGGAACTTGTCCAAAGGATAAGCGTCGAACACACGATGAAGGTTCTTGGTGGCAGGATAGGCCTGGTCTTCTACGATGTCACCACGCTCTACTTCGAGTCTGCGCCCGACCCCTCGGACGAGCTCCGCCAGAACGGGTTCTCCAAGGACGGCAAGACCGCAGAGTCGCAAGTCTTCCTCGGCCTGCTGGTGAGCGAGGACGGACACCCGCTTTCCTACTCCATCTTCAACGGGAAGTAGTACGAGGGCTACACGATGATACCGATCATCGACGACTTCGTCCGGCGGTTCTCGCTGACAGACTTCATCGTGGTGGCCGATGCGGGTCTCATGAGCGAGGCCAACGTGAGGCTTCTCGAGGAGGCCGGCTACAAGTACGTCATCGGCGCCCGCATCCGCAAGGAGTCCCCAGCGGTCAAGGAGTGGATGCTGTCGATCAAAAAGGTGGACGGTCACATGGAGGAGTACCGCAAAAGAGGCGGGCGCAGGCTTGTCGTCAGCTACTCCGAGTCCAGGGCCAAGAAAAACGCCCACAACCGTAACGAAGGAGTGGATCGGCTTCGCCATGCTTACGCCAAGGGAACGCTGACCAAGGACAAGGTAAACCGACGGGGATACAACAAGTTCCTCGACATCAGCAAGGACATAACGGTCACCATCAACGAGGACAAGATACTTGAGGATGCCCGCTGGGACGGGTTGAAGGGCTACGTGACAAACACCGACCTTGACATGGCAGAGGTCATCCGCCAATATCATGGCCTTTGGGTGGTCGAGCGAGCCTTCCGCATCGGCAAGGGACAGCTGGAGATGAGGCCGATGTTCCACTTCACCGAGAAGCGCATAGAGGATCACATCTGCATATGCTTCGTGGCCTACAAGATGTACAAGGAGCTTGAGCGAAACATCCGACAGTTGGGCATCCCGATGAGTGTTGACAAGGTGCTAAGCGTCGCAAAAACCATCACAACCATCCGCTTGCGCCTTCCCAATGGAGAACTGTATACTGAAACACTCTATACCACACCTCAGCAGAAGGCTATTAAATCCCTAATTGAACCAGATTTTGGGTAGGGTGCCTCATTGTCAAAGTCAGGATACCCTCTTTTCTCGCTGTTATATGGCAGTTTGGCCTCTTCGTGTTTTTGTGGACTCAGCGCTCCCCAGCGGATGAAGTCCATTGTCATTTTCTTGTTCTTGCTCTTTGCCATGGCGATTCTATTTTGGAATTGATTCGACGCAAAGATAATCGTTTTCTACCACATAGGATAGAGAAACCTACGGTCAATCTTTCTCAAAAAACACCATGTCCATCTGGTCGTTAATCTTCTCGACCCTACCGGTCCGGTGATAACCTAGTTTTTCGTATAGGTGAAGATGGGGGAAATACGTTTTCTGCTTCCGTCCTTTTTGTCCACAACACGTATCACCCCCACCTTTTCATTGGCAACAATGATAAAGTAATAGGTTGTCCATGGTTGTTCAAACTTCGCTATTATTTCGTCAATGGTTTCCGCACCAGGGCTTGTGTTAAAATCCTGGTATTTTTCTAGCAGGTCGGAAAACGCTTTAACCTGCATCTCCCATACGGTTTCGACATCAGCTCTTTCTATTGGCCTTAATTCCACGTCCATCCTGTATACGGCTACCATTGGGAAAGGTGAGACAAATTAATCATGGGCATATCACAACAATTGTTTTATTCTATTTTGACTATTTTAAGATGACGCTTATTACTTTTTATATCTTTCACAACACTCTCCAATTGTGTAGTATAGCAGCGACATGTGTTAATGTCATCACCTATAAAAGCCCTATAGTCTGAGCAAGAAGCGTACTTACATATCGGATACAACTCACATTTCTTGCATCTTATGTCAATCCTGTCTTCCGTATAAATATGCATGGGGCCGATGTCTTGGCGGACACCATTGAACACATCACCAATGATGTATTCCAATTCTCCAAAATGATGTTCACACTTATACAAATTTCCTTTCGGATCTATTGCGACATTATCGTAAAGGAAATATTTACACCCAATAGGGTAAAAACGTTCTGTGTAATAACAATCAATAGGGAAGCCCAAGGAATGAAGATGTGTTGCGAAAGCGCGGTAGACTGTCTTAAAAGAACCAGCAGGAAATACTTTAATTACTGAGTCCCGTGAATAGTCCATGACTTCCGACAATCTGACATCCAAGTTCTTCTTATCAACAACTCTTTGGTCTAATATTTCGACAAACTTATATAGTTCGTCAAGGTTGTCTGGCGTGGCATTTAACCTTACTATGGTATGTATTGTTTCACAGCAAAACACTATATTGTCGATAACACGCTCATAACAATCTCCTTTAACATTTCTTATTCTCGAATACCTGTCTTTTAAGCCGTCTATTGATATTTGGACAGATTGGAGGTTACATACCGCCACTAACTCCTGAACTCTCTTCGGCGACAACAATAAACCATTGGTTATCAACTTTGTATTTAGTCCCACTTCAGGTCGGATTCTTTGCAACAGATCTCGTGTCATACGAACAATTAATGGATACTGCAACATAGGTTCTCCACCAAACCAAACCAAACACAGTTTTTTCACTCCTTCACGTTTTGTAAGACCCAGAATATAATCAATCGTGGCATTCGCTGTTTCGGACGACATCACAGAGTCATCTAACAGATATCTTTTATCCTTTTCGAAACAATAGGCGCAGTGCATGTTGCAAATCAGAGATGGCGCTATCGTCACTTCTATGTCCGACCTGTCTCTTTTTTCTGCAAACGATGAGCTTTCTTTGAGCAATGCGTTGAACTCATCAATGTTTTTTTCAACAATAAAACCGCCTCGGAGTAACGTCTCTGCATCCGAGATAGTAGCGATTGTATTTTCTGTCGCTTTGCTGTATTTGTTGTATGGAAAGCTACAAATATTGCCCGACTTGGTGTTGTATACGAAATAATTGTCGCCTTCTGCTTTTATGAGAATATTATACAAAGACCACTTGTATCGTGACTCATCCAATGTTTTGGCGAATAAATTGTTGCATTTGTTCATAAGTCTTGAAATCTACACCGTATTGTCCATATGTAATATCTGGAAGAGTGTTGCAGTATAACAAACGTCCGAAAGTATCGAAAGCCAAAGGTACCAATTTATGGTTTTTGCATGAACAGTGGAACCTCCCGTCAAAAAAGTACTCGATCTCTTTTTCTAATTCTGTTATCGGACAGCAACACTCTACCAACCATTTCATTGTCTTTGCCGCAGCTACTGTCTTTAGTTTGTCATAAAACATAGGCAGCAGTATTTCCGGACTGTTTGCCTCAAAAAAAGCACGGTCACACTCTGCGCCCTGTGGTTCTTTCAAAAAAGAGAAAACAATCAGTCGGGCTCCTTTTTCCGACAACAGTTCCATCAAGTCATCAAGATGTTCGATAAAAGACGCTGTCAACACAGCTGACAATCCAAATTTAATTCCACATCCCGACAGGTTGTCGATGGCTTTGACGATGGAGTCAAAACAATCTATACCCGTTGTGTGAATATAATTATCTCTATTGCTTCCTTTTAACGAGAGCATTACAGAATCAAGACCCGCCTGAAGGAGAGCGTCAAGGTGGGTTTTATCCGACAACAAAAGGCCATTTGTGGTTATCTCCGCCAGCATGCCTTTTTCCTTACATCTTTTGAGACCATCTGACAGATAAGGATATATCAAGGGTTCCCCTCCGAGAAACACGACTTTTTTCACTCCACCCTCACCACACATGTCTATCAGGTCAAACAATAAATCTTTATGCATGTTGAGTTCCGCTTTCTCCCCATACCTGTCATAGCACCAAAAACAGTCCATGTTGCACAGCCTATTCACGGTAATCCAAGAGCAATAATGTCTTACTATCTCATCCATAAACTCTATATGTTTCCAACATTTCTTCTGGTAACTGTCGGGCATAAGACCACCACAACTCATAGTAACAATAGAACGGTGTGGTAGAAATAGCGTCCGTTTCACCTTTCATGAAATGATTATAGTAACGCCATGGCTTGTCATAGATTGTCGAGCCGTTAGAATTCAGGAAGTGAACAATCCGTCGCTTAGGAATAATGCCTTTGCAGCTACAGAAAGAGTCATACAACTCTTTTGCGGAAAGATTGTAATTATAATCAAATGGCATTATTAGTTTACATCTTCCCCTCAAGGTGTTTGCCATCACCCACTCCTCAAATTGTTCTTGCTTCTTACCCGTCGACAGATACGCATCAAGCCACTGCCTATAGGTGCGGATTGTAATGTCTCGCCTCATTAAATCGAGATTGTACAATATCACTCCTCCATTAAAACCATCTCTGTAATTTGGGTCTTCAACATGGTTTTTAAGAAGGAGGTTATTCAATGTTCTTCTATTATGGCATCCCACCACGTAATTGTCGCGGAAATCAACACAATAAAGTTCGCTGATGTCACCAGTGACCAATGTATCGGCATCCAAGCCCAGAACACGATCCATATCGACTGGAAGATACTTGTGTGGCACCATTTTAGAATAGAGGAACCCAGGGTACCTATCTGTGTTTAGAAAACCCTTACCATCATCTTCATCGCAATGAAAATAATTAGACTCCGCCCCCAATGAATCGATAAACGCAGTCATGACCTTTTTGCGATCTTCCGATATGTCTGGTGTTATAAAATTGAAAACCACTTTCAACGATGGAGCATTTTTAATTATCGATATAATCAAAGGCCCCACACTGAAAATGTACGAATCTGTCAACACAAAAAGTATATTAGTGGTCTTCATGACTAACCCTCTCAAAGAGAACTTATCACATTCTCCATCTCTTTTACAAACAACGCTATATGATACCCATCACTTGCAGCATGGTTCACTTGTACCGAACATGGCAGCATTTGTTTCCCCTGCTTCTCACAAATACGCCCCATAGCTATTATCGGGGACAATGGCATCCGCTGGACTTCGACACTCATAGTAATACTCGAGAAACAGAGTTCGGAGGATGCCGATACAGCGAACGTGTTCTTTGGTGATGGAAAACCTTGTGGAAACATCGTCTTGTTATTATTGCTTTCAATATCATTAACACAGTTTTTGTAAAACTCCATCAGGTCCGGCACATATTTGGTCGTCAAACAATAGAAGGTTTTTTTCTCTTTATTGAATGCAATGTAAGAAGGATCTACTCTCTCATATCGCGCCAAACAACCTTGTTCGTTGATTGTCAGCCTGAAATCTGGAATAGCGTTGACCGCCTTCGACACTACCCAAATTAATACAGGGTATGTTTTTAGCTTGTGTGCCTTTGTAAAACAACACAACCTGGAAACATCAATATCTGATGTAATCGATATAGAACATTTGTGTTCCATAAAATGCTTGAAATGCTCTGCCCGATAATACGTGTCCAGGTCAATTATCTCCAAACTATTCACTTACACACAATTTATATTTCAACAACGCTAAATCTTTAATATACTTACGTTTACTCTCACAATTCGACGTATTCCAATGTGTTGGACAACCTCCTCTACAGAGCGGGAAAATACTGCAAATCTGACAGGTTTCCCGCATTGTTAGACGACTCCGGTCTATCAGATTTATACATCCTTCAACATCCGACACACTAATGGGTGAACTTTTTCCGACAGAATCCTCACATTTATGACAAAAGCCCTTACTATCAACAACTATGGCTCCCGAATCCATAATGGCACACGCCCTATCTATTGAAATCAGTTCCTTAAACAAACTATCGTCATTGTTATAATGAAGATTATCATATAGATAATTCACTATCTCTAATTTCTTCTGGCAATACTCATTATATGTAAGCGACAACTCTGGATTATCCGTATCTATAAGCGCTATCGTGATATCAAGACTGTCAAGAATATTATCCTGACCAAGTTTCGACAAAAACACTTTGATGGAATTCATATTTCTCTTGTCCAAATTTATCCTCAAGGTCACATCGCATTTGTCATGCAACAAACGCAAAGCATTGTATAGCCTCGACCACAACAACTCGTTACCTTGCTTGTTTTCCACAAAGGCATCCAGCCCCCCGTCGACAGTAATCTGCACATGTCTTATATGACACCTGTCCATTCCATTGATGAAATCGTCGGAAAACAACGTCCCATTAGTGATTATCGATGACTCGTACTCAATCCCCTTTTTCTCACATACACTGATAAACAACGATGACAGGCGGGTTATCTCATCTTTTTTCAGTAGAGGCTCTCCACCGAACCATACCACATTAACAGCGCAAATATTGGGATTTATGGACATTTCCTTTCCCAAAACAGCCAAAAGGCTATCCGACAGTTCCTTCTCTGTCACATCGGAAGCTGAATTCCTCTTTTCAAAACAATAATAACAAGATAAATTACACTTTTCTGACAAAGATAAAACCATCGTGAGGGTATCTTTTGGGACGCCCTTAGCCTCAATAACATCATCAAATGGGGTCAAGAACCCCAACTCTATAAACTCATTGAGATAGGGCAAGTCGTCACCTATCGACGTTCTGTTGTCCACATACAAGTCATAAACTTCTCTCTCAATCTCACAGATTGCGCCAGTTTGAGAGTTAAAAAGAATAACAGTATCGGTATTCTCTTCTAGAACAATATTATAATGAGAAATAAACAAAATTTATTATTATTCTGATATTCTGAAAATGGTCGGCAACATTCAGATTACCGACCATTTTGTTTCATTTAACCATATCTCAATCACAATAGTGAGAGCAGGCCGTTACTTTTCTGTTCTTCTTAGATTTAACGATAACCTTCATACTTATTGTTCCCTGTTATATCCCATCGGGCCATCGGTTCTAAATTAATTAACTATTTCACCTCGCATCCCGAGGGAACATTATTGTCAGCAAAGAGCACTTTACAATGATCGTTGTATGTGGTGGCAAGAAGCATGCCTTCACTGGTAACACCAGCAATTCGCGTCGGAGTAAGATTGACCAACACTAAAATGTTCTTGCCAATAAGCTCTTCGGGCGTGTATTTGTTCTTGATGCTGGAGACAATCGTACGCTTGTCTTTTCCATCATCAACGGTTATTTTGTAACAACTATGCGATTTCCTGATTTCCTGGCATTTCAAAACCTTACATACGCGAATGTCCATTTTTGCAAAATCGTCTATGCTAATGCCAGACTTGAAGGCGGGAACTTCATAGTTGACAACATCAGATTCCGTTTCTTCTGGTGTTTCCTGCTCCTCAATCACGGGCTGCATCTCGGCTTGAATCTCCTCCTCGGTCTTGGGATAAGAAAAATCGAGCAAATGCAGATAACTGTCAGGTGAGATGGCATACAAGAACAAGTAAAGTCTAGGCCCTTTTTCTTTGTCTATCAAAAGTTTATAAACATTCGAGAAAAACTGTCCTTGCACAGTTTTCAAGGCCTTATCTTCACGTGTAATCCCTCTAATCTGGCGAGGTATGGCGTATAATTCGGTCTGCAACTCATCCAAAGTATAATTGCCTTTAGCAATATATTTATAAACCAGCTCTATTTCTTTCTTTTCTTCATCGGTGAAAGTATCAAACACATCCCAGTTTCTATGTGTTCTAATCCGATTCATGTTTTCTGGAGAGCATTCTTCCAACCAGCATTTGGCCAACCCAAGACGCTCTGACATCTCTTCAATCGAATAATCGTATCCAATCTTTGATAAAACATGTTTAAGCAATTCCGGATTAAAATCAACCACAGAACCAAGTTGAACCAACAAATTGAACGGGACGGGAACTATTTCTCTGCCGTTGATCTTGACGAACGACATGGTCGTCTTCGTCAATTCTTCCGCATCAGGCTTCTTCAAATCATTATACATGCGGTCAAATTCATGATACTGGCGAAGGATTCCATCATCAAAACAGAAATCAAATTCCTTGCTGGGTTCGGTTTTAGCGTATAACCATAACAAAACTTCGGGCTGATAGATGCGAAGGAGGGTTTTGGGAGTTAGATTCAATCCAGAAGAACTGGACATTTTTCCAGCTAAACCTTTAAGTCCGATAAACCCATAACCTTGGAAAATAGGAGGTTCGTATCCAAAAATTTCCCTTGAAATATCTTTGCCGGCATCATAACTTCCGTGAGGTGTAGCATGATCGATCCCTCCTGGCTCAAAATCAACTTGTTCATATCTCCATCTCATAGCCCAGTCAACCTTCCATTGTAATTTACAATTGAAATCGGTTGTGAAATCAAACTCACCTGTATGTCCACACGCACATTTGTATTGAGCCTTTGTGTTATCTTCCGATAGGTTTATGATTTTTGTGGTATCCCTGCCACAATGAGGACAGTATATACTGACGGGATAATAATTGTTTCGCTCTTCTTCCGTGGAGTCTTGGGTTCTATGTCTGTCAAGGATATCAAATATTTCTTTCCTCTTACTCAAGGCAAAAATGATATCTTTCGCATATTTTCCAGTTCTGTACATGGCAGCTTGATGGCGAAAATCCAGCTTGATATCGAAAGGCTTTATGGACTCTTCAAATTCTTTTTCAAAATGCTCCGCGTATGTACTGCTCTCCGTATCGTCTTTGAAAGGGTTCTCGATATCCACGTATGCGCGCCCGATATTTTCTTCAAAGTTCTCTGTTACTGCAGCGACATTGCTAGGCACCTTGCGCAAACGATCCAACTCATCCCAAGAAAAAAGCAAACGAGCCTTTTTCCCTTTCTTCTCCAACGCTTTCACGACAAACAAACTTGTAGCAACATCTCTAAAGTTGCCAATGTGAACGGAACCAGAAGGGCTAATGCCCGCAGCACAGACGTATTCTTCCTTGTCAGGATTTTTATTGATGATTTGCTGGGCAATCTTTTCTGCCCAATGTGTCTTTTCTTCCATCATATGTCAAGTTTCAGAATTAATAACTTGCAAAGATACATCATTTCTTTTAAATGCCCAAACTGTTGAGATATTTCTTTTAGCCATATGTGACATTTTGTCAGATTTTCGTATATTTGCCGCCCGAAACTAAAATTAAAGAAGAATGAAAATCTCCTATAACTGGTTGAAACAGTATGTCAACTGCGACTACTCAGCCGAGAAAGTCAGCGAAATATTGACCTCGACAGGCCTCGAAGTGGAAGACCTCACCCCGTTCGAGTCGGTGAAAGGCGCCCTCAAAGGCGTGGTCGTGGGCAAAGTGCTCACCTGCATCGATCACCCTAACTCAGACCATCTGCATATCACCACCGTCGACTGCGGCGGCGAGGAACCCCTGCATATCGTGTGCGGCGCGCCTAACGTGGCAGCCGGACAGAAAGTGCTTGTGGCCACCATCGGCACGGAACTATGGAGCGGCGACGAACATTTCACCATCAAGAAAGGCAAAATCCGTGGTGAAGTGTCCGAAGGTATGATCTGCGCCGAAGACGAGCTCCAACTGGGCGAATCGCACGATGGCATCATGGTGCTGCCTGACGACTATGAAGTGGGCAAGCCTGCCTCATTCTACTTCCCCGTGGAAGAGGACTACACCATCGAGATCGGCCTCACCGCCAACCGCAGCGATGCCACCTCGCATATCGGCTCCGCACGCGACCTGGTGGCCGCCCTCAACCAGCGCGAGAACACCACAAAATACCACCTCATCACCCCTTTGGTGGATGACTTCAAGGTGGAAAGCCACGACAACGACATTGAGGTTATCGTGGAAGACACTGCCGCCTGCCCCCGCTATTCAGGCTTGAGCATCAGCGGCGTGAAGGTAGGTCCCTCACCGGAATGGCTTAAGAACCGCCTCGCTGCCGTCGGCCTCCGCAGCATCAACAACATCGTGGACATCTCCAACTACGTGTTGATGGAAGTGGGCCAGCCCATGCACATCTTCGATGCCGATAAAATTACGGGTAAGAAGGTCATCGTGAAATGCCTTCCCGAAAACACTCCTTTCGTCACCTTGGACGGTGTAGAGCGCAAACTCAACGGTCGTAACCTCATGATTTGCAACGCCGAAGAGCCCATGTGCATCGCCGGCGTGTTCGGCGGACTCAAGTCAGGCGTCACCGAGGAGACCACCAACATCTTCCTCGAAAGCGCTTATTTCAACCCCACCAGCATCCGCAAGACGGCCAAGTTCCACGGCCTGCAGACTGATGCCTCGTTCCGTTACGAGCGTGGTGCCGACCCGAACATCACCCTCTACGCCCTGAAACGCGCCGCGCTGCTGGTGAAAGAACTGGCCGGAGGCACCATCAGCTCGGAAATCAAAGACGTCAAGAACGGTGATTTCGCCCCCACCCGTGTAGACCTGAAGTTCGACTACCTCAACAAGGTGGCCGGCCAGGACATCGACAAGACCCAGGCCGTCAACATCCTGAAGAGCCTCGAATGCAAGGTGATTGAACAAAACGATGAGCATGTGGTCATCGACATCCCGACCTGCAAGGTCGATGTGACCCGTCCCGCCGATGTGGTGGAAGAGATACTCCGCATTTACGGATACGACAACATCGCTATCCCGAGCCGCATCCACGCCTCTATCAGCCGCGCCGTGAAGCCCGACAGCGACAAGCTGCAGCAGAAGATCAGCGATATGCTGGTGGCCAACGGCTTCTATGAAATCATGAACAACTCGCTCACCAAGGCCGCCTACAGCGAGGCCTTCGCTGACTTCGATCCCGAGCGCAACGTGAAGATCATGAACCCGCTCAGCAGCGACCTCAACGTGATGCGCCAGACCCTGCTTTGGGGCGGACTCGAGAGCATCGCCTTCAACCAGAACCGCAAGGTGACCGACATGAAGTTCTTCGAGTTCGGCAACGTGTATTTCTACAACGGCAAGGCCGACGACAGCCAGAACCCCCTGGCCCCCTATTCGGAATACTGCCACTTGGACCTCTTCCTCACCGGCAACCGCCAGGCAGAACTCTGGAACCACCAGCCCCAACCTATCGACTTCTTCGACCTGAAGCAGTATGTGATGGGCATCCTGCGCCTGCTGCGCGTAGATCAAAACCAACTGGAGGTGAAGGAAGGCACGCTGAAACACTATGAATACTCGCTCGAGCTCTATCTCGACGACAAGCGCATAGCTACCTTCGGCAAACTCGACAAGAAAACCCTGAAACTGTTTGACATCAAGAAGGATGTGTTCCACGCCACCCTGTGCTGGAACAGCCTGATGAGCCACTACGGCAAAGCCCCCGAGGTCCACTTCGAGCCCCTCTCGAAGTTCCCGTCGGTGCGCCGTGACCTGGCCATGATCTTCGACAAGAACGTCACCTTCGAGCAGGTGAAGAAAGTGGCCATGGCCGCTGAGAACAAGCTCCTCCAGGAAATGAGCCTCTTCGACGTTTACGAAGGCGACAAGATCCCGGCTGGCAAGAAACAGTACGCCATGAGCTTCATCCTGATGTCGACCACCGCCACCCTCACCGACAAGGCGATTGAGAAGTCGATGGCGAGAATCCAACAGGCGATTGAAAAAGAACTTAATGGAGTGCTGAGATGATCGACGTTCAAAGTATAAAACGAAACTTCGGCATCGTCGGCAACGACCCACAGTTGCTCCATGCCATCGAGATTGCAGCGCAAGTAGCCAACACCGACCTCACCGTGCTCATCACCGGCGAGAGCGGCACGGGTAAGGACGTGTTCCCGAAGATCATACATCAAAACAGTGCACGCAAGCACGGACAGTATTTCGCCGTGAACTGCGGTGCCATCCCTGAAGGCACCATCGATTCGGAGCTGTTCGGCCACGAGAAAGGCTCCTTCACCGGCGCCATCGCCGAGCGCAAGGGCTATTTCGAGGTCGCCAACGAAGGCACCCTCTTCCTCGACGAGGTCGCTGAACTGCCGCTGTCGACCCAAGCCCGCCTGCTCCGCGTGTTGGAGAACGGCGAATATATCCGCGTGGGCGGCTCCAAGGTGATGAAGACCAACGTCCGTGTGGTGGCCGCCACCAACGTCGACCTGCCCCAAGCCATCCAGAAAGGCAAGTTCCGCGAGGACCTCTACTACCGCCTCAACACCATCCCTATCCACATCCCCGCTTTGAGGGAAAGGAAAGGCGACATCCACCTGTTATTCCGTAAGTTTGCCTCCGACTTCGCCGAGCGTAGCCACATGCCCGTCATCACACTAACCCCCGAGGCCGTGAAGATGCTCGAAAACTACCGCTGGGACGGCAACGTGCGCCAACTGAAGAATGTGGCAGAGCAAATCTCCATCATCGAGCAGCAGCGTATCATCACCGACACCACCCTGGAGCGCTACCTCCCTAACAAGATCACCACCTCGCTCCCCGTGCTCTTCCAAAGGGAAGACGGCAGCGAAGGTGTGTCGGAACGCGACTTATTATATAAGGTGCTGTTTGAGATGAAGCGCGACATCGCCGAGCTACGCAACACGGTGAACGAGCTGACTACACGGCCCGGCAGCCTGACACCCAACTACATCGAGGCCACGCCCGTGAGCATCGAGCCCAACTACGGCGACCCCGTCACCATCGAGCCCGACTACACCGAGATCGTGCCCACCGAGGAGGTCGTCCACGAGCATCACATGCCCGAAAACCTCTCGTTGGAGCAACACGAGATCGAGATGATCAAGAAGGCTTTGGAAAAGCACAACGGCAAACGCAAGGACGCCGCCAAGGAGCTGGGCATCAGCGAGCGCACCTTGTACCGCAAGATCAACGAATTCGGCATCAAGCAATGAAAAGACTGAGCCTTTATATCGTCTTGCTGCTCGCTCTGGTATGCCAGAGTTGCGGGTTCTATTCCTTCACGGGAGCCTCCATCCCGCCAGAGGCTAAGACGGTATCGGTGCAGTATTTTCCCAATCAGGCTCCACTTATTAACCCCGCACTGAGCAACGACTTCACCACGGCGCTGCGTGATGCCATGATGAACCAGACCTCGCTCGACATGGTGGACTCTGGCGGCGACCTGGCCTTTGAAGGTGAAATCGTCGATTACCGGACAACGCCCGTGGCCATCACGGCGGGACAGACCGCAGCCTTGAACCGGCTTACCATCACGGTCAACGTGAGGTTTGTGAATGTTTTTGACGAAACGAAGGGTTTTGAAACGAAGTTCAGCCACTACGAGGACTACCCCAGCGACCAGGAGCTGACATCGGTTCAGGAGGCCCTGACTGGTACTATCATCGAAGCCCTCGTGGAGGATATTTTCAACAAAGCATTGGTCAACTGGTAATGGAAAGCGAGCAACTCATCGGTTATCTCCTCCAGCCCGAGACCCTGACAGGTGAGGCTACCACCGACATGGAACAGTTGGTGGAGCGCTACCCCTATTTCAGCATCGGGCAGAGCCTGCTCGCCTTAGCCTACCATCGCGATAACAACGAACAGTTCGACGACCAGCTGAAGCGAGCCGCCATCGCCGTACCCAACCGCAACAAGCTGCGCCTACTCATTGTGGCCCCCAAGAAACGGGCCACCATTCCCGACGACTCGTTCTTCCGTCTGGAAGACGTCACCGAGGTGGAAGAAACCGACCGCACCGTCATCCCTGAGAAGACCTTCATCATCCCAGAGATTGACCTATGCGGCAGCCCAGAGGAACTCACCGCCGAGTTGGCGTTGCTCGACGAGAAACGCAAGTCGATCGACGAGTTGAAAGAGCTCATCGCATCGCGCCTGCAACAGATGGAAGAGGAGAAGCAGCGGAAGGAAGAAGAAAAAGAAGAGGAAGTGCCTCAGAAAAAAATGAGCCGGAAGGAGCTCATCGACAAGTTCATCGCCGAGAACCCGAGCATCTCGCGCCCGAGGGCCGAGTTCTACAACCCCATCTCGATGGCCCAGAACAGCATCATCGACAAAGGCGACATCGTGAGCGAGACACTGGCCAAAATATACCTAAAACAGGGCTATCTGGACAAGGCCATCGAAATCTATGAAAAATTAAGTTTGCTTTTTCCAGAAAAAAGTGTTTATTTTGCAGCCCAAATTGAAAAGATAAAAGAAAGTCAAACAACAAAATCATAATCGACATGTACACAGTAATCGTAATCTTAATTCTGGTTGTCAGTGTTTTGCTTGGATTGGTCGTCTTGGTCCAGAACTCCAAAGGCGGCGGCTTGATTTCAAATTTTGGTAGTGCCAACCAGATGATGGGTGTTCGCCAGACCACCGACTTCCTTGAGAAGGCCACTTGGACGATGGCCATCATCCTGGTGGTGTTGTGCCTGGTGTCAAGCATGTCCATCAAGGTCAACGGAACAGGCGACGTTCAGGACTCGCAGATTCGCGAACAGATTGAACTCAACATGCCTGCCACGCCGGTCACCGACGCTCCGGCAGCCGAGTAAGGCCCATTGGATTGAATCCGTCAGAACAACTGTAAAGAATGTCAGAATGTCAGAAATTCTGACATTTTTTTTGTTTTTTCATTTTGGCATGAATTCTGACCAAGAGGCCGCATCAACGAACAAAACAACAATTAAATCATAACAAAATGGCAAAATTAACTATCAAACCTTTGGCTGACCGCGTGGTGATCGAGCCCGCCGCCGCCGAACAGAAGACTGCCAGTGGCATCATCATCCCTGACACCGCTAAAGAAAAACCCCAGCAAGGCACCGTCGTCGCCGTCGGTCCCGGCACCAAGGACAACAAAATGACCCTGAAAGTGGGTGACACCGTGATCTACGGCAAATACGCCGGCACCGAGTTCCACCTCGATGGCAAGGACTATATGATCATGAGAGAATCTGATGTTATCGCAATCATTTAAAACTTACAACTATGGCTAAAGATATTCTTTTCAATATTGAATCACGCGACGGCCTCAAGAGAGGCGTCGACGCATTGTCAAACGCAGTGAAGGTGACCCTCGGCCCCAAAGGCCGTAACGTGGTCATCGAAAAATCGTATGGCGCTCCCCAGATTACCAAGGACGGTGTGACCGTGGCCAAGGAGATCGAACTCCTCGACCCCGTTGAGAACATGGGTGCCCAGTTGGTGAAGGAAGTGGCTTCCAAGACCAACGACCTGGCTGGTGATGGTACCACCACCGCCACTGTGCTGGCACAGAGCATCGTGGCCACCGGCCTGAAGAACGTCACCGCTGGTGCCAACCCGCTCGACCTGAAACGCGGTATCGACAAGGCTGTGGCCGCTGTGGTGGCTTCGCTGAAGAAGATGGCCGTGAAGGTCGATGGCGACAACGAGAAGATCAAACAAGTGGCCACCATCTCGGCTAACAACGACACCGAGATCGGCGGTCTCATCGCCGAGGCCATGGGCAAGGTGAAACAAGAAGGTGTCATCACCGTTGAGGACGCCAAGGGCATCCGTACCTACGTCGACGTGGTGGAAGGCATGCAGTTCGATCGTGGCTACATCTCGCCTTACTTCGTGACCAACACCGAGAAGATGGAAGCCGTCTACGAGAATCCTTTCATCCTGATCTACGACAAGAAGATCTCTGTGATGAAGGACCTGCTCCCTGTGCTTGAGAAGACCCTGCAGACCGGCCGTCCGCTGATCATCATCGCCGAGGATATCGACGGTGAAGCCTTGGCCACCCTCGTGGTGAACCGCCTGCGTGGATCGCTGAAAGTCGCCGCCGTGAAGGCTCCTGGCTTCGGTGACCGCCGTAAAGAGATGCTCGAAGACATTGCCATCCTGACCGGAGGTACCGTCATCAGCGAAGAGAAGGGCTACAAACTTGAAGATGCCACCCTGCAGATGCTGGGTCAGGCCGACAAGGTCAGCATCAACAAGGACAACACCACCATCGTGAACGGCCACGGTGCCAAGGCGGACATCGACGCCCGCACCGCCCAAATCAAAGCCCAGATCAAGACCACCACAAGCGACTACGACCGCGAAAAGCTGCAAGAGCGCCTGGCAAAGATCGCTGGTGGCGTGGCAGTCATCTACGTGGGTGCCGCCTCTGAGGTGGAGATGAAGGAAAAGAAAGACCGCGTGGAGGACGCTCTGAACGCTACCCGCGCCGCTATCGAAGAGGGCATCATCCCCGGCGGCGGTGTCGGCTTCATCCGTGCCATCAAGGCCATCGAGAAGATGAAGGGCGACAACGAGGACGAGACCACCGGTATCGCCATCATCAAGCGCGCTCTGGAAGAGCCCCTGCGCCAGATCGTTGAGAACGCCGGCCTCGAAGGATCGGTCGTAGTCAACAAGGTGAAGGAAGGCAAGAACGACTTCGGCTTCAACGCCCGCACCGAGGTGTATGAGAACCTGCTCACCACCGGTGTCATCGACCCCGTCAAGGTGTCGAGAGTCGCCCTCGAAAACGCCGCCTCCATCGCTGGCATGCTGCTGACCACCGAATGCGTCATCAGCAACCACAAGGAGCCCACACCTCCTACCCCTCCCATGCCAATGGGCGGCGGAATGGACGGAATGATGTAAGTGGAAAGAGGAAAGTGGAAAACTGAAAAAGTCGGTCGTATGGCCGACTTTTTTTGTATCTTTGCAGGCTAAAACCAAAACGATGGCCGAGCAAGAAGAAAAGAAAAGAAAGAAAAAGCTGAAGTGCAAAGGGAAGTATGTCTTCATGGTTTCGAACGAGGAGACCATGGAACCCATTGTGGACTTCAAGATCAACCTCATGAAGCTCAGCCTCATCACCCTCGGCCTCATCCTCGTGTTGATGGCCATCACCTATCTCGCCATCGCCTACACCCCCTTGCGCGAATACATCCCCGGCTACACCGACCAAACCTCCATGGAACGCGAGGTGTACGCCCTTAACCGGCGCGCCGACTCCATCGAACGGGAACTGGCTCGCAAGGATGTGTATTTCAACAACTTGAAGATGGTCATCGAGGGCTACCCCTTCGAAAACGACAGCCTCGACCAACGCGACATCTACGCCCCCTTGATGGGCTTCAACCTCGACACGATGGACACCCGTCCCTCGCCCATCGACTCCGCCTTCCGTGCCGAGTTCGAGGAAGAAAACCTCTATAACCTAAGCGAGGATGCCAGTCTAGTGAAGACCCCGCCCTACAATGGCGCAGCCAACTTCTTCACCCCCATCACTGGCAGCATCGCCAAGGTGTACGACCCCTCCGAGGGGCACTATGGCGTCGATATCGTCTCCACCGAAAACCAAGTCATCAAAGCCACCCTCGACGGCACCGTGGTGTTCGCCTCGTGGACCCTCGACTTCGGCTACATCATCGGCATACAACACGAAGGCAACTACTTCTCGTGCTACAAACACAACGCCACCCTGCTGAAGAAAGAAGGCGACTTCGTGAAAGCCGGTGAAGCCATCGCCATCTTGGGTGCCTCTGGCGAACTCTCCGAAGGCCCTATGCTCCATTTCGAGCTTTGGAGAAACGGCATATCATTGAATCCTACGGACTATATCAATTTTGAAACGGAAAACTGAAAACTGAAAACGGAAAGTTTTATTATGGTTATATTAATTAAAGTAATACAGTTCTTTTTAGCGTTATCTATCCTAATCTTTGTACATGAGCTGGGCCATTTCATGGCAGCAAAGGCATTCAAGGTCAGGGTCGACAAATTCTATCTATTCTTTGACTGGGGTTTTTCCTTGCTTAGGGTGAAGCGCGTCAACGGCAAACTTCGCTGGAAATTCTTCTCCAAAAACGTACCTGAAAAATATACAGTTACAGAGTATAAAGACGCCGCTGGAAAGAAGCAGACCAAGGTAGAGCCCATCGACCTGAGCACCCTCGACCCCGATGATTGGCGCACCAGCGACAGCACCGAATACGGCATCGGGTGGTTCCCTTTGGGTGGCTACAACAAGATTGCCGGCATGATCGACGAGTCGATGGACAAGGAACAGATAAAGCAGCCGCCACAAGATTGGGAGTTCCGCTCCAAACCGGCTTGGAAGCGTTTCATCATCATGGTAGCCGGCGTGTTCATGAACGTGGTGCTGGCCATCTGCATCTACATCGGACTACTCTCGAAATACGGCGAGCAGTACCTCCCCACTTCAGAGGTCAACAAATACGGCATCGCCGCCGACAGTCTGGCACAGTCGTTCGGCTTCCGTGACGGTGACAAGATCTTGAGCGTCAACGGCAAGGAAGTCGCTGACTTCCAACGCATCCAGATGGAGATGATCCTGGCCGACGCCCACACCGTGGAGGTAGAACGTGACGGTCAGGTGGTGGTCATCGAGTTGCCCGATGACGCCACTGCCAAACTGCTCAGCAGTCAGGACGTGAACTTCATCACCTACCGCACCCCCTTCGTGATCACCGACTTCAGCGCAGGCTCCGTGGCACAGGCCTCCGGCATGGAAGTCGGCGACGTCATCGTCGGCGTCAACGACATCCCCACCCCCTATTATCAGGACTTTGTGCGTAACATCAAGACTTTCAAGGATCAAGACATCAACATCAGCGCGGTGCGCGATTTCGACACATTGCGTTTCGCCATGCATCTGCCGGAGGAGGGCGTCATCGGCGTGTACTGCGCCCCATTGAGCGAATACTTCAACATGGGCACCGTGGAATACACCTTCTGGCAGGCCATCCCCGCCGGGTTCTCCAAGACCTTCTCTGAGATCTCCGACTACTGGAAGCAACTCAAGCTGATCTTCAACCCCAGCACCAAGGCCTACGAGAGTGTGGGCGGCTTCATCTCCATCGGCAAGATCTTCCCCGACACCTGGGTGTGGAGCATGTTCTGGAGGCTCACCGCCTTCCTTTCCATCGCCCTAGCCGTGATGAACATTTTGCCCATCCCAGCACTAGACGGCGGCCACATCCTCTTCCTGCTCTATGAGATTATCACTCGGAGAAAACCCAGCGACAAATTCATGGAAATTGCCGAGTATATCGGCCTTGCTATCGTGCTCGCTTTGGTGATTTTCGCCAATGGCAACGACATAATCAAACTTTTCAGGTGATTTCTGAGTTGTGAATACAATATTTTTGTAATTTAGCCGCTTGTTTGAAAAAGACCGCCCGAACATGTCAAAAATGAAAGCCACCGTCCTCATTGCCTTCCTGCTTGTCGCCATAGCAGGGGTCAGGGCGCAGCAGGCTCCCATCTTCACCAACTTCAACAATTCCTACGCATACATCAACCCCGGTTTTGCCGGCTTGAGCGAGGGGGTGAACGTGTTGGGCATCTACCGTCAGCAGTGGGCGGGTTTCACCGACACTGACGGGAACGAGATTGCCCCCACCACCCTTCTGGTGACGGGCGACATGCCCATCAGGGCTTTGGGCGGCGGCATCAGCTTCTCCGTATTGAACGACCAGTTGGGCTTCGAGAAGAACACTAACGTGGGACTGGGTTATTCCTATCACATCGACATGGGCGGCTCCACCATGGGACTGGGCGTGTCGGTGAGTCTCCTGAACCGCACTGTCAACTTCGGCCAGCTCGTCACGACACAGCCTGGCGACCCCTTGATTAGCCAACTTGGCGAGGAGAGCGGCATGCTGTTTGACCTTAGCGTGGGTGCCTTCTGGCAGATTCCCGAGTCGTTCTACGTGGGCGTGTCGGCCATCAACCTTTTAAACACCACTGGCAAGGCTTTGGGAGATGACCAGACCGCGGCCAGTTTCACCACTGACCGCACTTTGTATTTTGTGGCAGGCTATCCTTTCTTGTTCGAATCGATGCCAGCTTTCAAGTTCATCCCCTCGGTCAACGTGATGACCAACCTCTCGTCGGCACAGCTCAACGCCGGCGCCAAGGTGGTCTACAACGACCTCTTCTCCTTGGGTGTCAACTACCGTCCAGAGGAGTCGGTGGGCATCACCGTGGGACTGACCATCAAGGACTTCGTGCTCGGCTACGCCTACGATATCAACACCATGGGTTACAACATCCCGGGGTCGCATGAGATCGCCCTCAGCTACTGCTTCAAACTGGATATGAACCGTACCCCGAGAGATTACCGCAGCGTGAGATACTTATAAATGGATAAAAAAAACACACCCTCATACAATAAAATCTAAATTTGTCGGTTATTTGCTTTAGACCCCGAACATTAAGAAGATAGATAAACATATGAATCTCAAGAAGATGAAAAAATTACTGTTTGTTTTTTCCGTGGTAATTCTGCTGGCTTCATGCGGCAACCCGCGCACCCAAGGTGAGTTGGTTGGCGTCCGCAAGTCGAGCGCTTCGTTCAGTCAGCCCGATCCTTACGGCATGGTGTTCGTCCCAATGGGAAGCTTCACCATGGGTGTAGGCGGCGAGGACATCAACACCTCCATGCTCTACGAGCCCAAGACCGTTTCGGTGTCGGCTTTCTTCATGGACGAGACCGAGATTACCAACAACGAGTACCGCCAGTTTGTTTACTGGGTGAGAGACTCCATCGCGAGAAGAATTTTGGCTGATGTCAACCCCGAGGTGTACGCCATCACCGAGACCAAGAACGGTGAGCCTCTTGACCCGCCGATGCTGAACTGGAAAGAGAAGATCGACTGGAACAGCAAGGACCAGGACATCCGTGAGGCTTTGGAGCCCATGTACCTCCCGGAGCATGAGCGTTATTTCCGCGCCAAGGAGATTGACACCAGAAAACTTTATTATTCATATTATTGGGTGGACCTGCGCGCTGCTGCCGCCAAGGAGTTTGAGGGCGAGGACCTCACCATGAACGACTATTCGCTGGGTGAGGCCGACAACGGCATCTCAGCCAACCGTAAGGGCGCCTGGTCGAACCGTAAGCAGGGCTATACCGACCGTTCAGTGTATGTGCGTCAGGAGGCCATCAACGTCTATCCCGACACACTGTGCTGGATTCACGACTACGCCTATTCGTTCAACGACCCCATGACCGAGCGTTATTTCTGGCACCAAGCCTACGACAACTACCCGGTGGTAGGTGTGACCTGGCAGCAGGCCCGTGCGTTCTGCACCTGGAGAACCCAGCTGAAGAACGCCTTCCTGTCCTCGAAAAAGGACGCCTTGGTATCGGAGTTCCGTCTGCCTAACGAGACCGAATGGGAGTGGGCGGCCCGTGGCGGCGACCGTTTGAACCCCTATCCGTGGGGCGGTCCCGGTACTCGCAACGTGCAAGGCTGCTTCTTGGCCAACTTCAAGCCCCTCCGTGGCAACTACCTCGCCGACGGTGGTCTTCGCACCCTCATCGTAGGCTGCTATCCTCCCAACCACTACGGCCTCTACGACATGGCCGGCAACGTGGCTGAGTGGACCAACAGCGCCTTCGACCCCACCTCGTACAACTTCACCTGGGACATGAACCCCGACTACACCTATAACGCATCGGACGACGACCCGCCGGTCATGAAGCGTAAGGTGGTGCGTGGCGGCTCATGGAAGGACATCTCCTACTACATCCAGGTGACCACCCGCGACTACGAATATCAGGACACCGCCCGTAGCTACATCGGCTTCCGCACCATCCAGCCTTACATGGGCCGCAACAAGGGCGACAATCCGAAGATGTCGAATGTGTATAGATAAACGGAAAGTGGAAAACGGAAAACGGAAAGTTAACTATAATCGATTATAACAAACAATTTTTTAGTATTTAATTTGTCATGGCAAAAAAACAGGAAAATCTTTCAGGATTTAAAAAATTCCAAGCACTCACGCAGACCAAAGGTTACAAGACCTTCATGGGTTACGTTTACGGTTTCGGTGCCTCCATCGTGATGGTGGGTGCCTACTTCAAATTGACCCACATCCCCGGCGCCGACTTCATGTTGGGTCTCGGTCTGGGCGTTGAGGCTTTGATTTTCTTCCTTTCGGCTTTCGAACCGCAGCATTTGGAGTATCAATGGGACAATGTCTTCGTAGAACTTGAAGAAGACTGGGACGGCGAAGCCCACACCGTGTTCGGCACCAGCGGCAACGGTGGAAGCGGCGCCAACCTCAACACCCCCGAGATGGAACACGCCATGGAGCAAGCCATGGCCGCCACCCACGACTACACCAACGCCATGGAGCAAGCCACTCGCAGCATCAACAATTTCGCTGACAACTACGTCAAGTCATCCCAGCAGCTGAGCACCTCGCTGAGCAAACTCGACTTCAGCGCGCTCGACACCGACACGCTCAAGAAAGTGGCCACCAGCATGCAGTCCCTTAATTCCATCTACGAACTGCAGCTCCAGAGCATGGAACAGACCTCCAGCGCCTCCAGCAAACTCGCCGCTACGATGAACAGCTACATGGACAACCTCAACAACTCGGCCAACAACACCAACGAGCTCAACAAGCAGCTGAACCAGCTGTCATCACGCCTGAGCGCCCTCAACGGCGTCTACGGCGGCATGTTGTCAGCCATGAACATCAAGGCATAATCTACTCATTTTCAACTAACTAAAAAAGGAGTACGAACCTATGTCAGGCGCAAAAGAAACCCCGAGACAGAAAATGATCGGCATGATGTACCTCGTGTACACTGCCCTTCTCGCCATGAATGTCTCGAAAGACATCCTCGACGCTTTCGACACGGTGAATACCGGCGTCCAGGAGACTAACATCACGCTGATGCAGCAGATCTCACAACGCTACACCACCTTCGAGGAACAATACATGCTGGACCAAGAGAAAGTGGGTCCCTATTGGGAACAAGCCCAGGAACTGAGAGAGAAGTCGACCGCAATGATCAACTACCTCGAAGCCATGAAGTGGGATCTGGTTAAAAAAATCGAAGAGAAAGACTATGCCTCAGCCGTTGAATTTGGACTGTTGAAAAGCAGCGACACCCTCCAATACGACGGACGTCTGTTCTATAACATCAACACCTCCGAAATCAAGTCGAGGGACAACTACAACAAACCCACTGCCTATATGATGGGCGACCCCGAAGGCAACGGAAGAGCCTTTGAACTCAACGACAAGATCAAGGAATACCGTAACGAGATCGTGAAGATCATGGGCGTGGAGCACATCCACGAGTTGGGTCTCATCACCGACACCCAATACACCGAAGGCGACTCCATCGGAACCAAGATCGACTACGCTCCCGATGCCTCCGACGAACTCCAGAAGAGCTGGGAATACCGCAACTTCCACCACACCGTGCTGATTGCCGACATCACCCTGCTCAACAAGATCATCTCGGAGGTAGAGACTGCCGAGTTGAACGCTGTGACCCATCTGGCACAGGCCGTCCACGCCGAAGATTTTACCTTCGACGAAGTCGGCGCCAAGGTGTTCGCCGAGAGCAGCTACATCCTCTCTGGCCAGAGATACCGTGCCCAAGCCATGGTGACGGCCTGGCAGAACACCCAGACCACCGCCATGGTACGCCTCGACGGGGGCCAGGAGAAGGAATACACCAGCAACAGCCAAGGTGTCATCGAACTTGAATACAACGTCGGCGTGGGCACCCACAAGTACACTGGTGTCATCAAGATGCGCAACCCCAAGACCAACGAGTTGGAAGACTATACCTTCGAGAACAGCTTCACCGTGGCTCCTCCTGCGGTGAGCGTCTCCGCTACCAAAATGAACGTGGTGTATGCCGGTATCGACAACCCGATCGCCATCGGAGGCGGCGTGGGCGGCGAGATCTCCGCCACTGCCTCTGGCGCCAACCTGACCCGTACGGGTAACGGCACCTATAACCTCCGCGTGGTGGGCAACCCAAGCGAAGTGACCGTCAACGTCAGTTCACAAGGCAGTTCGCTGGGCAGCATGAAGTTCCGCGTGAAGGAACTGCCCAAACCAACCGCCAAGATCGACAACGTTGTCGACGGCAAAGTCACCAAGAGCGCCCTGCTCGCCGCCAACTGCGTGAGAGCCGAGATGAAAGACTTCGACTTCGACGGCGTCCATTACGACGTGGTCGGCTACACTGTGAAATACAAGACCAAGGCCGGTACCGTGAAAGAAGAGAAGGTGAACGGCTCCAAGTTCAGCGAGACCCTGAAGAGCGTGTTCAACTCCGCCAACACCGGCGACCTCTTCATGTTCACCGCCATCCGCGTGAAAGGTAACGACAACAAGGAGAAGGTGCTTGACAGCCAAATCGGCGTGGAAATCAAATAAGAAATAACTTAAAAACCATAGAAGATGAAAAAGACACTCGTTTCCATATGCTCCATTGCGATGCTTCTCGGCATGGCACTGAGCCTCAAGGCCCAGACCACCGAGGCTAAGCCGCCCAAGAACAGCATCCTGTCGAAACGTCAGGAGATCATGGTCGAAAAGAAGCTCTCTCCCCTGCCGGAGGTCCGCGAGGAGTATGTGATGTGGAAAAAGACCATCATCCGTGAGATCGACTTCCGCCAGAAGATCAACCAGGTGTTCTACTACCCCGTGAACCCCACCGAGGACTGGCGTAACCTCGTCACCGTGCTCTACGATGGCATCCTCGACGGACGCATCACCGCTTACCGCGTGGAGAACAACATCGACGACATGGTAACACCGCTCACCCGCGACGACTTCGAGAAGGAAAACACCAAGATCGGCGACCCGCCAGTCATCATGAAAGACGGCGTGGAAGTGGCCAATGAGATTATCTTCAAGGACCGTATGGCCAATGTGACCCGTCTCCGCATCAAGGAAGACTGGTACTTCGACAAGCACTTGTCGCAGTTCCTGGTCCGCATCATCGCCCTCGGCCCCATCATCGTCGACGAAGACGGTCTGTCGCAGGCCTGCTGGATTCCGTACGACGACAACACCCGTAAGGTGCTCTCCGAGGCCTTTGTGGCCAACCGCAAGAACAGCGCCGAGCGCCGCACCTACGAAGAGATCTTCACCAAGCGCGTGTTCGACAGCTACATCGTCAAGGAAGAGAACATGTATGACCGCTACATCAACTCTTACGCCCTCAACATCGACGCCCTCTACGAGTCAGAGCGTATCAAAGACGAGATGTTTGACTTTGAACAGAGCCTGTGGGAGTATTAAAAACGGAAAGTTGAAAACGGAAAACGGAAAATTATTAGGACACCTCTCTGTACTGGGGGCCTATACCATTTTCGGATTCAATATCATCATTTGCAAAGAGCTGACCAACAGTGGGTTGGTCGGCTCTTTGGGTTTATTCTGCTTTAGGTCCGTAGGAGCTTGCCTCCTGTTTTGGCTGATCTCCTTGTTTCTGCCCAAGGAGAAAGTGCCGTTCAAGGACTTGTGCGGCATCTTTGTAGCCTCCATGCTGGGGTTTCTGTTGACCCAGTTGGCCTATCTGGAGTCGAGCAAGTTCACCACGCCGTTGGACACCTCCATCATCACTTCCACCACCCCCATCTTCACCATGTTCATCGCCGCCATCGCCTTGAAGGAGCCCATCACCATGAAGAAGGCCGGCGGCGTAGCTATGAGTTTCGTGGGTGTCATCCTGCTAGTCCTGAATACCATCGGCGTACATGGCAACGGCATCACCCAGTCCAAACCCATCGGCATCCTGCTGATGATCGGCAACTGCCTTTTCTTTGCCTCCTATCTCGGCATCTTCAGGCCTTTAATCCAACGCTACCATGTGGTCACCTTCATGAAGTGGATCTTCCTTTTCTCTACCATTGTGGCCGTGCCGCTGGATATCAAGGAGCTGACCCATCTCCCCTTTGCTGAGATGAGCACCAGCTATTGGTTACAATTGGGATATATTATCGTATTTGCTACATTTATAGCGTATTTTTTGCTACCTATAGGGCAAAAACAACTGCGTCCCACGGTGGTGAGTTTGTATACCTATGTCCAGCCATTAATTGGGATGGTGACTGCCATCATCTTAGGCATGGATCGGTTGACGTGGCAGAAGGTTTTGGCAGCGGTGTTGGTGTTTACAGGTGTTATTTTGGTGAATAAGAGCCGAGCTCGCATCCCCGAAGGGGATGGTAGCTCTGTAGAGAATCGGATTTAACCCTTCTAGCATCCCCCTGGGGGATGCTAGTTCTGTAGATGGGATGCGTTCTACAGAGCTTTCATCCGCCTTTGGCGGATGATTTTTCGTCGCCGATTCCTATAGATGGTTTTTCGTTTTTTTATTATCTTTGCCACCAATGGAAGTAAATCTTTTGCATACCAACATCAGCTATCTGAAGGGCGTGGGGCCGAAAAAGGCGGAGATCCTGGGCAAGGAACTCAAGGTCTTCACCTATATGGACATGCTCAACCAGTTTCCCTTTAGGTATGTCGACAAGAGCCAGATCCACAAGGTGGCCCAGGTGAACGACGATTTGGTTTACTACCAGCTTATCGGCACCATCAGCAACGTGCAACTCATCGGAGCGCCACGGGCTCAAAGAGCTACCGCCCGTTTCACCGACGAGACCGGTTCCATCGAAATCGTATTCTTCCGTGGACTGAAATGGATCAAGAACCGCTTTAAGCCCAATGTGAAATATGTTTTGTTTGGCAAAGCTTCTGAATTCAACCATAATTACAACTTCGTCCACCCCGAGATTGAGGAATACAACCCCAGCGACCCCCTCATCGGCGAGGGTTTGCAGGGCGTATACAACACCACCGAGAAGATGAAAGACCATGGTCTCGGCACCCGGCAGATCGCCAAGATCCAACGCCAGATCCTCCAACAGGTGATGGACCTCATTCCCGAGACCTTACCCCTGAACATCCTGCAGCAGGAGCAGCTCATCCCTCGAAAATACGCCTATTACCAGATTCACATCCCCTCGAACAATATTGAGATTCAGCAGGCTACACGAAGATTGAAGTACGAAGAGCATCTCTTCTTCCAACTCAAACTGTTACGCGCTAAGAAACGCCGCGAGAGCCTTTACCGAGGCTATGTGTTCAGCCAGGTAGGCGACTATTTCAACACCTTCTATAAGGAGCATCTCCCCTTCCCCCTAACCAACGCCCAGAAACGTGTCATCCGCGAGATTCGTATCGACATGGGCAGCGGCCATCAGATGAACCGTCTGCTGCAAGGTGACGTGGGCAGCGGCAAGACCATTGTGGCCCTCATGGTAATGCTACTGGCCCTCGACAACGGTTATCAGGCCTGCATGATGGCTCCCACCGAAATATTGGCCACCCAGCATTATGCTACGTTGAAGGAATTGCTTAAGGACATGCCCGTAAAGTTTGCTCTGCTCACCGGCTCCACCAAGACCAAGGAACGCCGCGAGATCCACGAGGGACTGGAGGACGGCTCTTTGCAGATCATCGTAGGCACCCACGCCCTCATTGAGGAAAAGGTGGCTTTCAAGAATCTTGGACTCGCCATCATCGATGAGCAGCACCGCTTTGGCGTGGCGCAGCGTTCCCGTTTCTGGGAGAAGACCGAGCGTCCGCCCCACATGCTGGTGATGACTGCCACCCCCATCCCCCGCACCCTGGCCATGACCCAATACGGCGACCTCGACGTGTCGAAGATCGATGAACTGCCCCCTGGCCGCAAGCCCGTGGAGACCTATCACGTCTACGACGACGACCGCTACCGCGTCATGATGTTCATGAAGCAGCAAATCGCAAAAGGACGGCAAATCTACGTGGTATATCCTCTCATCAAGGAATCGGAGAAGACCGATATGATCGCTTTGCAGGAAGGCTATGAAGCCCTTCTAAGGGATTTTCCTGAGCCAGAGTACAAAATCTCCGTATGCCATGGCCAGTTGAAACCCGAGGACAAGGACTTCGAGATGCAGCGCTTCATCACGAAGAACACCCAGATCATGGTTGCCACCACCGTCATCGAGGTGGGCGTGAACATCCCCAACGCCACGGTGATGATCATCGAGAATGCCAACAGGTTCGGTCTCTCACAATTGCACCAGTTGCGCGGCCGTGTGGGTCGTGGTGCCGATCAGTCGTATTGCGTTCTGGTCACCGATCACAAGCTCACTGACGACGGCAAGACCCGCATGAAGACCATGTGTTCCACCAACGACGGCTTCCAGATTGCCGAGGTGGATTTGCAATTGCGCGGTCCCGGCGAGACTGGCGGATTAAAGCAGTCCGGCCAGATCGAGATGCTCATCGGCGATTTGCAGAAAGACGGGGCTTTGATTTCCCAGGTCCGTGAGGCTGCCATCCGTCTTTTGAACGACGACCCCAAGCTCATCAAGCCCGAGAACCGAATGCTCCGCGAGCATTACAAGGAGCTGTTTGCCCAGACGTTTGACTGGAGCCAGATTGGGTGATGTTAGCGATAAGAGGTTAGAGGTTAGAGGTAATAATCTTTGTAGTGGAATAGCCTTCTACCAAAGGGATGGTAGCTACGGTGCCTCCGTAGGAAGTGACGAAATCGGCGCCCACAATTTCTTCGGGCTTGTAGTCTGCCCCCTTCACCAAGACATCGGGATGGACGGCCTTGATCAACTCCAACGGGGTGTCCTCGTCAAACAACACCACGGCATCCACAAAACTCAACGAAGCCAACACCAAGGCTCGGGCTTCCTCGTTATTGATGGGTCGCCCCTTCCCTTTCAGCCTCCGTACCGAAGCATCGGTGTTCAAACCCACCACCAGCACGTCACCCATATCAGCCGCCTTCGCTAAATACTCCACGTGACCGCGGTGCAGGATGTCGAAACAGCCATTGGTGAAGACCACCTTTAACCCTTGGGAGTGGAAAGTGGAAAGTGGAGAGTTGAAAGTTTTCCACTTTCCACTTTCCGTTTTCCACTTTAAAATGATTTTATTCTTGATCAGCTGGAGGGTTTCCATCGTTCTTGGCTTTTTTAAAGGAATAGAATTTATTGGTTAAGTAACTGAAGGTCACACAGATAATGGAAATGATGATATACGAAACCGTCGGCCACCAGTGGAAGACCTCCACAAAGAGCTTCAGGCCAAGATAGTTGATCAGGATATTGCCTACGGTGACCAGCAAATAACGCACAATCTGGGTCCTGCCCCTCAGGGTAGAGCCGCTGAAACTGATGTGACGCGCCATCCAAAAGCCCGTCAGGAAGGTGATGGGGAACTTGAACACGAAGGCGGCGATGTGGGGCGTGAAGGCCACAAAACCTAGGTCGAAAAACTTCTCATCGAACACGTAATGGTAAAACACATAGTAGAGCACCCATTCCAACGCCAGGTTCAAGCCGCCACAACAGCCGTAACGGAACAGGTCCAAAGGCATGATCTTCCTGAACGGCGGATAGAAGAAGTCGATGACGGTAATCAACAACTTCTCAATGCGGTTTTCTATGTTTCGGATGAAGGACATGATTAAATGGATGGGCAAAGATAAAAAATAAATCCATAATATGGGCATCCGCCAAAGGCGGATGGTAGCTCTGTAGCCGGGAACCATTCTACAGAGCTAGCATCCCCTAGGGGATGCTCAAATCCAGATTAGGTCATATCCTTCCATAAATTCTTTCGTTTTCTCTATATCATCAGTGAAACCGAGAACATAGCCCCCACCCCCGCTACCGGAAATCTTGAAACCGAGGTTAAAATCGGGACGCTCCAGGAAGAGGTCGATGCTGTTGTCGGTAATCATCGGGCGGAGGAACTTCAGCTGGCCGTCAGTGAGTTGGCGGAGGGAAGTGAAAAATGCCGACTTCTCCCCTTTGGTCAAATGCTCGATGCAGGCGTTGACGCAGGGAACGTAATGGGTCTGGAACCCCACCAGATAGCTTGGATCTTCGCGTTTGGTCTTGAAATACTGCACTAACGGCTTGGTGTTGCTTTTTTTGCCGGTATCGGCAAGAAATACATGGATATCCGAGGGGATGAAGTCCTCAGGCAACAGGGTCACGCCCTCGGCGCTGATGCGGAAGGGCTTCCCGAGGTAGCATTGCAAGGGGTCGATGCCCGAGCTGCTGCCGTGGAAAAAGCTCTCCATCTTGCCGAAGAGGGTCTTTAACTGTAGGAGGTCATCGCTTTTGCGAAGGGCGAAACGGTCGTAAACAGCGGCCACCAGCACGCCGGAACTACCCAGGCCATAGCCCGAAGGCACGTCGGAATCGAGGTAAAGATTGTACTGAAGCTCGTGATTGAAAAGTGGCAGATTGATGGCAGTTTTGGCCTCGTCGAGAGTGGAGAGGTAGTCGGCAAAGCGTTGCAGGCTGCTATTGGACGCAGTGGCTTCGGGCGACAGGTGGGAGGCATTGCGCCATCGGGCCGAGAACTTCCGAAGGGGAATCATCAGGGCGGTAGCGTCGAATATCATGGAATACTCGCCGAAAAGGATGACTTTGCTATGGTAGGTCCTATCCGTCATGGTGTCAGCATTTATGGGGTCCGTCGCCTACCCTGTCGGCAATCCATTTCCCATCGACGCAGTAACGTTCGAGTTCGTCCATGATGAAACGTTCCACCAACTCAGTGTCGCGGTCGGGATACAGGATGTGGACATTGGGACCAGCATCGAGGGTGAAACACACGGGGATGTCGGTCTCTTGACGGAACTCATGGAGGGCGTTGATGATCCGCAAGGTGTTGGGTTTCATGAGGATGAATGAGGGATCGGAGCACATCATCAAGGCGTGGAGTTGCATGGCTTCGGCCTCGGTGATACGGCAGAACGTCTCCAAGTCACCGGCTTTCAGGACTTCCAGAAGGGTAGCCGTATGTTGTTTTGCTTGGTCGTAACGCACTTCGGCGTAGGGGTTGCCGTCCATCAAGGCGTGGCCGGCACGGCTGGAGACGGCCTTCTGGGCATCGCTCACGATGAGGATGCTGTCGTGGTAGGTCTTGAACACCGGATGGATCTGGTCTTCGAGCGACACGGCAAAGTCGTCGGAACTGCCGTCAAAGGCCTCCGTGGCACCCCATAGGGCCATCTTGGGGAACACCGAGCGGCAGGCGCTGCCAGAGGCGAGACGGGCCAGATTGGAGGCACGTTTCCTATCCAGTTCTATTCCTCCTTTGACTTCACGTTCGATGTCGAGCAGGCACATCACCAGGGCGCTCATCGAGGAGGCCGACGAGGCAATGCCCGACGAGTGCGGGAAGGTATTGTGCGAGTTGATGTGGAGGTCCATCTCTTCGAGGAAGGGGAAGGCGATGATATGGCGCTTCAAGAACTCCGCAATCTTGGTCTGGAACTCAGGGTTCTCCTTGCCGTCAAAACGGAAATGCAGCCCGAAGCGGTCCGACTCCTCGTAAAAAATGGAGGTCTCGGTACAGCACTTGCTCAGGGTGAAACTCACCGAGGAGTTCTGCGGGATCTGCGTCATGCCGGGACGTTTTCCCCAGTATTTCACAATGGCAATGTTGGAGGGGCTTTGCCATTTCACGCCGCCGTGGATGGTGTTTTCGTTCATAAGATGAGGTCTTGGTATCTGAAAATGGTGTTCATGCCTTTGTCGTGGAAGTAGGCCTTCACCTGCTCGAAGGGCTGTTGGGTGATGGCCATCAGGAAATCGCCGCCCCAGGCGCCGAGCGACTTGAGTTGTCCAGGAAAGTCGGGGTACTCCTTTTGCACCATGGTCTTGCCAGTACAGCGAGCGATGCACACTTCGTGAAGGAGCATGAGGCTCTCGAACTCTTCGTATTTGGTGATATGGGGCAGGGTGGCGCTGATTTGCGACACGGTTTCCATATCGTCTTGATGCTCAGCGGGGTTGAACCGCTCGTTGAAGTCTTTCACCTCGGTCGATGAGGTCTGTTTGTGGCCTTGGTAGACGAAGAAGAGGTGGTCGGCGTAGGGTGGATTGAAGTTGGCTTTGGCGGTGCCGGGTTTATGGTCGATGATCTTATAGAGGATGGGGCCTTCGGCGCGGGCGCAGGCAATGTCGTAGCCCGAGCCGCCAAAAGTCAAGACCAACAGTTCGTAGGGGTTTACTCCAGCCCATTGTGCCAGGTTATTGATAAGGGTAGAACTGCTGCCAAGGCCCCAGGACGGGTCGAACTCGAGACGGGTTTCAAAGTGGAGGCCTTGTTGGAGGACTTGAGGGTTGAGTTCACGGACGGCTTGGAGGATTTGTACCAGTCTTTCCGCTTTGATGGGATTATCCGTCTCATCCACCTCCAAAGTGTCAGGAGTTATCCTTGCGGAAAACCATTTGCCATCAGGTTGATAGGAATCCCATTGCATCAAATCGTCAAGATAATTATAGACCGTCAGGGTTTGTCCCAATTTGGTCGGCAGGGCCAGAGCCACAGCACCGTGAAGAACGAGGTACTCACCCGTCAGCAATAGCTTCCCATTAGAGTGAAACGTTTCCATTATGATTGGCGTAATGTTTTCAAATACTGTTCCACGGCGGCGTAAGAGACGGTCTTGTCTTTGAAGTATTCCCTAGCCTGGCGCTGCTCTTCGTCGGTGGCCTTCAGCTGGTTGAGGATGTTGTTGAGGTGCATCTTCATGTGGCCTTCCTGGATGCCTTTGGTGGTGAGGGAGCGCACGGCGGAGAAGTTGTTGGCGAGGCCCATGGTGGCGGCAATCGTCATGAGCTCGGGGGCGGTGGGATTGCCGAGGAGCTCGAGCGACTTATGGGCGAGTGGGTGCAGGCTGGTAAGCCCACCCACGGTGCCCAGCGCCATGGGCACCTCCAGCTCGAAATGGAAGATGCCATCGGTGATGGTTACGGTGGAGAGGCTCTCGTAATGGCCGCTGCGCGAGGCATAGGTGTGGCCCGCCGCCTCCACGGCACGGAAGTCGTTGCCCGTGGCGATGACCACAGCGTCGATGCCGTTGTAGATACCCTTGTTATGGGTGGTGGCACGGTCGGTGTCGATATGGGCAATGTCGACAGCTTTCTTGAACTTGACGGCATATTCAGCACCCGAGAGGTGCTCGTCGATACCATCGAGCTGCTCCACGGGACATTCCACCCACACCTTTACCCTACAGTCGGGGGTGTTGTTGGAGAGGATGGTCATGATGATCTCGCACTGCCGCAACGCCTCAGGGAGTTCTTTCTGCTCGGCGAAGAAGTCGTGGAGGCTATGGCCAAACTGCTCAAGCACAGTGTTGATGAAGTTGGCGCCCATGGAGTCGCAGGTGTTAAACTCCACCCGCAGCTGATAATAATCGGCAATCTTGCTGGTATAGTCGATCAGTTGGATGTCGAGGATGCCGCCGCCGCGTTTTTTCATGTTGGCGGTGATGGACTCTGTGTCATTTAAAAGGCGTTCCTTGATGGCAGGAAATAGCTTCTCTAGTTGTTCTAGATTGCCTTTCCATCCGAAGTGCACCTGCCCTACCTTGCGCACGTCGGGCACCTCGGCATGGAACCCGCCGCGGTCGCCCCAGAACTTGGCGGCGGCAGAGGCGGCAGCCACCACAGAACTTTCCTCAATAACCATGGGGACGATGTAGTTCTTCCCGTTGATCATCACGTTGGGCGAGATGCCGTAGGGCATGATATAGTTGGTGATGGTGTTCTCGCTAAACTCATCGAAAAGTTTCTGCTGGCCTTTGTCACTGTGCCAGTAGCTCTTCAGCAGGCTGATCACCTCACCGGGATTCTCAAAATAACTGGCAATCGTCTTGAGCTTCTCTTCTTTGAGGAGCTTGGAAAAGCCTTTTTTTATTCGTTCGCGGGAACCCATTTTAAGTGGAAAGTTGAGAGTGGAAAGTGGAAAGTTTATAAGGGTCGAATGACGGAGGTATCGTCGCAGGTGACGTTTAACGAGGGGTTGCCTTTGTAATAGAGTTCCGAGGCGTCCTTGACGGTGCCTTCGAGAGTGGTAGTGACAAAAACGGAGGCTTCTGAAGCGTCCTTCACGGTGATGTTCATCGTGCCGACTTCGGTCTCCAGCATATTGAGCGAACTGGCGTCGCTGACTTCCACTTCGGCATGAGGGGCGTGACCGCTATAGGTGGTCAGATGCGAGGCATCTTCAACAACGATATCCAAATGGTCAATCACCGATAGGTTACCCTTGAAGGTTGAAGCATCGGACAGCTCCACCGAGCAGGTCTCCCCTTCGAAATCAAAGCCGACCATCGTGGCGGCATCTGACAACTCCAGATCGGCCTTTCCTGTGAAACGACCGCCTTTGCATGTGGCTGCGTCGCTGAGCTTAACGGTCAGGTTCGTCTCGGGAAAAATGCCATCCAAAATGACTTTTGTGGCATCGGAAAAATGAAGTTTCTCCACCGAAGCGGTGTGTACCGTGGCGTTCATCACCGTGTTGGAGGGAAGATACAAATACCTGTAGAAACCGATGCTAAGCTCTTGTGTTTCCATCACGACCTTGAGATAATCTTCCAAAAAAGCAGAATACTCCAGTTCCACATAGGTCCGCCCATCCTGCACCACAGTGACGTTCCAGGCATCTTTCACCGTGATGGCTGCGATGGTGGCGTCTTCAAAAACGGTTTTTTTGACCAGCGTCATGTCGAGTTCTTTCTCCCGGCAGCCGGTAAAAGCCAATAGGCTCAACAACAAGATAATTAGGTTTCGTTTCATTTTTTCTTTGTTTGATACGGGGCATCCGCCAAAGGCGGATGCTAGCTCTGTAGGATGTCACGGCTACAGAGCTTGCATCCCTGCGGGATGCCCCCTATGATGATACGGTTCGTTTTTTAGGATTGTAAATGCTCTATATAACTGCTCCACGAAGATCAACCTCACCATCTGGTGGGAAAAGGTCATCGGGGAAAGCGACATCTGCGTGTCGGCACGGTCGTAGACCTCCTGGGCAAAGCCGTAAGGGCCGCCGATGATGAACACAATGCGCTTCGCTCCCGAAGCAGTCCATTTTTCAATGATTTCCGAAAATTCAACAGAAGTGTATTGTTTTCCTCTTTCATCCAACAACACCACCTGGTCACCGGGCTGCAACTGTTGCAACAGCAGGAAGCTCTCGGCCTTTTTCTGTTGGTCTTCGCTCAGCGTCTTGCGGTTGCGGATGTCGGGAATCTCCTTCATTTCAAACGAGGCGTAATGCCCCAGCCTGCCGACATATTTCTTGATGCCGGTGACGAGGTAGTCCTCGTCGGTCTTGCCGATGACAAGCAGGAGGATCTTCATTTCAAGACCTGATAGTAGTCAATTTCATATTGGATGGGGTTGCCCGCTACATAGTAGTTGACGTCGTTGATCAGCTTGTCGAAGATGTAGTATTGCACCAGCACGAAGTCACGGTCATCGTTGACAAAGGCGTACATTCGGTCAACGTCGATGGCGCGTTCTTCCTCGGGGATGATGTTCAGGGTCTGCTGGCGCTTGGGGTAGGTCTTCATCGAGACCTCCTTGCCTTCCTTATTCACCAAAGTGATACGGTGGAGGAAGGGAGAGTTGTAGATGGAGTCTCTGCGCTGCTGTGGGGTGATGCTGTTGATGAGCGACTCGAAGCGGACATCACTGAAGGCTGAGAGGAAATTGATCACCTTGAGGGTGTCCATGGGCAGCACTTGGTTGTCGGCAAGGCGAGTCAGTTGATACTGGTGATGGCCGGTGTTGTCAATACGGAAGCTGCGTGTCGGGTCGTCGCCGAACTCCACACTGGCACTCTGGATGTTGGCCAGGTTCTCATGGAAGATGGTGTGATCGCGCCAGTCGTCAGGATCGGCGGTGAAACGGGTGGAGATGTAGCCCTGGAAGCCCGGGATGTAGACGATGTAAGCCTGGTCGGCGCCCTCACGGAGCATGAAGGTACCGATGTTGTCCATGGTCGACTCGCCCACGTAGAACACCTTGGTGCGCTTCTCGTGGGGGAAGAGCTTGATCTTGTTGAACAGGTTGATACGTGGAACGATCTGGTAGACCTCCACCTTGGTGCTGCTACTGGCCATCTGGGCGATGACGTTGTCGTGGCTGGCTTTCGAAACGGGCATTCTAACGCGCACCTTGTAGAGCGTGTAGAACAATTGGTCAATCTTCTTGGGATGGGCCTTGTAGTCCTGGTTGAGGGTCCAGCCGCTACCGTTGGCATTGCGTTCCAGCAGGGTCTCATGGTCCCTACGGTCGGCGAGATACACTTTGGTAATCGAGGCGGTATCCCACACCATGAAATCGGCCGAATCGCCGCGGATGGAGCTGAGGTAACGGTTGTTCCAGATCAAAAGTACCGCAATGGCGACCAGAACAATGGTAAGGATGATGGCAAATCTATTTTTTTTCATTTTATTGATATTTATTTTTTCGTATTAACGCCACGACCAACCCAAACAGCATCACCATCCCAATGGGAACCAGAATGTTGACCAACTGCCAGCGGAGGCGTTGGTTGACTTTCTTGTCGGGGTCAAGCAGGCGAATCTTGAACTCGCGCGAGCGGATGGCGATGAGGTTCTCGCCTTCTACCAAGTAGGTGATGGCGTTCTCAATGAAGTCCTTGTTGCCGTAAGTGTTTTGGGTGTATTGGTCGTAGCCCAGGGGCAAGGGTTTCTTGCTAAGGATGTCGATTTGGTTGCGGATGACGTCGCCGTCGGCCACCACGATCATGGCGGTGGGGACGCTCTCTGTCATGAAGTCCATCTCCTTGCTTTCCTCAATCTCGGGATTGATGCGGTTGGCATAAAGCGAGGGGAAGGTGCCTTTGAGGAGGTAGGCCACGTTTTGGCTATTGGAGGGAAACAGGCGCTTGTCGGGGTTCTGCCGCAGCATGGCTAGGGTGATAAACACGGGAACGCCTGAGATCTTAGTGTAGTCGGAGGTCTTCAGCAAGGGTGTCTTCACGATATTGCCTTCGGAAGTGGTGGCGTCGATGGAGCTCACGAAGTCCAATTTGATGGCGTTGAGGTGGCGCACCATAGGATGGTTGGAGGCGGCCTGCACCAAGGGGAAGTAGAACCAGCGGTAGAACTCCAGCTGGGGCTGACCTGCCACCTGGCCAGTGCGGATAGGCAGAGCGGCGCAATTCAGGTCGAGCAGCAGGTTGCGGTTGAGACGCACCCCGTAGCGGAAGAGCATGTCGTCGAGATTGAGGTCCTGCTCCACACCAACCGTCGACTCCTGTGAGGTGAGGCTGTCCATGGTGGCGAACACAGGCTCTACGAGCCATAGCACCTTGCCGCCGTGCATGATGTACTGGTCAATGAGGAACTTCTCCTTCTCATCGAAGGGCTGGGTGGGTTTGGCGACGACAAGGGCGTCGTATTTGATGTTGGCGTGGATCTCGCCGTTGACGTCCTCGTAGCGTTCGATGAGGGCATCCACCTTGTTGTCGAGGGTGCCACGGGTCACGTGATAGTCCTTCTTGAGGGTCTCCACGATGTCGTAGGTCTCATTCTCGTCAAGTTCGCCGTGGCCTTCAATGAAGGCGATGCTAGGCTGTTTGCTTCGGGTAACCTTCACGATGGCGTCGAGGAGCTTGTACTCCAGGTTCTGCATGGAGGCGTTGAGGGCTTCCTCGCCCGACTGGCCCGGACGTTGGCTCTCTAGCAGGTCGATGGCAATCTCGGTATTGTTGCGGAAGCTCACCAGGGCTCCTGGCCATATCACCATCTGGCTGACGCTGCCGTCGGGCCGCTGGTCGGTGAGTTCGGTGGGGTTCAACCCCTGCCGGTAGAGGGTGTTGTAGGTCTCCAAAAGCTCAGCACGATCCGTGCTCTCGGAGGGGTTGATGAACTCGTAGTCGATGTATTTCGAGTAGGCACGGAACTCGTCGAGCATCTCCTTGGTCTCTCGGCGGAGTTTTTTGAAGCCTGCCGGAAAGTCGCCTTCCAGATAGACCTTGAAATAGACGTAGTCGTCGAGGTCGCGGAGGGTCTCCTTGGTGGTATCGGAAAGCGAATAGCGCTTCTCGCTGGTGAGGTCGAAACGGGTGAACACAAACGAGCCGATGACGTTGATGGTCACAATGAGCACCAGGCTAATGATGAACGAGGTAATCCACTTGCGCTTGGCCAGCACCAGCTTGGTCATGCATAGGAAGAGCGCCATCACCCCGAGGAAGTAGAGGATGTCACGCGTGTCGACCACGCCGCGGCTGATGGAGCTGTAGTGGGCCGACATGCCTAGGCGCTGGATGAAGAGGTCGATGGGACCGAACAACGACAAGGAGTAGATGAACTCAAAGCCGATGTACATGAAGCCGCAGAGGAACACCGAGAGGATGAAAGCCAGGATCTGGTTGCCGGTCACCGACGAGCAAAAGACGCCGATGGAGACGAAACTCGCGCTCAGCAGGAACAGGCCGATGTAGGAACCTAGGATGCCGCCGCTGTCGAGGTTGCCCATCGGGAAACCTAGGCGATACACCGAGAAATAATACACCGCCGTGGGAATCAAGGCCAGAAGGACCAGCACCACACAGGCCAGGAACTTGGCCAAAATAATCTGCCAATCCGACAGAGGTTTGGTGAACAGCATCTCAATGGTGCCCGTACGGTTTTCCTCGGCGAAGCTGCGCATGGTGACCGCTGGTACGAGGAACAGGAACACCCAAGGCGCCAAGATGAACAGTCCGTCAAGGTTGGCATAACCGTATGTAAGCAGATTAAAATCACTTTGGAACACCCAGAGAAACAGTCCCGTAATCAGCAGAAACACCACGATGACCATGATGCCAATCAGGGAACTCATGAAATTGCTGACCTCTTTCTTGAAAAGCGCGTACATTCCTCAATAAACATTAAACTTGCAAAAATACAAATTTTTCCCGACTCTCGAAGTTTTTTCGTAGCTTTGCACTTCATTTGAAGAGAAAATGCCTATCCCAAGGGAAACCGTCGAACAGATCCTCTCCACCGCTCGAATCGAAGAAGTGGTGGGGGAATTCGTCTCGCTCAAGAAACGCGGGGCGAATTACATCGGACTGTGCCCTTTCCACAACGAGAAGACTGGCTCGTTCAACGTGAACCCGGCACGTAACATCTTCAAATGCTTTGGTTGCGGCAAGGGCGGCGACTCGGCCAAGTTCCTCATGGAACATGAGCACCTCACCTACCCCGAGGCCCTTCGCTACCTGGCCAAAAAATACAACATCCAAATCGAAGAGAAGGAGTTGACGCCTGAGGAAATCGCAGCCCAGACCGAGCGCGAGAAAATGTTCAACATCAACGCCTTCGCCGACAAGTTCTTCGTGGATACCTTGTGGAACACCGATGAGGGCAAGTCGGTGGGCTTGGAGTATTTCCGTGAACGCGGCTTCCTCAACCCCATCATCGAGCGGTTCCACTTGGGCTACAGTCCTTCTCCGTGGGAGGCCTTCACCCAACACGCCAAAGAGAACGGCTACGACCCCGAATTTCTCGAGAAGGTGGGGTTTTGCATCAAACGGCAGAACGGCGAATACTACGACCGCTACCACGGCCGGGTGATGTTCCCCATCCACAACCTCACAGGCAAAGTCATCGGCTTCGGCGGACGTATCCTTCAGTCCGACCCCGAGAAGAAACTGGCCAAATACCAGAACTCACCCGAGTCGGAAATCTACCAGAAGAAAGAGACCCTCTACGGCATCTACTTCGCCAAAAGCGCCATCGTCAACAAAGACGAGTGCATCTTGGTGGAAGGCTATTTCGACGTGCTGCGGATGCACCAGTTGGGTATCGAGAATGTGGTGGCCAGTTCTGGAACGTCTTTAACAATAGAACAGATTCGTTTAATTAAACGATACACAAAGAATATCACCATGCTTTACGACGGTGATGCTGCCGGTCTCCATGCGGCCCTGCGTGGCACCGACATGATCCTCGCCGAAGGCATGAACGTGCGCGTGGTGCTGCTTCCCCCGGAACACGACCCCGACAGCTTCGGCAAGGTATACCCCACGGACTATGTGGAGAAGTATCTGAAAGACAATGCCAAGGACTTCATCAAGTTCAAGACCGAGCTGCTGCTGAAA
>JAILBC010000094.1 GCA_024681295.1 Bacteroidales bacterium
AACCATAGGGGTAGCTGTATTCTTTGCTGGGAACAGCAGCCAAAAGCACGGTTCCCTTTCTGGTTATGATGGACTTCATAGGGAAGGCTTCTTCTGGGAAACTGAACAAATCGGTCACATCATCATCCATGTCGTATGTCCGTGATGCTACGCTTTCAAGTTGGCTGTCGAACACATCCACCTGCATGTACCTTTGGTAATGGGGGTCGGCAAGACTATCGTCACAAATACCGAAGGCCATGTAGTTTCCGTTGTCAAGTTCAATGGCTGAATAATACCGAAGTGCCATCCCGGGCAAATGCACCTGTCGGCTGATATAGTTGCCATCCTTGTCCACCTTTAGGAGGCATCCGTCACGACCAGGTGCGGAGCCAACAGAAAGGATATGCTCGCCGCCGTCGACGGCAATCATCTCTTTTGCCATTTCTGTTTGATCAACTGACACGGCCCATTCTTGGCCGTAACCCATCGCCGCCATCACCATCAGGCAGCAAAGCATCAAGAATTGTTTTGTCGTTTTCATAACTATTAGGTTTAGAAATTTTCGGCAAAACTACACCAACATCCCCACACCTGTCAAGAAAAACAATGTGCGGATTTGTGCGGGTTTTTGGCTATCGTACCGATAATCAATTAGATGCAGATTCCTCAAAGTGCCATCAAATTCATTTCTTCACGAATTTGACGATACAGTCAATGCAGATGGGAAGCGAGGTAACTTCATCGATAAACACATTGGCGGGGTGCATATCCTCTAAAGAGACATGGTTCAGACTATTTCCCAATAGCTTGGGCCTCCTTGGCCGCTTCCAGCATGGCCACTTGCTGTAAGGCTTCTTTCAGCGTAGCTTGCGACGAGGGTCGCCCCGATGAGAGCCGCGCCTGCCTTGCAGACTCCTGAATGCTCTCGAAGATTAAATCGAGGAAGGTCTGTGGATCCATTTTCTATCTGGTTTACAAGTTCATCAATGGCATGAAGTGTGGACTCCGTGAAGCCAACTTTGGCTATCGCTTCATCTATGTCTTGAAAGCACTTCATGGTTTTGTTCTGTTTGTGCAAAAATACAAATAATTATCAAATCCACAAAGGCCCTTCTTGAGATTTCCTTTTCATTCACTCCTTAACCCACTTCCCCGTTTCCGCTAATTTGCCATCGGCCATCACCTTCCAAACATAAACCCCCGAAGCCCAATCCCCAGCGTCAATCCCCGTCACATTCTCCGTGAGGGCTTGGCTGTGGATGAGCCTTCCGTTCATGTCATACACCTCAACGCGAGCATTCTGCAAGGCTGTGCGGATATTAAGTGTGTTTCCACCAGGATTAGGATAGGCCACCGCCACGGCAAAGCCTGCGTCATGGGCCTCTTCGATGTCCAATAGGTCGGATAGTGTAACTTTGTGAATGTACCCGTCATAGGAATATAAGCTGGAACTGCTTACCAAGCACCCGCCTTCAGGAAGGGCTACAAGAACCAGCGAGCCTAAAGGTGTATCGGGTTCTTTGATGTAAATCTCACCGATTTTGTTCAAGTCGGCATCCATGTAGGCGATGTAAGGAAACTCATAGTCCACGTCTCCAAGCATATACACGTTGTCGTCGGAGTCGAAATCAATGGAGTACTCGAATCCTCCATCAAAGTGTTCGTCGCTATGTTTTGCCCAAGCGTAGTTCAATTGGAACATGTTTTCATCGTATACGCCCATCAAAAGGTCTTTATCTATTTCGGGGTTGCCATTGAAAGCAGGAAAGGAAAAAGAGTTGATGGAATAAGAACGGCCATTGTGGTGATTGACCCGATAATAGGCCATATTACCGCATAGGAAAGGGAATGAAAGCGTGTCGGTGTTCTTTATGGAATCCGCGACATTGAGGTGCTCATCCATCGTGAAGCAAGTATAGACAAGTGGCCCTGGAGGGTTATAAGGTCCCCATACATAGTGTCGTCCCGTGATGAAGCGGCATCCAGTCGAGTCGGGAGTGGGGATAAGTTTGTGGTAATACGATTCTTCATAAACAAGGCCACCGCTCACTTGCCCGCCGTAGCATTCCATCTTCCGTTCCGCGAGGATTGCTCCATCAGCGGCAAACCTGACGATATGGACGCTATCCAAGAACTTGTCGTTATATGATAGGAGCACACCCCCGTCCTTGACTACAAATGTTTTCACGCCGTTCCTATCCTGAATTTGGGTGGGGAAGTCAAGGCCGTACCATTGAAAACCCTCGTGAATCAACTCCATGTCCTTGGTGATGGTGATTTTGTGGAAAGTCGTGGTGTCGGTTCCAATCCGTGTTGCCACATAATAAAGTCCGACATCTCCATTAGGTTCATTGTACAAATCCATGTCATGTATTCGTGTGTTGCTTAATTCCTCGTCGCTCCAAGGAATCACTGAACCCAACAACTGCCCATCAATTGAATACCTGTTAATGGAAAAGCGGCTTGTAGAGGAATTTGAAATCTGAAAGGTGGTAATTCCGTTTTCATCCGAATAGACCATATCATACGGAATGCTATTAGGCGTCCTGATGATTTGCTCAATGTTCGTTGCTTTTTGCGCTTGCATTGTCACCCCTCCCGCCATCAGCAGGAGTGCAAGCAGGGTGTAAAACTTCACTTTTTTCATAGCTTTTCGTTTTGATTCATCAAAATTAAAACAGAAAAACGGGAAAATGACATTGTCGAAGCTCAAGTTCAGGTTTTTCACCCCAAATCAAATGGCAAGTAAATAATTATCAGAAGATTATAAAAATCATTATTCAGGTTTTTATGGTCAAAAAAGATTGCTGCTTGCTGCTGCTGCTTGCTGCTCTCAAAAAAGTAGACACGGGAAGGTGAAAAAAATGTTGTGAATAGGTAAAAAGTCATTTGAAAAAGTGTATTTTTGCACTGAAAAGTCGTTTGAAAAAATGCTGAAAAGAAAAATAGAAAACACGCTAGTCCCGAGAAATACCGTGTCAACCAAATCATCAAATTCGGTGATTACAACATTGGCAGGGTGGGCCGATTGCTGACGCTTCCCAATTATATGCAGTTTCTTTTGGATTTGGAGCCCGAAGAGATTGTTTTTGAACCTATTGACGTAGATGGCGTAAACGCTCTGGCTAAGAGTTTGCTATAGCTTTTGCTTCATCACCTTTGTTGGAAGGTCACTTAATCCACTTCCCCGTTTCTGCTAATTTGCCATCGGCCATCACCTTCCAAACATAAACCCCTTCAGCCCAATTCCCGGCATCAATCCCCGTCACATTCTCAGTGATTCTCTGGCTGTGGATCAGCCTTCCGTTGAGGTCGTAAACCTCCAAGTGGGCATTTTGCAGGGCTGTGCGGATGTTTAGCGTGTTGCCACCTGGGTTGGGATAGGCCACCGCCATGGTAAATCCAGCGTCATGGGCTTCTTCGATGTCGTCAAAGGCTTCCTTGGGGACTTTGAAGGTTTCTCCAACCGTCTTCCAATGGTTGTTGATTTCCAGCATGTTTGTCAGGCAAAACACGCAACCGTTTTCATTGGCACAGATTCCAGTGGTGATCTTCATTGTGGGTTCGCCGTCGAACTGATGGTATATTTCGCCCAGTTTATTCAGATTTTCATCAAATTGCGCCACATAAAGGTTTGTGCCAACAGACCCGTTGGGGTATAACGGGTCCATCAAACCTATCATATAAACATCGCCTTCGGGACCGAAGCCTATTGCCCCGTTCCGTGACTGAGCGGCGAAACTCCTGTCGTCAGTGTGAATTCCCCAAGCGTAGTTGATCTGGCTGAAATCCTCGCCAAAAGCACTCATGAAAATGTCCTCATAATAGCCGGGATTCCCATTCATGGCAGGAAGGGTAAAGGTATTGATGGAATAGGCCTTGCCCGTGATGGGATTGTAACGCAAGTTGGCTGGACAATAGCAACTCAATACGGGATAGGCAAGCTCGTCGATGTTGTGCTTCTGCGCAATGACATCTAGATTGGAATCTAACGTAAGGCAATCGTAAATGACATCGGAAGCGGATTCAGGACATCGTATGATGACACGGCAACCCAAAGAATCAATTGAGGGCACCATAAAAGCTCTTAGACAATGTGGGCCTTCGAGCATCGTTTCAGCACAAACGTCACCTGATGCGTCGAACCTCATGACGCGCAGCGACAAAGGATAGAAAAACGGATTCTCCAGCGGAAAAGAAAAGACCACGCTTCCGTCTTTGTTCAGCACAGCATTGCTACTCGCATCGGAATCGAAACTTTCCCAATAGTCAGGCGATTGCCACGTCCCGCATACCTTGCGGCTGACCGAACAGTCGTCGTGAATGGTGACCATGTATAAACGAGCCGTGTCGTATTTATGAGTCAGGCAAAACCAGCATAGTTCTCCTTGCGCGTTTCTTTCAAAAGGCGTACTATTCCATACTACATCGTCAACCTCTTCTTGAGGCCAAATGAAGAGCGAATCGATAAAATCGCCTTCATCACTGATTCTGATGGCTTTCCCAAAATCTCCAACACTTTCGCAAATTTGGATTAGCAATTCATTGTTGTTGTTAAGATAGGTGGGGTACCACAACTCCGTGCTTCCGTCTTCGATAAGCTCAAAAATCGAGTGGAGCTGCTGTGCATGCATCGTCACCCTTCCTGACATCAATAGGAGCGCAAGCAAAGTGTAAAGCCTAAGGTTTTTCATCGTATCGTGATTTTTTTTGTGTAAACTATTCCGTTTGCATCCGAGATACGCAGCAGACATACCCCTTCCGACAAACCGCTCACATTGATTTCATTGCTGCCTTGTACGCTTCTCACCGACTGCCCGAGGGCATTGTAAACCTGCATTTCAGATACTTCAATCCCATCAATATGAACAAGATTGTTGGCTGGATTGGGATAAATGCAAACATGTGCATCCGAAACGGTCTCATTGATTCCGTTTGGCCCTTGGTTGCCAAAGATTGGAAAACCGCCATTATTCATCTCGGCATCCTCGCACCAACGGCTTACTTCGCCTAATAATGGAAACTCATTCTCTATTTGAGCAGCGCCAGCATTCAAGGCTGCAAGCAAGTCCGTGGTGTTGTGCATCGGAGTCTCCAATTGCCATGTCAAAGGCGAACTTGTTGGAATGAAAGCAATTGAATTCTCAAGTTCGGGACCGTTGCCATTGCTGCCATATTCGTTGTTATCCAGCCAGAAGCAACTACTAAACTGATTCACAACAGGATCCATTCCAACTATAGTTCCCCTCGGACAAACATAATTGTCAATTTCATGAACCAATTCACCTGAATTGTAGGTGTTCATTACCACCGACATTAATGAGTTTGCCTTTCCAACTATACCACCTACACAATAACGTGCTCCAGTAGTTCCAGTATTGTACACATTGAAAATGCTCATCTTAAAGCTTTGATTATAGCCAACAATGCCACCTGCAATACCAAAGTTGTTGTGCACTCTACCTGAATTGCAACAATCCACAATGACCAGACGCTCCACCGCGTTTGCTTCGGAATAACCTATAATACCTCCGGCATAGTCGGCTGATTGGGTAATCTCTCCATAATTATTGCAATTGCGAACAATGTTCTCATAGTCGGTTCCGGCAAGGAGAGGGTCTGGTAAAAATTTGCCGACAATGCCGCCAATTGCTGAAATGAGGCCATTCCCGTCAATTCGGCCATAATTGCGACAATGTTTCAGATTTCCCGCATACAGTTTGCCAACCATGCCTCCACAATAATACTCACCATTTACATCGGCGCAGTTCAAGCAGTCGTAAATGTTAACAGTAATACCACAACCTATCAATCCGCCCGCCAATTGACTGCTATGCACCTCATTCCAGCAATTACAACAATTCATATTGCCATTACGGAAAAAACCAGCGATGCCTCCGACCGACTCGATGCCTTCTAACAGGGCATGACTTGAACAATTCGACACGGTACAAGGCGTTGAAGGTCCCCACAGGAGATATTCCGTAATCTCACCAACCAATCCTCCTGAAATTTTTCCAAATACCGAAACGTTTTGATTTACATGGCAATCATCGATTCGGTATGTTTCTGTCGCATCTTCATTCGTGCCGTATGGCAGTCCAAAAAAGCCCGCCAACCCGCCTGCCGACCTCATCTCGCAGGTTATGGAAGCATGGTTGATGGTACAGCCTGAAATGTTGGTGAATCCAGCATGACCGACCAGAGTGCCAACATATTTTGAACCAGACATCCGGCATGTTGATAAATTGACATTTACGATTTCGGCACCATTGGTACAACCAAAAAGACCTATAGCCTCATCTCCTTCAGAATCAACATGATACAAACCTGATACCGTTTTGTTATTGCCATCGAACTGCCCTGTAAAAAAAAGTGGTTCGCCGCCAGTGGCCCTTCCAATGGGAATCCATGTTTGCGGGTTCACATCAAGGTTTTCGTTCAAGCAGATGTCATTGGTCAAGATATAGTGCGCATCGCCGCCGGTGTTGCTGTTGGTTTGTTGTGCAAGCAAGGCAAGTTGTTCTGCGGTTGCAATTTGATAAGGATTTTCAGCCGTGCCGTCACCGCCAGCGTAGGCTTCGGCAATGCTACCATCCCAGCAATTGGATTGTTGTGCTGCCACAGTGCCCAGCGATAGAAAAAGCAAAGCAATTAGGGGGAAAAGTCTGATTCTCATAACAACCCTATAGTTTTTCATCGTATTGTTATCTTATTCATGTGAACTTTTCTTGCCTCATCCGTGATGCGTAGCAGGTAAACGCCTTGCGGCAGGTCGGCCACGGGGATTTCATTCGTACCCTGAATGGTTTTCACCTTCTGGCCAAGGGCATTATAAACTAGCGCTTCAGCGACTTCCACACCTTCTATCGTTATTTTATTCCTTGCAGGATTGGGATAGGATTTGACCTCATTGGAAATTTCGGTAACATCCAGAATGCCACCCCAGAAGAGGATGCTGTATGTTATCTGTCCAGCACTTGATTCAAGGATAATATTAGTGCCAATCCAATCATCAGGCACTTGGAAGTTTGAATCGAGACGGAGATACATGTCAACACGGAAATACTCCTTTACCGGCAAATCGTATGGCAACTCATGTTGAGGCACAATATCAAAATAATACGTACCATCTTCGGCAACGGAATAAATCGTAATTGGCGTCAGGGTACCATAGTTCTGGTTGCATATTATACCGGTCAGATGGCTGGCTTCAGGAATCGGAATATAAAAGTTAGTGGGACTATCAAGGAAAAGACCGTGATCGACCAGAGTTGAGGAAGCCATCATGGCAACCACAGTCCTTTCTTCCAAGGAAGTCAGGATTTGAACATCGGTAGGCGTGTAACCTCCCTTTCCAGCAAAAGGTCTTTGTAACCAAACTGATAAAAAGATAGAGTCTCCCACAGGGATTGTATAAGGATATTGGCAAGGGTAAGGTAATAGCACGTCAATGGGTGTATCGTGGTCATAATCGGTTCCACTAAGTATTACCGCTTCGGTGGTAAAATTTCTAATGATGATTTCGTCACATCTTCCAATTTCATTTAGCCACAGCGTATCAGGGGTGATAATCAGGCCACTATTCCGCTGTTCTTGCGCTTGCATCGTCACCCCTCCCGCAATCAACAGGAAGACAAATAAAAAGAGTAATTGATGTATTTTCATAGCTATGCGGTTTTATTTTTTTCAAAATTATAACAAAAATCCATGAAAATAGCAGTTTCTCGGGCCAATCCACTATTTTCTTAAAGATTGCCTTTGAGAATCAATGAATTACAAAAAATTATTCCACCTATTTCTTCACCCACTTCCCCGTTTCCGCTAATTTGCCATCGGCCATCACCTTCCAAACATAAACCCCTTCAGCCCAGTCCTTGGCATCAATTGCTGTTATATTCTCTGTAATGGCTTGGCTGTGGATGAGCCTTCCGTTCATGTCATACACTTCCACGTGAGCGTTCTGCAAGGCTGTGCGGATATTAAGTGTGTTTCCACCAGGATTAGGATAGGCCACCGCCACGGCAAAGCCTGCGTCATGGGCTTCTTCAATGCCGACAAATGCTTCTTTCGATATTTTTATCAGGCAATTTCCAGATTCATAGGTAACTTCATCGCTTTTGTTGCAACTGATGAGGCAGCCGCCCTCGGGACAAGCCGCCATCGACTTTACCATATAAGCATAATCATCAACATGGTAGATTTCGCCCAATTTATTCAAGTTCTCGTCCAAATAGGCGATGTACAGATTGCGGTTCAAAAACTCGTTAGCCATAATATTATCCATCTGGCCAACCATATACACATTGTTATCATTGTCAAAACCAATCGATTGAAGTATTCCAGCACCGTCATCACTTTGTGTGGTAAGACCCCAAGTGAAGTTCGTTTGGCGGAAGTTTTCGGCATCGAAAACGCTCATCATGATGTCCTCGACAATAGCAGGATTGCCACCGTATGCTGGATAGCTGATGGTGTTGTTGGAGTATGTCTTGCCATTGGCAGGGTTGGTGCACAGATAGGCGAAACGGCAGCACTGGTAAGGCCACGACAGCTCTTCTATGTTTTCCTTTACTGATAGCGTATTTAACTCGGCATCCAAAGTATAGCAATCCAACTTGGGAGAGCCATTGCTCCGTAAAATAATGCGGCATCCCAACGAATCGGGAGCCGGCAGCGTATGATGGCGGTCTTGACCACGATAGCCTTCCATCAACCGTTGGCCAATGAGGTTGCCTTCCCAATCAAATTTCAGGAACAGCATGGCTTCCGTACCGTTTAAGTGGTATTGGCTATGAGGCGGATAAGTGATAATAAAGTTGCCGTCTTTATCTACGACCACGCCTGTATTATAAGGGTAGAAAGTATTGTCGTCATCATAGTAATCATCGGTTTCCCAATCCAATTGAAGGGTGCTGAATGTAAGGTCATCATTCAATTCCACCCGATAGAAATTGGCAATGTCAGCTATTCTTTTTGCGTAAAATAGCACCAAATTGCCATTGGATAGGCGTTGTAAAGGGCTGATCCAAACGACCTCTGTGTTGTATTCTTCTCCTGAAAACAATTGCTGTGAAGCCAGTTCCTCGCCTTCGTCGGTCATCCTGACAAATTGGATTTCCGTAACATTCCAATTGAAATCAATCACGGTTTTTTTGGCTACAAAAGTATGTGCATCCTCGAAAACCATACTTGAGACCCATGAGTCGGGGGAACTCACGATTTCGTTAAGTTGTTGGCCTTGAATTGTCATTCCTCCCGCCATCAGCAGAAGCGCAAGTAGGGCGTAGAATTTCATCGTTTTCATAATACACCATTTTGATTTTTCAAAGGTATAACAGAAAAACGAAAAAAGGCCATTGTCTTGGCCCAAGTTCAGGTTTTTCACCCCAAATCAAACGGCAAGCAAATAATAATCAAATGATTACAAAAACCTTCATTCAGGTTTTTCCTTATTCCAAAAGGCTGGAAAAGGGATTGTTACCCACCTTCTTGCGGATGTTGGAACGGTATTTCATGGCGGTGTTCTCGGTCAGGCCCATGAGATCCGCCACCTCTTTGGCACGGAAGCCAAGGAAGGAGAGAATGACCACGCGGCGTTCCGATTCGTTCAAGTCAGGGTAGGCCGACTGTATTTTTTCAAGGGCATGGGGGTAGGCGCCCTCAAATGCAACTATAATGCGCTGCATACGGTCTTTTTGTCCAGTCTGATAAATGGCCATGGCTTGCTGCTGCAGCATCTCCTTCTGCTGGGCAGTGAGTTGCTCCAACTCGGTTTGCAATTGGCGTTGGGCTTCGCGGAGTTTCAGGGTCTCCAACTCTTTGTTTTTCCGATAGCGGAATGTCATCCATAGGACCACCATCAGTCCAATGACCAACAAGGCAATCCAGAGATAGAGGCGGTAACGCTTCACCTGCTGCTCGCTTTCCAGACGCTGGAGTTCCAACTGCTTGTCATATTCATCCTTTACCTCGGCTATGGCTTTCTGCTCCGCGCCATAGTCAGGGATGGCATCCAACAGCTTGTCGGCATAGACGGCGGCATTGACTTCGTCGCCCAAGGCCTTGTAGGAAGCGTAAAGGCGTTTGTAAACAAAGGAAATATCGTTGCTCTTATGGGCCATCCCTTCAACCTTCAGTCCATAAAAAACGCAGGAGTCATATTGCTGCAAATCGAAATAGGCCCTTGAAATGTTTTCCGTCAAATCAAACCGATAACTGTTCGCCATCCGCCCGTTGATAGAGCGCAAGACATCCAACCCCAGCCGGCTTTCTTCAATGGCTTGATGAAGCAGATTGTTTCCATCTTCCTCGTTATCAAAATGTTGTGTCTCAAAACAATAAAGATAATAATCAGCCAACGCATGGTGGAAATAGGAGGCCTCAACGGTGTCGCCAATCGTTTCGGCGCATTGCAGGCCAATCTGATAACTCATCAGGCAACTGTCGTATTCGCCAAGCAGCAAATAGGCCATTCCCAAGGGGAAAGCCGTGATGAGCCTGTTACGATGCATCTGTTTTTCAGCGTAAAACTGGTCGGCCTGTTTCAAGTGATTTGCGCCCTCCCTGTGGTATCCCGAGTCGGTGTACGACATGCCCAGGCGTTGGTGGATGGCATATTTCAGTCGGTCGATTTCGTTTTGCTCGTCGGTGGGAATCAGTGAAAAACGCACAAAACGCTCGTCGACGTGCTTGCATTGCTCAATGCTTTGCAGGGCCTTCAAACGATAGTCGAGCACATGTTGGTTTCCCATCATTTTCACCTGGGCCATGCGGGCCAAAACCCAATACGTCATGGCCTCGAAATACTTGTCTTTCCCACCGATAAACTGTTTTTCAGCAACTTGCAATAACGAATCGAAGTCGTCATATTGGCGTAAACCGTCATTCACTTTCGCTCTCAAAAGGCAATAGTGCGCCCTCTCTTTGGCCGAAAGTGCCGAGAGATTCAGCGTGTCAAGGGCTTGTCGCGCGCCATTGAGATCATACTGATAGAAGCACTCCACCTGGTAAAGCATATCTTCCTCCGGCGGTGGTGGGGTAGTGGTTTTGGTGCAAGCAGCCATGGCCACAAGAAGAATCCAAAGTCCTATGAGGAGAATCCGTTTCATAATGGCAAAGATAGTAAAAAACCAACGTTTGCCAAGCTTTTTATCTTTTAGGTTTTCTTTTTAGGATTGGTGCTGTAATCACAATCAAAGCAGCCACGACTATCGCGATCCACCACCAACGAAAGGACCGTGCGTCCTCCTCGACACTCGGTGTCTCTGGCTCAGGCTCGACATAATAAATGTACTTGCCGTCACGAATGAGTTGGAGGGTGTAATTCAAGATGGAATCGCCATGGACGTATGATAGTTCCTCAGGCGTGAAATTGACGGAATAATCGGGAAGCACCCCGCGACCGTAGGGGAAACGCTCGTTGACCACTGTGTCGAACACCACCTTGATCGTTGGGATTTGGATGGCGATATCGGAATTCGACAACAGGTATTGTGTAAAATTCTCTGCCTTCATTTGATGGTAAGCCGAACCTGTC
>JAILBC010000125.1 GCA_024681295.1 Bacteroidales bacterium
CGTCAGGGCTGACGGGTCCCTCATCAGAATAGGCCAGGATAGGCGTCGCACAGTCGTCGGCAGAAACGATCACATAGCACTGAGTGGTATTGAACAAATAGAACAAAGGAATCCCCTGCTCTGACTTATAGGTATACGCCAAACGCAGATCCACATCTTTTGCCGCCTTGTAAGATGCCAACAAGTTACGTCCTATCTCACGCGCCGACTGAACATCGACCGGTCCAGCCATCGAAAACGACAGGAAGGATAGAAATGCCATGGAGAGTAAAAGCTTTTTCATATTGACGGGAATTAAATGACTATTAGAAAAACAATAAGCCAAAATTACGAATAGCCTGACAATCAAACAACAAAACACACTGAATGTTTTTACTAGAAAAACATAATAATCATACTAAATATAATGTATAACATTTAAACATATATATTAAGTATATTGAAACACAACAACAAATCCAAACAAGATGAATTGGCAGGTAATAGGGCTTGACAAACAGCTCCCCGATACCATAAAAAAAGCAAGCAGGTTCGATAGAGTATTTGATCGTAACCACCATCTCCTCATCTGCCGAAATAGGATTCTCGACGTAGAGCATCGTATCCTGGTCAAATCGAACAAGCCGCCGAAACAATTCCTCATGGACCTGACTTCACCTGGAGAGATAACAGAAGAACTAAAGGCCCTCCATATGACATTTTTGGTCTTGTAAGATACAGTATGACCCTATAACTTAACGACGGGCCACGTCCTGCACCAGACGTACCGAACAACCGATACTGCGGGTGATAGTCTGCGATGTACTCAATGAGTTGTAGTCAAAAGCCATACCTCTGGCCCATCGACCCACGCACGAAGAAGAATAATAGTAACCCCTGCTTCCCGGATAATCTACCACAGTGCCATCCCTACGTCCAGCCGCAGGAAGAAAAGCAACTCCCTGGGAATTGAGTATATCCAAGGTCATCAAAGTCATGACGTTACTACTAAAACTAGCCCCTTCCTGGTTGACGTTGTTCAAGTAATGCACAGCAGTGCTCCACTGGTCAGGCAGCAACAAGACGCCATTGACTCCTTCCACCTGGGCCTTGGCGAAACGAATACCCGAACCAGTATTCCTTTCAAAGAACAGATATGACCATTCTTCACTGGTCAAGGTACGCCATTGCCCTTCTGGGCCTTCACCGTTGATGATATTGTAGCCCCAATCTGCCTGGCCCGTCTGATCATACAGCTGGTACGCCTCGGCACCGTATGCCCAATAGCACTCGAGATTTTCCTCGGAACTCCAAGGCTGATAGCAGACAGCCCCGTGAGGATAGCCGCTAGTACCCCACCCGAACAAGTCGATCCAGCCATCATAATCCTCGGCGATGTTGGCATTGCTGAGACCGATGTATTCATTCAACTCTTCAGCGAACCTCCACTGGTTGGTAGAAGCCCTGTATTGAAGGTTGGACTGAGAGAACCACACCTGACGACCTTCCGCGACCGTAAACACACCGTTTACCGCACCAAGAGGCGGGTTAAGATAATCCATGGTGAGAAAGCTTACAACCTCACCATAGCCAATCCCCTTGCTGTTTTTGGCATAGGCCCTCACATAATACCTGGTATGGGCATGGAGGTCCACCAGAGGGACGGAATAGTTGCCCACCCCCCCACCGTTGGCATAGATGAAATTCATCACATTCGGGTTGTCGTCGGTACTCCAACAAGCACCGCGCTCGATTATCTCGGCACCTCCATCATCTGCCACATGACACATGCAGGTGGCCGTAGTGGTTGTCACGCCAGCAACCTCGATGGTCACCACCGCAGGAAGGTTCACCTCCTCGCCGGTGTTGAACTCGAGCACCTCGCCATAGCTAAGGCCCGACTCGTTCTTTGCATAGGCGCGCACATAATAACTGGTCAATGGCTGCAAGTCGGTCAACAGACAGGTGTATTCCCCTGTCCCGCCTTCGGGGTAGGCCATGAGAGCATCATCGACGGTAGGATCACCATAGTCGTTCCAACAGACGCCTCTCTCCGTCACCTCTACACCACCATCGTGAAGCACCTTGCACTTCACACGGACCTCAAGGCTGTCAATCACCAACACCCCCAAGGTCTCCACCTCGGGAGCACCGGAGAGGGTCGTGAACGAGTCGATCTCGGTCACATGTTCAGCAGCGCCGAGGTCAACGACATAGGCATAGTAATACAAGGTGCCAGCCTGCAGGTTGTCGACTGTGACGGAATAAGTATTTGCGTTCAACATGACCTCATAGTCCTTGGAACCATGCAGATGACTATCAGTGCCTAATCTGAACAACATGTCATCGACAGCGCCACTATAGTCGTAAATACCGCTTACACTGACCCGGTCGAGGCTGGTAGAGACCTGTTCCCTCTCCTTCAAAATGCGAAAACGGTCCACGTTGGGGTTCGGATCTTTTCTGCAAGACCCCAGAAACACCACAGCCAACAGTATGAAAACAACACTAAAACGCATAACCAAAACCAATTTTAACTTCCATCGTCTGGAACCGTGTCGTGACGGCTTCAGCAGAAAAAACAAATCCTTGAAGATGCAGTTGCAACCCCGCCGAGAGGTCGAGGCCTGCACTGCTATATGGCTTATTACGAAACATACGCCCATCTTCGGTTTCCCAAAGGAGCGTCCTGTTACCGTAACCTAGTCCGACACGGACGCATAAGGGGTCGATAACCCGCATCATGGCACCACCCATCAGGGAGAGGCGCATCTTGGACACCTTGCCGGTATAATAAGGGAGATAGCCACCATCGATAAAGCCGTCGCCATCGCAGTCTCCGTCGTAGTTGAAACCCGCGAGACTACCGTTGCTCATCACGCTGACGAACCAACCGAAGTGTTTCACCTGCCCGATGCTAAAGCCGAACGAATACTGTGTCGCCACAGAACCCGCGACGTTGGCGGTGACAAAAGTCTCTTTGCGCCATTTTTCCAGTAGCTTCAAGTTCAGCTTGAACCGTACCTGGTCGCTCTCAAAGAGGTCGGTCCCGTATTCTTCAAGAACCCTCCATTCTATGCGATGGTTCATTCCCGCGGGCACATCTCTTGTATCGCCGCTGACCCTCGACATCGGGCCTCGCCAGGTGGAGCCGCCATCGACGGAGACAAACAGCTCCACATATTCGGCATTCACGTCGAGGTCGTATTCAACGATGATATTCTCATTTTGCGAATAGGCGTTGACAACTCTAGCACTTTGCTGCGACAAGGCCAGCAAAGACAGTCCAAAGACACAACAGATCAATAGAAACAGCTTCTTCATAGTCGTCATCATTTCAGTTTCAGCGTACGCCAGTTGTCGAGTTGTTCACTGGCGGTAGTCACCGGGGTTTGTCGTTTCGAGTTCTCCAGCATCGACATCTTCGACACCTGGGCAGTGATATACTCGGCCAGTTCGCCATAGCTGACATTGCCCTTGGTCTCCTTCAGCTTCTTAAGCAGGAAATAAGTGAACATGCCGTGCGACTTATCGTTGTAGGCAAAGGCGGTCTCGTTACCTTGCGCCGCCGAGAAAGCCACTGCCTTGCCTCTCAACTGTCCAACCTTCGACTTGATGGCGACGCCGCGACCCTCTGCGATCATGCTACCGTCACGGGAAGTCCCACTGAAGCAGGCGTCAATGAAATACGTCATCGACTCAGCCCCCACGCCGCCAAGCTCGGAAAACAGCTTGCTCAGTCCGAAGGCGGACTCGGTATTACCCATATAGCCGTCGACAGGAAGCAGGAAGGCGTTGCCGTCAGAAGCGTCGGGGACGCCGTGACCGGAATAATAGAAGACCCCTTTAGCACCGTTTCCGTGGGCGTTCATGGCTCCCATAAGCCATTCCACCTCATAGCGTATGTTGTTGAGTGTGGCATCCGTCCGCATGCGGATCTGCCTCTCCGGGATGCCCAAGGTGTTGACACAGTATGCCTTGAAGGTCTCGCCATCATGAATGGCAAAAGACACGTCTTGCTCATTTTGGTAGTTCTCGTTGGCTATGATGACCACGAAAGTCTTGTCGTTGACACTCTTCGTCATGGGGATGTCGACATCGACATCGGATGGTGTTACTCCTAATCGGTCTCTACTGATGCTGAAGCTGTAGTCGGAGGACTCCACCTCCAGCACCTGGGCAAAGCCGCCCAAGCACCATAGCAACAATCCTATCAGCATTGCATTACGTTTCATTTTTCTATCGTTAATGGGTTGACAATCACTTGCATCCGATGGTCTGTTCTGCGACACCGCAGCAGCCATCGTTCAAAATCCTCGAACGACAAACTCCGAGGCTGATTTAACATCTCGTCATCGACCTTCACTCGCGCTGAAGGTTCGCAGTCGTTCGCTTTCACGAACTTATTGGGCGAGAAGATGACGTAAAGCAGATTCTGTTCTCGTCCTTGTCGGTCGCAGGTAAGCACATATTCATCGCAGGGCTCACCTTTCTCGGCATGTCTTTCCGAGAATAAGAGATAGTCTTTGTTGCCTTTGACACGAAACACCCCGTCGTCATCATCTTTGTATGGCAACATACAGCTGACTGTCCCATCGTCGTCCATGAGATAGACGGAAAGATAGCCTTTGGAGGGTGAGCGGAACGAGAGATACAGCTGGTCACCTTCGTGGAAGAAGTGGTCGGCATGACGTTCTGTGAGGCCGTTTTTTAGCACCACCGCATGGATGTCGATGGGCGTCGAGACGATCTCCCTTGCCAGGCCCCAGACCTGCGCCTCCACCTGGAGCATATCGTCTTCCAGACGTTCAGTGATGACAGGGTCCTTCGTGTCGGCAAGCCACTCGCCTTTCACGGTACTCTCGCCGAAGTTGTAGTGGCGGCTGTCCGACTTCCCGTTGACGGTGCTCGTCACGGAGGCATCGTAAGATTCGACCAAGGTGCCAAAAGCGTCGGCCAAGGCTTGCACCCTAGCGCGTTCGATGGCGATGTTGCGGGCTTGTTCACGGCTGACGTTCAAAGGAGGATAATATAGATAGGTGGCCGAGACCGGCTGTTCCTGCTGGGCCAGCAAGGACATCGGCAGCAACACGGCAAGGAAAAGCAAGTTCTTCAAAGCCATAACGAAGAGGATTAGAGATCCAACAATTGATCAACTTCACCGGCAAGTTCATCGGCTTTCAGTTCCAATGCCTCACGGAGCGTACGTTTGTAGACCTCTAGTGCCTGTTCGTGCCCGTAGTAGATCACCATCCTGACCTGAATGTTGCCGTTTCGGAGTTCGCGGTAGATATTCAAGGCAGTAATGACCCTTCCTATCTTCTGCGACACTGTGTTCTGGCATGAGGTCACGGTCTCCACTACCGACACCGCCTTCTCGGGAGAGAGTTGTGAGGTGGCGACTTTGGCTTCAATCATCTCGGTCACCTCAGTCTGTATCTTGGCAGCCATGTCCAGCTTGGCCAAGGTAGTGGCTTGGCTGCGAGCCGCGTCATAGTTCTCTGCCGTCGTCATAGCCTCGCCCATGAAATACTTATCGTAGCCCTGCTCATCTTTGGCAAAGGCACGTTCGTAGTTCTCTTTCAGCTGGGTCTCGATAGGCACGATACCAGGGGCGACCTTCCAGCCGTCTTTCTTCAACGACTTGGCCTCGCTCTCCACGAGTTGCTGTATATAATCAGAAGAATACGCGGCAGTCTGTGCATGACAATACGCTATGGGAAACAAAGACGAAAACAATACTATGCAATAGAAGAGCACTAACCTTTTCATAGTAATTAGCAAATTAAAATTTCGGTAAAAATAAAAAAAATAGAAACACCCTTGGAGTTAATATTTTTTTTGCAAAGAAATTAACCATGGTTCCGTAGCAGAAGGTCGGTACATCTCGTCCCAGGTCTGATAGCCTTCTTTGCTCACCATGACCCTTTGGGTCTTATCTTGTTTTTCGAAAGGAATTACAATGCGGAACTGTCCCAAATCATCGGTGAATACCTGATAGTCAATCACCTGAACCATGGCATCCGCCACAGGTTGTCCTGTCTCAAAATCGGTGATGCGGCCAAATATGACGCCGAGTTCGTTGTTACGTTTGATACGCAGCTCCACTGATTTCTGCGCCTTGACGACCGTATCGATGGTTTGATAACCTTGAGCTTCGAACACCAAATGCACCTGGCTGCCTTTCTTATGGTAAGGGATATCGTTGAGGAACACCGTCTTGACCTGATCGCTAAGGTTGATGGTCTGCAGGGCGTTGCCAGCATATTCACATTGCAGCGTCCCCTTCTCGAAAGGAAGCGCCGGTATGGCATATCCCATGTCCTCCACGACGTTAACTTTCATCTGCAGAGGGGTGAGCATCCTCCAGAAAAGGAAGGCGATGCAGGCGATAAGGAGAAGCACGCTGACGCTGATGGCGTAGAACCTCCGCTTCACATGGCGGAATCCCAGCTCGTAACGCGCCATCATAAGCGCCTCAACGGCATCATCGTGTTCCGACAGGTAGGCTTCTACAGCAGCCTTCTCCTCGTCGGTCACCTTACCCTCGAGATAGCAAGCCAACAATTCGTCGGTGATTTCCTTTGGTTTCATTTTCTATTTCCTTTCATCATCTTTTGTAGCGCCTGACGTGCCTTTTTTGTGAGATTGTAGACAGCCATCACGGTACAGCCCAGCTCCTTGGCAATGACTTCAGCACTTTTGCCCGTCAGCATACCCAACAAGGCGAAACGCTCGCGCGGCTTGGGAAGTTGCTCGATGTACTCGTAGAGTTCTAATTTGGATAGCTCTTGAAAGGGATCCTCGTTATCCGACGCCATTTCGATGTTGTATTCCATTTGAGAGTTCAACTCCAGGGTTTTAGTCCGAACATCGGATGTTTTTCCTTTGAAATAACGTACGGCCACGATGGTGAGCCAGGTGTTAAGCGCCGACTTGAACTCGAACTGCCTCAGCCTTCGCCAGTCATCTTCGCTCAGATACATATAGAACTCCGTGATCAACTCTTCTTTCTTAACCTGAGAATGATAGATGCTGTTGATGATATGGGCGAACATATTGTCACACCTGTAAAAGAAGACATACTCCACCGCCTCCTCGTCGTTGGCGAGGAGCATGTCGACCAGTTGACGGTCCGACAAGCGGCTGAACCAGAGCAATCTCCTATCGTACATGTGACTTACAGTTCACGGATCCAAGCATCGAGTTTTTCTATTTGCCGAGTATAGTCGCCCCCCATCTCGTTCAATGCCACGAACATCGTCTTGGCCTTGGTGAAATAGCTAGCGGCCTGAGCATACAGCCGCATGTCCTTGTAAAGCACGCCGAGATAGGCACAGGCTCTGGCATACTTCAAGCCCGACACGGCAAAGTCGTTCTCCATCATCTTGGAGTAGACCTGCATGAGCTTCATATTCGCGGCCAAAGAGTCGGGCATCGACTCCCAGTCCATCTCCATGGCCGACACCACCTCTTCCCTATTGACGATGGGGAAAGCCACTGAATAGCTTTGGTAGGTCGTCAGGACCGGCTCCTCGCCACGGTCTCCAAGGAGTGCCATAGCGCCCTCGAGGTCGTCGGCCTTGAGCCGTTCGTTAAGACTCACGGACAGCTCTTCCCTGTCATCGTCGCAGACTCGTGCCATACAGTCGGCCCAAGCGTCCAGTCTACGATAGGCATTCTCCAACTCATACTCGGCTTCGTCTTTCCAGAATGCAAGTTCCGCCTCCGACAGCTGTCGTTGTTCATGCTGTGACTTCAAAAAAGCCATGGTGGAGTCATAACGAGCCACGACGGCATGCTCCACGAGGTCATAGTAACGGGCTTTGGCCTCTTTGACCTTACCCTCAGGAGCCATGATGATACGCAGTGTGTCTTTCGTCGTCAGCGTCCAGTCACGGAGCACATGGATGTTGACTACCTCGTATCCACACTTCTTTGCCCTGACACCATGGATGACATCGCCTTGTTGATGTTCAGCAAAGCACACTCTGAAACGGCCGCGTGAGTCGCTACAGGTAGGCTGACAGTCGTGTACCGAAGGTATGGTAATGGTCACCTCGGGAAGGGAACGTCCTCCAGTGTTCATCTCAACGACCCGGCCATATTGCGTGACTTGGGCGAAGAGCGGGCTGGCAAAAAGAGCCAGAAGTAAGATAAGGTGTCTGTTCATGGTATTTGTTGTTCCATTTTTGTGGATAAGATAGGCGTAATCTTAGGGCTTTGCATCTTAGTCGCAAGTTTTCCGACGTTGACTCCAATGGAGGTAGGGTCGCAGACAGCATAGGTTTTGCCTTCCAACTCAACCGTCTCACCAGGCACTGGTTGGTTGAAGTGCACGCCCACAGCGACATGGTTGTGATAGTTTAAGAAGGCTGTCTCGAGACCAATGAGATCGTTAACCAAGTTGGCAAAAAGGATAGCTCGGTCGTCGCAGTCGCTATAAGGATAGAAAAGGGTCTCCTCCGGATAGAGAGGCCGTTCGTAACCAAATTGGCTTTGATCATCCAGGTAGGCAAAGGCCGTCTGAACGAAATCCAACAGTCGGTTGACGGCCGCCAGTTCATCGTCCGCGACGATGCTCAAGGCAGGATAAAGCGTCGCTTTGACTTCGTCGCTCAGCGAGACAGCTGCATAGGAGGTCCAACGGGCGCTTTTCGGCAGACAAGCATAGTAATCGAGGAGATTCTGGTTGGTCTGCACCGTGACTTTGGAGACACCTCGAAGAGACAAGGTCTTAGGTCCAGACGGTGCGAGTGCCAACTTCGGCCTGCCCACCTCCATGGTCAGCGGTCGCCCTTTGGGAGGAAACTGCT
>JAILBC010000126.1 GCA_024681295.1 Bacteroidales bacterium
CCTGCGCATCAAGGATAAGGCTGTCAACATTGACGAGGAACTAATCGTACTTTACTATTCCGTACTGAAATACCTTCGAGACAAGTTCCACTTCCCCATCGTCCTCGGCGACATTCCTTATGACCTCAAATCCCCGTCCGAGATCCAGCGATACCTTGACACCGGAGTCGGCAAGCGCAAGATGCGCGATATGAAGGGGAAATACTTCCGCGACGACCTGAAAATCCTCTGGTCTTTGCTGGACGCATTCTTCGACTTCAATTCCAGCCGTGATGACAAGGACCCTATAAAAGAAGCCCTCGTTGTCGGCAGTTTTGAAAATGTCTTTGAGAAGATGGTGGATCACCTAATCGGAGATACCGGCAAGTTGGCTGAACTCAAGAATCAGAAGGACGGTAAACTTATTGACCACATCTATCTGGACAAGTCGCTCATCGGCAAGGATTACAACATCTACTATATTGGCGACAGCAAATACTACGTCGATGGCTCACATCCTGTTGGGGTTGCTCTGTACAAGCAGTTTACTTATGCAAAGAACGCCATTCAGTACAACATCGAGCAATATAACCTCAGGCACAGAAAGAATCCCAATTCCATACGCTACCGTGATGATGAAACTGATGGCTACAACATCACACCAAATTTCTTCATCAGCCCGAAGATTGAGCGAGGCAACTTAGACTTTAATACACCGTCATTTGCTCCATCGGATTGGATTCCCAAGCCGAACAAACACTTTGAGGACCGTCTGTTTGACCGCGACACCCTCCTGCTGCGCGAATACAACATCAACCTCATCTTCCTCATCGCAGCATACGGCGCATACGAAGACTGCTGGACAAACACCTTACGGAAAACCATCCGCGAAGATCTGATTCAACTGCTGAATAAGTTGTACGTATTCTTCGAAGTTGTCCCGAAACCGATCCCCGTCTATTCGGAGGACAGAAAGGTGCTTGAGATACCTTTCCTGAACTACCATCATAACCGCCTCTGCGGCAAAGTCTACAAGGCTGACGATGATGCCGAGAGTCTCATCATCGCATTCGAGCGCAACACCGACACCGGCAAGGCCGATTTAGCGGAAGTCCGTGACAACATCGCCACCTCAATCTCTGGCGGCAGCATCGACACTCCCATTCAATTGGAGCCATAGTGACATGTCTGACACATTGACCCCTGCCCAGCGGTCGTACAACATGTCCCGCATCCGTTCCAGGAACACCACCCCGGAGCGGGCCGTCAGGCACGCATTGTGGCACAAGGGCTACCGGTATCGGCTCAATGACAAACGCCTCCCCGGCTCCCCCGACCTCGTCCTGCCCAAGTACCGCGCCGTCATCTTTATCAACGGCTGCTTCTGGCACGGTCACCGCGGTTGCACCAAGTACGTCGTTCCCAAGACCAACGAAGCATTCTGGCGCGAGAAAATCGCCCGCAACATCGCCCGTGACGAACTCAACGCCCAGCGCCTCGACACCCTCGCCTGGACCGTCATCACCGTCTGGGAATGCGAACTCTCCAAGAAGAATCTTGACGCCACCATCACGCGCATAAAGGCCGATTTGCAGGCCGCCAAGACCAAATACGAGCACTACCTCTCCATCCGCCACGAGAACCGCGAATTCGCCCGCAAACAGGCCCAGAAGCACCGCGAAATCCTCGCCCTGGTCGAATCCGAACTCCACTTACCAAAAAGCCTCCGCCGCTACGCGACGAAGGCCATGGACGAAGAATAGTTGCTATGTTTTTGCTCTTGGCTTGACTATTGAGCAATTTTATCCTCCTTAGAAGACTTATCTTGACGAACATAGGTTTCGTTTTTATTAAGTATCTTTGCAACTGAAAAAGATAACCATATGCCCGTAAACAAAGATGCAATGGCCAGGTACCGCATCATAGATAAGATGCTCTCTGACCCCAACCATGATTATACTACCGCCCAGATTCTGGAAAAAGTTTCTCGCGAGTACCCGACGCACAAAGTCACCCTTAGAATGATTCAAAAGGACATCCTAGCCCTTCAAGATGATTTCAATAAAGAGTTGGTGCGTGGAGCCGGAGGTCGTGGAACTGTT
>JAILBC010000117.1 GCA_024681295.1 Bacteroidales bacterium
CATCGCCGTCACCCACGACCGTTACTTCCTCGACCATGTGGCTGGCTGGATCCTCGAACTTGACCGCGGCGAAGGCATCCCTTGGAAAGGCAACTACTCGTCGTGGCTCGACCAGAAGACCGCCCGCCTTGCCATGGAAGAAAAGACCGAGAGCAAGCGCCGCAAGACCCTCGAGCGCGAATTGGAATGGGTACGCATGGCACCCAAGGCCCGTCACGCCAAGGGCAAAGCCCGTCTGGAATCGTATGAACGAATGCTCAACGAGGACGTGAAGGAGAAAGAAGAGAAACTGGAAATCTATATTCCCAACGGCGACCGTCTTGGTGCAAAAGTCATCGAGGCACATGATGTCACCAAAGCCTACGGCGACAAACTGTTGTTCGAGAACCTCAACTTCAGCCTGCCCCAAGGCGGCATCGTAGGCGTCATCGGACCAAATGGTGCAGGTAAGACCACTCTATTCCGCCTCATCATGGGCCTGGAGAAGCCCGACTCAGGCACCTTTGAGGTCGGCGAGACCGTGAAGATCGGCTATGTGGACCAACAGCACGCCGACATCGACCCCGAGAAGACCGTGTGGGAAGTCATCAGCGGCGGCAACGAGCTGATTCAGTTGGGCAAGCGCAGCATGAACTCACGTGCTTACGTGTCGCGCTTCAACTTCGGCGGCAACGACCAGCAAAAGAAAGCCGGTGTGCTTTCTGGCGGTGAACGCAACCGCATGCATCTGGCCCTCACCTTGAAGCAGGAAGCCAATGTGCTGCTCCTCGACGAGCCCACCAACGACATCGACGTGAACACCCTCCGCGCCTTGGAGGAAGGTCTGGAGAATTTCGCCGGTTGCGCTGTTATCATCAGCCACGACCGTTGGTTCCTCGACCGTGTGGCCACCCACATCCTTGCTTTCGAGGGCAACTCGCAGGTTTATTTCTTCGAGGGAAGCTACTCCGAATACGAGGAAAACAAGATGAAACGCCTTGGTAATGTGGAACCCAAACGGTTCAAATATAAAAAACTAAAGGAGTGATTTTTTAAAAGAATTCTTTTGAAAACTTGTTTTTTTCACTACTTTTGTCATGGGAAACAATTGTCTAACTAAATATTTATCACTATGAATGAATTTATCGCTGTAGCAAAACACGTATTTCTAAAGAACTACGTCAACTTTGAAGGCCGCGCCGGCCGTAAAGAATTCTGGTATGCCTTCCTGTTCACCGTCCTTGTCAACTTTATCCTTGGCCTCATCCCTGGCAAAGTGGGCATGATCATCACCATCCTTTGGTCGTTGGCTATCCTGCTTCCCACTCTGAGCGTCGGTGCCCGTCGTTTGCACGACATCAACAAGAGCGGTTGGTTACAGCTTCTTGCCCTCATCCCGCTGGTAGGTATTATCCTCCTCATCGTATGGTGGGCCCAAGAAGGTGAAAAAACCGAGAACCAGTACGGTCCCGTGCCGGAAGATGTCAAAGTTGAACAATAATCGTCGGCTTGTCCATAAAAAGCCTCGCAATTGCGAGGCTTTTTTTATTGTTGGGCCTTGGCGAATCGGTTGGTCACCGAGTCCATGATTCGCTCGAGAACGGCGGGTTGCCGCGTATAGTACGCCATGTTCTGCTCGAAGACACTGTCGGTGATGCCGTAATGTTCGAACAGTTGTTCATAATAAGCGATCTGTAGATCCGTCACATCAACGCCAGCCGACTTCGTCAGGTTAAGTTGGGCTTCGATGAGGTAGGCGTCGGTGAGCACATCTACCATCTGGGGCTCGTCAAGGAAAACCTCAGGACGTTTCTCCCTGTCGGTGCACGAAACAAGTGCCAACAAAGCCATTCCCAATAACAAAGCGTATTTTCTCATCACGGCGTCAGTTTCCCACCTCTGAAAGGAACTTGATGCGCATCAGGCGGACTTCCTCCTCGCTGTATTCGTCTTCGCCCAGTTCGCGAAGTGCCTGTTGCACGTCGTCGGACTCAGCCTCGTGGAAGTAGTCGAGGATATCCTCCTGATGATAGATGTCGATATTCTCCTCGATGTAGTAGTTCAGGTCGAGGCGGGTGCCGCTGGAGACGATGCTCTCAATCTCCGACAGCAGTTCGTCGAACGAGAGGCCTTTGCCGTAGGCGATATCCTCCAAGGGGATGCGTTTGTCGATATTCTGGATAATGCCTATCTTGAGGGCCGACTTGTTGACCACCGACTTCACGACCATATCGTTGGGACGGGTAATCTCGTTTTCCTCGACGTATTCTTTGATCAGTTTGATAAAGGGTTCGCCGAACTTCTCCGCTTTGCCAGCGCCCACACCGGCGATTTGGGTCATCTCCTCCTTGGTGATGGGGTATTGGATGGCCATATCTTCAAGCGAGGGGTCTTGGAAAATGACGAAGGGAGGCAGGCCGTTCTGTTTGGCGATGGTCTTGCGAAGGTCCTTGAGCATGGTGAACAAGGTGCGGTCGGTGCCGCTGTCCTTGCTCATGCCCATGGCCATGGCTTCGGCTTCTTCGTCATCGGAGGCGTCGTAGTCGTGGTCCTTGACCAGCATGATGGGGAAAGGTTTCTTGATGAAGTCCTTGCCTTCCTTGGTAATTTTGAGGATGCCGTAGTTTTCAATATCCTTGTTCAGCATCTTATGCACCAGGGCTTGGCGGATGATGGCGGTCCAGTACTTCTCGTCGTGGTCGCCGCCAGCGCCGAAGAACTCGTTATTCTCCTGTTTAGCCGCCTTGATGTCGCCGGTGAGTTTGCCCACCAGCAGTTCGGCGATGTGTTTGGTCTTGAAGAGTTGCTTGGTCTCAAGCACGGCCTCCAGCACCATCTTCATATCTTCTTTACCATCGAATTTCTCCTTGGGGTATCGGCAGTTGTCGCACGAGCCGCAGTTGTCCTTCTCGTATTCTTCGCCGAAGTAATGGAGCAGCAGGCGGTGGCGGCACACGGCCGACTCGGCATAGGTCACCGTCTCGTTGAGCAGTTCGCGAGCGATCTCCTGTTCGGCGACATTCTTGCCCTTGTTGAATTTCTCAAGTTTATGAATATCCTCATAATCGTAGAATGCAATACAATTACCCTCGCCACCATCGCGTCCGGCACGGCCGGTTTCCTGGTAATAACCTTCGAGGCTCTTGGGGATGTCGTGGTGGATGACGAAGCGCACGTCGGGTTTGTCGATGCCCATACCAAAGGCGATAGTGGCTACGATGACGTCGACCTCTTCCATCAGGAACTTATCCTGATTTTCCTTACGCGTCTGGCTGTCGAGTCCGGCATGATAAGGCAGTGCTTTGATACCGTTTACCATGAGGGTCTCGGCCAGTTCCTCCACCTTTTTACGACTGAGGCAGTAAACGATGCCCGACTTGCCTGGGTTTTGCTTGATATATTTGATGATATCCTTAATGACGTCTTTGGTTTTGGGACGCACCTCATAGTACAGGTTGGGGCGGTCGAACGAGGATTTGAAGACTTTGGCGTCCATGATCTCCAAGTTCTTCATGATGTCCTGTTGCACTTTGACGGTGGCTGTAGCCGTGAGGGCGATGACTGGCAGGTTTTTGCCGATGGCATTGATGATGGGGCGTAAGCGGCGGTATTCCGGTCTGAAATCGTGGCCCCATTCGGAGATGCAGTGTGCCTCGTCGATGGCCACAAACGAAATCTTCAGCGTACGGAGAAACTCCACCGTTTCTTCTTTGGTGAGCGACTCAGGGGCCACATACAGCATCTTGGTCTTGCCGCTTTTCAGGTCCTCCTTCACTTCCAGCAACTCCGCTTTGGAGAGCGAGGAGTTCATCACATGGGCGATGCCGAGTTCGGTGCCAAAATTACGGATCATGTCCACTTGATTCTTCATCAAGGCAATCAGAGGTGAGACCACGATGGCGGTACCCGGTTTCATCAGGGCGGGCAGTTGGTAGCATAGCGACTTGCCGCCGCCTGTGGGCATCAGCACGAAAGTGTTGTTCCCCGCAAGAACGCTATTGATGATTTCTTCTTGGTTTCCCTTGAATTGGTCGAACCCGAAAACATCTTTCAGCAACTTATGGATTGATGTCTCAGCTTTTTTTACCATATTTGCAATCTCAAACAGTTTTGTTCGTTATCCTTACAAAGTTATAATTAATAATTCGTATAAAGCAAGAAAAAAAAGAAAAAAAATGCTTTCTTTTGAAGAAATACATGATATAGCAACACAAGTCATTGAAAACGAAGCGGCTGCAATAAAGGGACTTCTTCCCTCTATTGACGGGACGTTCGAAAAAGTGGTCCGACTGATGCTTGAAAGCAAGGGAACCATCGTTTTTTCGGGCATTGGGAAGAGTGCCATCATCGCCCAAAAGATTGCCGCCACGATGAATTCGACCGGCACCTCAGCCGTCTTCATGCACGCTGCCGATGCCATTCACGGCGATTTGGGCGTGATTCGGGAAAATGACCTGGTGGTGATTCTCTCGAAAAGCGGTGAGACCCCTGAAATCAAGGTGTTAGTACCGTTGATCAAGTTGCGCGGCAACACTATCATCGCCATCGTGGGAAACCGTAACAGCATGTTGGCCCGTCAGGCCGACTATGTGCTCGGTGTTGCCGTCGACGCAGAAGGCATCCCTGGCAACCTCGCCCCCACCAGCAGCACCACCGCCCAACTCGTCATGGGCGATGCCCTGGCCGTCAGCCTCATGCGCTGCCGCGGCTTCTCAGCCGACGATTTTGCCAAATTCCATCCAGGTGGTGCCTTGGGCAAGCAACTCTACCTGCGCGTCAGAGACCTATATATTAATAATGAGAAACCCGAAGTCGGCCCAGAGGACAGTTTGGCACAAGTCATCATCGAGATGACCAAAAAACGCCTTGGCGCCGCTGTGGTCACCGACAACGGCCATATCGTGGGCATCATCACTGACGGTGACCTGCGCCGCATGTTGCTGAAGCACCCTGACATCGAGCACGTGAGGGCCTGCGACATCATGACCCCCGAACCCAAGACCATCGACGCGGATGACCTTGTGGCCGACGCGCTCCACAAGATGCGACACAACAGCATCACCCAACTCCCCGTACTCAATGAAGGCCGGTACGTAGGCGTCATCCATCTTCACGACATCCTAAAAGAAGGCGTATTATGAAACTCTACACAAAAAATCTGATCAAGAAATACAAGCAGCGCACCGTGGTCAACAACGTGAGCGTGGAGTTGCAACAAGGACAGATTGTAGGTCTACTGGGCCCTAACGGGGCAGGAAAGACCACCACCTTCTACATGATCGTAGGTCTCATCAAGCCCAATGAAGGTCAGGTGTTTCTCGGCGATCGCGAGATTACCGGAGAACCCATGTACAAAAGAGCCCAAATGGGCATCGGCTACCTCGCCCAGGAAGCCTCAGTGTTCCGCCAAATGACCGTGGAGGACAACATCTACTCCGTTCTCCAGTTTAGGAAGGACATGAACCGCGAACAACGCCTCAAAAAGCTTAACGACCTCCTCACCGAGTTCGGGTTGACCCATGTGAAAGCAAACTTGGGGATACAACTCTCCGGCGGCGAACGGCGCCGAACCGAGATTGCCCGAGCCTTGGCCAACGACCCCCACTTCATCCTGCTCGACGAGCCTTTTGCCGGTGTCGACCCCATCGCCGTGGAGGACATCCAGCGTATCATTGTAAAGCTGAAACAGAAAAACATCGGAGTGCTCATCACCGACCACAACGTGCATGAGACGCTCTCCATCACCGACTTTGACTACATCCTCGCCGACGGCCAAATCAAAGAGGGCATGTATGGAAAACCCGAAGATTTAGCCAACAACGAATATGTTAAGGAAATTTATCTCGGGCACAATTTCGAATTCAAGCGCAAAGTCTTCGATTAAGCTTGTTCAGGCCGGTAAAAAAGCACCGACATCAGGATGTAGCCCAGCAAGATGAAGGGCAGGGCAACAAATCTGAACAAAACAAAGTCCCCCACCGCCAGGATCAGGAAAACCCAGCGCAACTCATTGCCTTTCCAAGACACCGACTTCATCTTAAAGGAAAAGAACGGGCGGTTGCACACCATCAGAACTGAAAACAAGATGACAATACCCAGACAGAGGTAGGGATTCAGCACTGGCTGGCCAAGGATACCCATTTGCCAGAATGCCAAAGGCAGCGAGGCCATGAAGATGGCCATGGGTGGCGTGGGGAGCCCGATGAACGAGGTGGTTTGCCGGGTGTCGACATTGAACTTGGCCAGACGCACTGCCGAGAACACTGGAAGCAGGAAAGCCAAACAGGCGAAGAGCGAGACGTTACCCACAGGCCATATCGGTTCCACCATGCCTTCGCACATGAGGTGATACATAATGAAGCCCGGTGCCACGCCAAACGACACCACGTCGGAAAGCGAGTCGAGGTCAGCCCCAATGGGGGAATGTGCCTTCAGCAGCCGAGCGGTGAAGCCGTCGAAGAAATCGAAGAGTCCCGCCACAAAGATCATGATGGCCGCCGCCACAGGCATCCCCGAGAAGGAGAACAAGATGGAGAAGCAGCCCGAGATCAGGTTGCCGCAAGTGATGGTATTGGGTATATGTTGTTTCAGGCTCACCTTATTTGACAGCTTTCAATGTGCAAATTCCGCACTCGTTTTTCACTTCTACCAGATAAACACCCGATTTGAGGTGTTCCACTAAACCACCTATCGCAAGACTACGGGTCTCGTCCCCACGGAACACCTTGCTAGCCCCACAACGTCCAGTCAGGTCATAAAACGACACCGTCACCTCCCCTTTTACAGCCTTGTCAAGCTCAATACGGCTAAAGGTTCCAAGGGGATTGCCCACCAGTCGGGCAAAAGGAGCGGCAACTTGCTCGAAAACAGTGGCTCCGGAGTATTCGTATGGACCTATGTCGATATGCTGGTTGGACACACGAGGAAGTCCTCCAAGATCCAATCCGTCAATCATAAAGTCTGGCAAATCCATCGTCCCCGCGTCACGACACGGACTGTCTTCTTGCAAACGAAAGTCATGATGCTCTGCATCCATAAATAAAGGATCGGCGTCGATAATATTCTCGAACACTTGGATTAATTCGCCGCTGTGGATAAACTTCAATCCCCCTTCGATCAAACAGTTGCGGAACTCAGGCGCATAATCATCCATCGTCCACACCCACATCTGGGCGGTATCTATATGCTGACTGTTTTCCGGGAAATAGTTACCATAGATGATGCAATTGGCCAACTGCGGTGAACTATGGCCATAGAAAAACGCACCGTTGCACGACACGCCTTCGGAACTGTTGTTGGTCACCAATACATTATAGATCATTGGCGATGCATCCGCAATGGCAAAACCACCACCGAAATGCGCTGAATAGTTGTCATCAAAAAGTAAGTTGGACATACGGCATTTTTTGTCCTCGCTTCGCATCAGATACAAGCCACCACCGTTGACTCCCAAATTGTCAACGAACACCGACCTATCAATTACCACGGAACAGCTGTCGAGACTCAAGGCGCCTCCGATCGTTGGTGCCTTGTTGCCTCTGAATTCCATCTCCCTCATTTCGACATCACACCTCAGGAAGCAAGCACCACCACCATAGATATACATGTTTTCCTCATTGAACACCGTATTATGATTAATGGCACAGCTTCGCATTTGAATCTTCGAATCCAGAGCACAGAGAGCGCCACCACGCTCATGGGCTACACTGTTTCGCAAGGTGCTATGGAGGATTTCTACATTGTCACAACTAGTGATATTCAAAACGCCGCCAAACCAATCTTCATCAGGAAAGGCTTTCCCATATTCGAGGATACAATAGTCCAACAGAAAAGAACCAACCTTGTGAAGTTGGAAGCCATTCCATCCACCATAAACTGACTGGTATTTAAAGAAGCCTGTGGTATCCGTAACGGTAAACACAATGCTATCCGACTCCGTGCCGCACGCGGAAAACGACGCGCCATTGCCAACTTCAATACCATAAAACCCATCGAACAACACCACTGTACCGGGATTGACCTTCAGCGAACCGAACACCGTCACATCGCCGACAACAAGCACCGTGTCGGCACCCCAAGAACCTGACTGGAGACCCTCCACTTGAATGGTCTGAGCCTGAACGGACAGGAATGACGCTAGAAGCAATAAGAGAAAAAACCTTTTCATGACGATTACTTTTACGATTTTGCAAATATAAAAAAACAATATGTTACATTTGCAAAAATATTTCAACGATGACCGACATCAGGAACATCTCCATCGACGCTTACGATTATCCCCTGCCTGAGGAGCGTATTGCCAAGTATCCTTTGGCGGAGCGTGACGCCTCAAAGCTGTTGGTGATGAAGGATGGGGTGATACAAGATTCGCAGTTTCGGCACATTGGCGACTTTTTGCCTCCAAAGGCATTGTTGGTCTTCAATGAGACCAAGGTCATCCGTGCCCGATTGCAGTTTCAAAAGGAGACCGGTTCGCACATCGAGGTGTTCTGCTTGGAGCCCGACGACGACTATCAGATTGCTTTCAGCAGTGGTTCGCCGGTACGATGGAAGTGTTTGGTGGGCAATTCCAAACGATGGCGCGAAGGGTTGCTTCGGATGCCGCTAACTGTAGGCGGACAAGAGGTTGTGTTGACTGCTGAACGCATAGAGAAGAACGATCAATATTCAGAGATTGAATTCTCATGGGCTCCAGGGGAGTTGTCTTTTGCCGCCATCTTGGAGGCTGCGGGCGAGATTCCGCTTCCACCTTATTTAAATAGAGAGGCCGAGCCTGAGGACCGCGACCGTTATCAGACGGTGTTTGCACGGTACGACGGATCGGTGGCTGCTCCCACGGCCGGGTTGCATTTCACCAAACCTTTGCTGGAGCAGTTACGCCATGAAGGTTTTGAACTTGACGAAGTCACTTTGCACGTCGGTGCCGGCACTTTCCGTCCTGTGGCCACGGCCACCATTGGCGAGCATGCCATGCACTCGGAGACCATTGTGGTTCGCAAGTCGCTCATCGAGAACTTGATTCGCCATATCGGCAGCCCTATTATTCCTGTGGGCACCACCAGCACACGTACCTTGGAAAGCCTTTATTGGATTGGGATGATGCTCACCGAACAAGGTATGGAACTCCGTCAACTTCATGTTGAGCAATGGTATCCCTACGAGAGCCATCAACCCATCACAACACTTGAAGCGTTGGAAAAGATCATCGCTTATCTCGAACTTCACCGACTCACCCATCTCGAAGCCAGCACGGCACTGATGATTGCCCCGGGCTATCAAATGAAGGTCATCACCAGCTTGATCACCAACTTCCACCAACCTCGGAGCACCTTATTATTACTGGTATCCGCTCTCATTGGCGAACGATGGAAAGAGGCCTACCAGTATGCGCTTGAGCATGGTTTTCGGTTCCTAAGTTATGGTGACAGTTGTCTCTTTTTGTAGTTTTTTTCACTTTGTTTAATTTTTTTTTGACTTTTTGATTTTTTGGCACGCATCTTGTATTTTTCTATCACGAACGACAAAACGAACACTTAAAAACAAACTTTAATATTAACACTTAAAATCTAAACACTATGAAAAAAGCATTAGTACTCGGCGTCCTGGCATTCTTCGCCATCAACATCGCAACTGTTAACGCTCAAGACAGAACCAACGTCCAAGAAAAGGCCAAGAAGACCTACAATCAAGAACCCGCCTCAAAGAAAGACGGTAAGGCCATCAACCAGAGTATCAAGAAGCAAGATCCCGCCTCAAAGCAAGTGAAGCCCAGCGCTCAGAAGAAGGCCTCTGACAAGAAAGCTATTGAAAAGAAGAAAGGTACTGACATGAACGCCACTACCACTGAAGCCACTGAAAAGAAGGCTGTGAACAAGAACGCCGCCGCTATCGACGACAACGCCAAAGCTCAGAAGCAAGCTGCTGAAGAAAAGGCCAAAACCGTAGGTGCTACACAAGACAAACCCAGTGTGAACGCCAACGACAGCAAGAAAACCACTGCCCCTATCAACAACAGCGTTCCTCCGAAACCCAACACCGCTAAGAAGAGCACTGCCAAAGGCAAGACCACTTCTGAAAAGTAAGTCAACCTTAACAGAGAAAAAAAACAGGCTTGAAAAACTCAAGCCTGTTTTTTTTATTTATCCCTTCCGGAAAGCATCTCGGCGTAATGTCGCAGATGGACTTTCTGTTCTTCGGGGGCCTTCACTGCATCGAGGGCAACATAGGCTTGACGGAAGTAGTCTTCCATCACGCGTTCCACTTCTTCTTTGACATGCAGTTCATCGTAAAGGGTAATCACTTCATCGATCTTACGTTGCGGGTTAATGGCAACTTCACCCGAGTAGAGTGCCATAAGGCGTTCTTTTTGTTCCGGTGAGGCCAACTCCAGGGCTTTCAGATACATCATGGTTTTTTTGTTTTCCACGATATCGCCACCCGTCACCTTGCCAAAAACTGTCACATCGCTATAGCAGTCCAGGATATCGTCCTGCAACTGGAAGGCCATGCCCATGCCGATGCCAAAATCATACAAGTTTTGCTGGTCTTTCTCATCGGCATCGGCCACCACGGCTCCAATTTGGAGACTGGTTGCCAGCAACACGGCAGTCTTCAGGCGAATCATCTCCAGGTATTCAGTGATAGTCACTTCATTTCGGGTTTCGAATTCCATGTCCATCTGTTGACCTTCACAGATTTCGAGCAGCACCTGGTTCAGGAGAGAGAGCACCTCTACCGGTCTATGGGTGCGGGTGGCAAAGTCGTAGGCCATCACCAAAGCCGCGTCACCCGAGAGGATGGCCTGGTTGGTGTTCCATTTTTTGTAAACGGTCTCCTTCCCTCGTCGGATGGGCGCCTGATCCATGATGTCGTCGTGAATAAGGGTGAAGTTATGCGCCGTTTCCAAAGCCAGTGCCGGATACTTGGCCTCGTGGTACTCGCCTCTGAAGAGGTCGCAAGCCAGCAGGCACAGCATGGGGCGAAGACGTTTACCTTTCTGAAGAACGGTGTAGGCCACCGGTTCGTAAAGTCCCTCTGGACTTTTCACGAAATCGACCCCATCCATGAAGGCGTCGAATCGTTCCTTGAGTTGTTGAATCTTTTCCATAGTGCAAAAATAGTGTTTTTTGGAGCGATATTTGTACAAAAACTTCATTTTGTATCAAAGTATTCCGACCATGAAACACTACATCGTTCCGATCGCGTTGCTGGCCTGCCTGTTGGCCACTTCGTGCAACACCAACAAGAGACTGTATAAGACCGGCGTGGCCTACCATCAGGCCAACCAAGCCGACCACGAACGGATTCAGGAGCTGAAAGCCACGGGCAAACCTGAAATTTGGCCCGAGGTCTTTGAGCGTTATTGTAGCATCAAAGGGCGCAGCGACGAGATGTCACAGTACCCCGAGGAGGTGAAACGGAGCCTAAACTACAGGCCACTTGACTTGGAAGAAGAACTGACCAGTTCGAGGAACAAGGCTGAGGCCTATTTGACGGCTAAGGCCAAACAATTACTAGAAACGGGAACACCCACCAACATCAAAGAAGCAAAAAAACTAACACATCAACTTATGCGTGTCAATCCCGAATCTTCTCTTATCGGGGAGTACCAACTAATGGCTATGATACGTCAGACTGCACGGTTGGAAACCGAATTCGAATACAATGATCGTAGCCGTCCGCTACCGGAAGGGATAGACCAAGCTGTCATGCAATTTGATCAAACAGAATTGTCACGTTTCCCCATTGCAAAGGACAACTGCGTTACAGCAGCTTCAATGATTGTGGAAGTCACCGACTTTTTTATCACACCCGACAAAGACGAGACCGTTTCTTTCAAAGAAACAAATGAAGGACTTACTGCTACAGTGACCGATCATACACTTAGCAAGAGTGCCAAAATAAAAGCGGACATCACGTTCATCTTCAAAGACAAAGAGAGTATTATGGGGAGTGATTGGAATGTTTTCTCAATCCGAGACATTGAAGCGACCTCTATATTCAACTACAGTTACACTACCGTAGAGGGATCGAAAGCCGCATGTTCGGCACAGACGCTGGAGCGTTTGACAAATCAACCCATACCGTTCCCGACGGATGTAAGCATTCTGTTAGATGCAGCCAAGAAACTCAACAATTTGATAGCAGAGCAACTATCAAAATAATGCCTTTGGCCCTCGCTCCGCGAGGGCCAAAGGGTAATTATAGGTCGGTCTTCCTACCGACCTAGCATCCCCTGACGGGGATGCGGTAACAATATCATCCGTTTTGAGGTGACAACACCATCCGTTTTGGGGTGACAACACCATACATTTTTGGTTGATGAATTACCAATTCAGGATTTTCTTGAAATCGTATTTCTCAGGATCGGGGAGATATTGTTTCGCATCCTCGTAGTCCTCGGGTTTGATGTACTGCAAGCCCTCGTTGAAGATGAGTTCTGCCTTGGGGCCGTTGAGGTTGACCAGACGCGGTTTGATCTTGCCATTTTCGTCCTCGACATCTTTCAAGAATAGCGGAATAATCTCACCCTTGGGGTTTGTGGTGACCATAGCACCTGTCACACCTTTGTTAAAGAGCATCTTCACACCATAGCCCAGCAGCGAGCAATAGGTAAGGTCGTAGCCGTTGGGCTGCACACAGCGGATGCCGTAGCCAATTTCCACTGGACGGCTCTTCACATTGAGTCCCAGAAGTTTCAGCCTTTGCTGCAAGAGCAAGTTGAAGATATGGGCCTTGCTCACATTGCCCAGTTCAGGATGGCCATGTTCATCATACGTGAAGGCCACGCCTGATTTCTCGATTTCCTCGTCAGTCATGAAGTGGAACACACCCTCGCTAATGATGATGACACCGTAGTTGACCCCCAAGAGCTTGCGCTTCACGATGGAGCTGACCATCAAGTTGACGATGGCGTCGAGGGTGACGTTGGTTTTGTTGAACATTTCAGGAATAACCACCATCGGGCAATGACAAGCTGAAGTCATGCCGAAAGCCAAGTGGCCAGCCTCACGGCCCATGGCAGAGAGCACGAACCAGTTGCCTGAGGTGCGGGCATCTTCGTAGACGGTTTGCACCAGACGAACGGCGGCATCCTTTGCGGAATAGTAGCCGAAGGTTGGGTTACCGTCGGGCAGCGGCAAGTCGTTGTCGATAGTCTTGGGAACGTGGATGTTCTGGATATGCACGTCGTTGTCACGCAAGTATTTGGAGATGCGGTTGGCGGTTGAAGCGGTATCATCGCCGCCGATGGTGACGAGCAGCTTGATGTTGTTCTCCACGAAAAAGTCCGTATTAAACTCTTCGTTTTTCGGTTTATAGCGACTCATGCGGAGTGCTGAGCCACCTTGTTTTTGGATGTCATCGGCCCAGATGAAGTCGAGTTCTTCCACTTCTTTTTCTTTTTTGAAAAGGTTTTTGTAGCCGTCGTGCAGACCCAGGACGCGATAGCCGTCTTTAAGGAAGGTCTTGGCCACGGTGCTGATGACTGTGTTGATGCCAGGGGCAGGACCGCCACCAGCGAGAATGACAATGGAGTCTTTCATATTATTAAGAATTGAGAATTTAGAATTCAGAAGTTATTCGATGATGAATTCATCACAGAAGATCCAGGCGGGTTGACCAGCGCCGACGTGCCAATCGGGGCAGGTGCCGATGGTCTTGGCGGCCATTTTCACGTAGCGTGCTTCGCAACGCGGGCGCACCTCCATCTCTTGGATAATGGCATCTTCCTCGTCGGCGGGGATGCGGTTGGTGACTTTGCCCACGCTGCGGAACTTCTTGCCGTCGTCGGAAACGAAGAATTCCACCTCCTTCGGCATGAAGATCCATGAGCCCTGCTCTTGCAGGAAACTGCCCGCTAGGCGGTTGACACGTTGCTTAGCTCCCAGGTCGATGGTGGCTACCAGGTCCACGCCGTGGTAGCCCTGCCAAACACCAGTGCGGAAGTTGTCACCGCCACGTTGGTGGTCGATGAGCGCCTTCAGGCCACCAGCCTCATATTGGTTGGAATAAGGATGTTCCAGTTTGACAGCCCGTTTGGCGTCGATTAAAAAGAACTCGGCGTCGACGGCACGGCTCCAGCGGTCGCCTTGGCAGGCGGCAGCGCGGACGACGGTGTTTTGTTTGAGTTTAAGAGGTTCGGTGTAGACCGGGCTTTCAGCATTAGGCTCGCTGCCGTCAAGGGTATAATGGATGACGGTGCCCTCGATGGGATGAATCATCGTGAGCATGAGGCTGTCGAAGAAGGTGCTCGACTCGGCATTGATGGCCGGTACCACGAGGATGCTCTCGCCTGGGATGCGCTGCACAGGGCAGTTCTCCAGCTGGGTGGCCCAAGGTGAGTCGGGGGTGGAGGTCAGGGTGAAGACCAGTTCGCCGCCGTCATAGATCTCGTTGAAGGTGATGTAGCTGCGTTCCAAGGCTTTGCCGTTGAGGGTCACCGACTTCACATAGCAGTTTTCGGGTTTCAGGTTTTTGGCCTTCACGGTAAATTGTTTGCCGTTGTCGAGATTGAGGGTTGCCTTCTCGAAGCGAGGCAGTCCCAGCACATAGATGCCTGAGGCAGGGGTGGCGGGATAGAAGCCCATGGCGGAGAACACACCCCAGGCCGACATTTGGCCGCAGTCCTCGTTGCCGCAGAGACCGTCGCGCTCATCGGTGTAGAACTCGTCCATGACCTGTTTCACATATTTCTGGGTCTTGGTGGGTTGGCCAATGTAGTTATACATATAAACAGTGTTGTGGCTGGGCTCGTTACCATGGGCGTATTGGCCAATGAGGCCGGTGATGTCCACCTGTTCGCGACCCGTGAGTTTACTGGAGGCGGTGAAGAGTCCGTCGAGTTTCTTGCCGTAGGCTTCGGGACCGCCCATCAGGTCGATATGTGTGTTGATATCCTGAGGCACGAAGAAGTTATATTGCCAGGTATTGGCTTCGGTGAGGGTGAAGTTGACCTGGGTGGGATCGAAAGATTGCATGAAGCCCCCGTTGCGGCGGCCTTGGAAGAATTGGTTGGTCGGGTTATAGAGGTTCTTATAAGCTTGTGCTCTAAGGTAGAATTCGTTGGCGATTACCGTCTCGCCGAGGGCCTCCGCCAACCGGCCCACGCACCAGTCGTCGTAGGCATATTCCAATGTTTTCGAAGTAGCTTCGCCTTCCTTGTCGACAGGGATGAATCCATATTGCACGTAGGCACCCATGCCACGGCGGTCTTGACGCGATGAGTTGACCATGGCATCAAGGGCCACTTTGGCGTTAAAGCCTTTGATGCCACAGAAGTAGGCATCGGCGATGACGGGGATGGCATGGTTGCCGATCATGCAATGTGTTTCGTTGCCGGCAAGTTCCCAAATGGGCAGCATGTGTTCCGCATCGGTTTCATAGTTATTAATAAAGGTATTGATGAAGTCGGAGGTGCGTTCACGTTGGATGAGGCTAAACAGGGGGTGCAGGCTGCGGAAGGTATCCCACAGGGAGAACACGGTGTAGACGGGTGTCTCGGAGCGATAGACATTCAGGTCGTGGGCACGATAGCGTCCGTCGGCATCGGAGAAGAGGTTGGGGGCAATCATGGCATGGTAGAGGCTGGTGTAGAACACCCTCATGTCGGCCTCGTCCTTGCCTTGCACTTGGATGCAGCCCAGTTCGTGGTTCCATTTGTCGTAAGCCTTACGGGCCAAGGCGTCAACATCGAAGTCGCCAGCAGCGAGTTCCGAGTTCAGGTTGTTTTTGGCACCTTCCAGATCGACGGCGGAGATGGCGATGCGCATCACGACCGACTCATCTTCTTCGGTTTCGAAGACGAACGAGCCGTTGTGTTTCTCGTCGATGGTATAAGAGGCCATGGGTTTGGAGAACTCCGCATAGAAATAGAGATATTGGTCGTTGGCCCAGTCGCGGGTGCGGCGGAAGCCTGTGATGGCGGTTGGGGATTCCACATCGAGTGTGGATTCGTACACAAATTCGTCGTTGACACCTTGCTCCATATTCAGGAGGAGTTTTGCCTCTTTGGTCTTGGGGAAGGTGCAGCTCATCATGCCCACGCGGTCGCCGGTGGCCAGAGTCACGATGACCTTGGGGTTGTCGAACATCACGCCGTAATAGCCGGGTTTGGCCCATTCGTTTTCATGTTGGAATATGGCGCACACTTGGTCGCCCACAGCTGGGGTGAACCGGAAGTCGCCGTAGTCGGAACAGCCTGTGCCGCTGAGGTGGGTGGTGCTGAAGCCGAGGATGGCATTGTCGGAAGTATGGTAACCTGAGCAGCCGTCCCAGTCGTTCATTCGGGTGTCGGGACTGAATTGCATCATGCCGAAAGGCACTGTGGCGCCAGGGAAGGTATGGCCGTGGCCACCAGTGCCGATAAAGGGATCCACATAGGAAGCTGGTTCCTTCACTGCAGCGTGTTCGCAAGAGACGAAGGCCCAGGCAAACAGCAAAAAGAGAAATAATTTATGCTTCATGGCAGGGTTTTTGTATTATTATTGAATTTATGCTCAAAAGTAAGAAAAAAATTCAAAAACAAGCACCAAACAAAAACTTTTATTATCTTTGCACCCAATAATAGTTGAATTTTCAAACAAAGAGACACTAATTAACTAATTAAAACCTTAAAAAATGAAAAAAGTTCTTTTACTTTCATTGAGCCTAGTATTAGGTTTCAGTGCATTTGCACAGATGCGCACCATTAAGAATGACGCGCGTCAAAGTGTTGCCTACGGCAAGAAAGCCGTTGCTGGCAAAGAGGTCACCCCTGAGACTTCGAATTTTGTGCCTCAGGAGCCCAGAAGCGTTGTCGTCAACAGATGGAACGATATGGAAGAGGCCGAAATCATGTGGACCACCTACGACCTTCAGTCGAACTGTTTTGTGGCCAACCGCATGGTGCAATGGGGTAACGGCAATGTTGCCGCTGTTGCCACCATGTCACACGAGTACAACCTGACCGCTTCAGACCGTGGTACCGGTTACAACTACTACAACGATGGCGATTGGGATGCTGAGCCTGAAAACCGTTTTGAGCCTTGGAAGACCGGTTGGCCGTCCATCGCCCAATGGGGTGAAAACGGCGAAATCGTCCTCTGCCACGGCAACAGCGGAATGCAGTGCTTCACCAGAGAGACTGCTGGCGAAGGCGAATGGCAGTATATGGGCGCTCTTCCTGCTTACCCGGAAGGCTATCCTTACAACGAGTACGCGACCTGGCCCAGAGTGGTGACCTGCGGTGACAACCACAACATCATCATTGCCGTGGCTGCCCTTCAGCACTCCATCAGCTCTGATGAGACCGATGTCCGCACCTGCTTCTGGCGTTCAGAAGACGCTGTCAA
>JAILBC010000144.1 GCA_024681295.1 Bacteroidales bacterium
TCACCGAAGAGGACAAAGCCAAAACCGCCCAATATCAGGCCAATGCGCAACGATTCGATTTACAGCAACATTATACTGATTTCACCGAGTTTCTGAAAAGCCTGGACATACATCTGATACTATCGGCAGCCGATGAGTTCAACATTCCTCGTATCGCCCAAATGACACAGAAAACCAACCAGTTCAACCTGACCACGAAACGTTATACGGATTCGGACATCAAGGCCATGGTCGCAAATGGCTGGAAAGTGTATTGTCTCTCGGTGGCCGACCGTTTTGGCGACAGTGGTATCACGGGTTGCATCATCATCAACGACAATACAATCGACACCTTCCTGTTGAGTTGTAGGATTCTGGGGAAAGGAATTGAGACGGCGTTTATTAAAAAGGTGTTTCAGTTGCTTCGCGAGCAAGGTGTTTCCGAATTATATGCATCCTATATTCCGACGGCGAAAAATAATCAAGTCAAGGATTTTTATGAACGCGTTGGTATGGTCTGTGTAAAGGAGAATGAGGCCAGAGAAAAAACCTACCAGGTCAGTCTGGCCGATTTGGACTTGACCATTCAGGATTATTATCAAATAGAGATAAATAATGGAAAATAGAGTGTTGGAAATTATGCGTTCGGTGTTTCAGACCGAAAGTGTAGACGAGATGTGCTCTCAACAGAACTGTGAGCGATGGGACTCGATGAACCATCTGAATCTCATTGTGGAACTGGAAATGGAGTTCGGTGTCTCTTTTGAACCCGAGGAAATCGCCCAAATGCGCAATTTCGAAGAAGTGATGCGAATCGTGAAAAACAAAATGGCATGAAAGATTGTAATGACTGGGTTATCAATGAACCCAAACAAATTCCATACGGACATCCCAAACGCACCTTTTCCGAGCGGGTGCGGAAAGTGAAAAATACCATCTTATTCCGCTGGGCCTATAACTGTCCGATCAATTCATGGCGTGTACAATTCCACCGGTGGCGGGGCTGCCACATTGGGAAGGGTGTCTACATCGGACGTTTCTGTATGCTCGACAATATGTATCCCGAGTACATCTATATTTACGACGGTGCGAGTGTCAATGCCAACTCTATGATTCTGACACATTTCAACCCATTTGAGACCTATAAGAAGGTCTTTGTCGCTGAAGTCAAACCGACCGTAATTGGCGAGAATGCCATCGTGTCGGTCAGATGTACTATCATGCCTGGCGTGACATTAGGAAAATTTGCCGTAGTGTCAACTGGCTGTACCATCGAACAGGACGTGCCCGACTACCATATGGTGCGTTTGTCAAACAAGTTGAAAAGCGTTGACTTGAGAAATCTTTTGGAAACCGAGCAACCATGAACATTCTCATCCAACTTAGCCATCCCGCTCATTTTCACTTGTATAAGCATCTGACACAACATCTGATGCGGGATGGACATCAAGTATTCATCCTAATCAAGACCAAAGACATCCTTGAGGACCTCCTTAAAGCATCGGGACTGCCTTATTTCAACATTCTGAAAGAGGCCCATAGGAAGCATAGGATAGGTGTCTTATGGGATTTGTTCGTCAGAGACTGGAGGATTCTCCGGTTCGTGCGCCAACATCATATCGACTTGTTGACAGGTTCCACCGTCGAAGTGGCACAGGTGGGTTGGCTTGCACGAAAATACCGTGTCAATACTGGAGAGGACGATATGAAAGTGGTGCCGCTATTTCAGAAAATGGCCGGGCCGTTCATCCAAACCTTGCTCTCACCCGTGACTTGCGACAATGGAAAACTCGAACCCAAATCGGTCAAATACGCAGGATACCATAAACTAGCCTACCTCCATCCCAACCAGTTTACACCCGATAAAAGCGTTGTGGATCGCTATTTCTCCTCAGATAAGCCTTACTTTATCCTGCGGTTCGCCCAATTAAAAGCCTATCACGACATTGCAGCCGAGGCTCGAGGTATCAACACCGCCGTGGCACAACGGTTGATCGATCTGCTCTTGCCTCATGGCGATGTATATATCACCTCCGAAAGGGAACTAGAGCCACAGTTCGAAAAGTACCGCCTTCAAATCAACCCTTTGGACATCCATCATGTATTGGCTTTTGCCAAACTCTATATCGGCGACAGCCAAAGTATGGCCGTGGAGTCCGCCATGTTGGGTACACCTAGTTTGCGTTTCAACGACTTTGCCGGCAAGATTGGTGTATTGGAAGAACTAGAATATAAATATGGACTTACATTCGCCATCCCAACTTCAGAGCCTCAGCGGCTTTACGATAAGGTGGAAAAACTGCTCTCTATGCCAGACCTCAAAGAGGTGTTCCAACAGCGAAGGCAAAAGATGCTTTCGGAGAAAATCGACGTGACGGCCTTCTTCACCTGGTTCATTGAGAACTATCCGGAAAGCCGGAAGACTATGCAAGCCGATCCAGATTACCAATGGAACTTTAAGTGAAACCATGGCTAAAGAAAGAATTTGCTTGATCACCAACGATGTGGAGACCACATCCATCCTTAACCACAAGTTGAAGGATGAGACCGGTGAATATGTGCTCAGGCAAGGGATGCCCCGCCTCCTGGACCTTTATGATCAGTATGGCGTGAAGGCAACCTTTTTCTATACTGGACATATCGCACGTCTGTTTCCTGAAGTGGTGAGGATGGCCTATGACCGTGGACACGAAGTCGGGTCCCACGGCCTGACACACGAGACGAGCCAGGCCTTTGATGTGCTTACGCCTCAACAGCAGTTGGAACACTTGAAAACATCGAAAAGCATTTTGGAGGATATTGTAGGCGACCAAGTGGTTTCGTTCAGGGCGCCTGCTGCCCGGGTGGACAAGGGATTCGCCCAAATCCTTCAGGAAGCTGGATTCCTGGTCGACAGCTCGGTTTGCCCACAACGTCTCGATATGATGTTTTCCTTCGGTGTTGCTAAGAAGCTTCATTGGATCACAGCACCGCGGAGAGCCTATTTTACACGGGCTGACAATATTTTCAGAAAAGGGACGTCAGGTGTGCTTGAGGTACCCGTCTCGGCATGGGGCTTCCCCTATATAGGGACGTTCATGCGCCTCGCCCCGGGACTGAACAGACTCACCCGTCGGGTGCTCTATTGCGAGACCCTGTGCAATGGTCGGCAGTTCGTGTTCTTGACCCACCCTAACGAGTTTATTGACGAGCCTCGCGATAGCGAGCCGATCCAACGAAGGTCCTCAAACCCGATCGCCTATTGGATGGGCGATGTGCTGCGCCACAAACTCAAAGTGAAAAACCTAGGGGAGAAGGCTCTGCCCATCTATGGACGGGAATTGGCATTCTTCCAAAGGAAAGGCTTCGAGTTTATCACGTGCAAAGAGTTGTATCATAGAAAAACAATGTAGTTATGCCAGCAAAAGAAGTCTTGCAGTTTTACGGATTGGATAGTTTTTTCGGCAGGATTTGGTATGCCATCAAGTTCCTGTGGCGGTTTTTTCTCGACAAGCTGATTTTCATCACTCCCATCAAATCGTGGCGAACAGTGATGCAACGCTGGCGTGGCGTGAAGATTGGCAAAGGTGTGTATATTGGTCATGAAGTGATCTTCGACCGTGTCTTCACCGATCAAATCAGCATTGGCGACTATTCTTCCATCGGCGACCGGGCTATCATTACTGCCCATGCCAACATCCCTTCCGATACGATCTTGAAAAACATCTATCCCCGGTCCATCAAAAAAACCGTGATTGGCAAAGGGGTGTGGATTATGCCCAATGTGACCATTATCCCTGGGGTGACTATCGGCGACGAAGCCGTGGTAGCTACGGGTTCGGTCGTCACCAAAGACGTCCCCCCACGCACACTGGTGGCCGGGGTGCCTGCCCGGGTGGTCAAAGACCTGAATCCTCTTCTCGAACCTTATGACAAGGAGTGACCGATGCGTGATTTTACCCTCAAGGCCTATCGTATGCTGTTGGAAGCGTTCCTTCATGCTGGCTATCGCTTTCAAACCTTCGAGGAGTCGATGACTACCCCCGCCGACGGCAAGACGGTGGTGATGCGCCACGATGTGGATGAGCTTGCTTGGAATGCCTTGAAGATGGCTGAATTGGAGTTCGCTCTCGGGATCCGAGCCACCTATTATTTCCGTGTCGTCAAACAAAGCAATGTCCCTGAAGTGATACGCAAGATCGTCGCTATGGGACATGAAGTGGGATATCATTATGAGGATCTCTCAATGGCTGAAGGCGATATGACAAAGGCAATGGCGTCGTTCAAAGCCAATCTCGACTATTTCCGTCAATATTATCCCGTGAGGTCGGTGTGTATGCACGGCAGCTCCACCTCGAAATACGACAACCGTGCCCTGTGGAAGGGCCAATCGTTAGGAGACTTGGGATTGGTTGGTGAGCCGTATCTCTCGGTCGATTTCAACCAAGTGTATTATCTCACGGATACCGGCTATGCCTGGGATGGGGGACGTTATGCAGTACGTGATGTGGTCGAGAGAGGCACCAGTTTGTCATTTCACAACACCTGGCAAATCATTGAGTGCGTCAATAATGGGGCTTTTCCGGAAAAAGCCTTGGTGCTGGCTCATACTTTATGGACAGGCAACGTCATTCAATGGATTTGGCTTCATATACGGGAGTTTTTGAGGAATCGAATCAAGTTGTTGGCAAGGAAAAACGGCACTATTGCAAAGTGTTATGAAAAATTAGTAAGATTATATTGGAAATAATTTTATTTTTGCAATTCATATAATGGCATATTTTTGGTCCTATGAAATATTTTAAATTGTTTTTTGCCTCTGTTTGTCTCCTGCTGTTCTTGGCCTCCTGTGTCACTTCTAAAGAGGTAAGCTATCTGCAAAACCTGAAACATAACCAAACCATACCCCTGAGCGAGAACTTTGAGGCCGTTATCAGCCCCAACGACCAACTGCGTATCACAGTAATTGGTGTGGGCGACGAAAAAGAACTGGCTGAACCATTCAATCCCTTTAACGGTATTCAAGGGATGGGGGGTAATCAAAACCAAGGCTATCTCGTTGATGTCAATGGCGATATTCAATTTCCGATTTTTGGTACAATGCATGTGAAAGGCATGACCCGTATTCATTTGCAGGAGTTGATCACTGAAAAACTCAAGGAAGGCGGCTATATGAACGAACCTATGGTCGATGTGCGTTTCATGAACTTTAGGGTCTTTGTGCTGGGAACCGCCGACGGAGGTAAGGTCTTGAATATCGAAAACGAACGTTGTACCTTCCTCGAAGCCTTGGCTATGGTGGGCGGCCTAAACCAATTCACTAAACGCGATAAAATCGCCGTGATGCGTGAGGAAGATGGAAAAATTGTTACCCGTTTCCTCGATCCTCGCTCCACTGATGTTATCTACGATCCTTTCTTTATGCTCCAACAAAATGACATTATTGTCACCCAATCGTTCCGCCGACTCTACGCACAAAATATCCTAAATACCTCATTAAACGTGCTCACCGCAGTAACCTCCTTGACATCAACCATTGTGCTAGTGTTCCTCGCCACAAAAGAATAATTAAAAAAATACAATATATTTATGGATAGTAGTAAACAAAATAATAACGACGATAACTCGTTCTTGGAAGATAACTCAGGCGGAGTCCAATTCAAGGACATTCTGTTTCTCGTTCTCCATAATCTGCATTGGTTCATCCTCTGTGCTGTGATTGGTGCCGGCATCGCCTACTACAAAGTGAAGGGCGAGGAAAAAGTGTATTCGAGTTTGGCTACCATTATGCTGAAAACTGGAAGCAGCGGAGGCTCGGAATCACTGCGCTCGTCAGCAGTCATGGACGAATTTATGGGAAGAGGTGTTGCCGTTAGCTCTATCTTCAACGAGATGATGATCCTCCGGTCGCAAACCCTGATGGAAAGAGTCGTGCGACAGCTCGACCTCAACACCATGTATTCCTATACCACGCGCCTGGCCAAACGCAATAAGGCCCTTTATAAGGACTCACCTATCGAAGTCTACTTTCCTGAGGCCAATGACCAAACCTCAGTTTCGTTTGTAATAACTCCAAAAGATACCGAAACAGTCATACTATCTGAATTCCAAGGTCAAAATGACTCTCCCCAAATGACCGTTCATGTGGGCGACACTGTGAACACCCCAGTTGGCAGGGTTGCTGTGGTCTATACCTGGTTCTACAACGAATCGTACAACAATGTCTCCATCAATATGCAACACCATCCTGTGGCCACTGTTGCTGCATGGTACCGTAATGCCGTAAACGTCGCACCTGACGATGAGAGGAAAAACACGATCCTCCGACTTTCCATCACCGACTCTTCCCCAACTCGCGCAGCTGATGTGCTTAATACCCTCATCATGGTGTATAACGAGGATTCCATGGAAGACCAAAAACGTATCCTCCAATACTCTACCAAGTATATTGATGAACGGATCGCCTACCTCGACAGCGATATCGACGACATCTCACAACAGGTGGTCGACTTCCAACAAAAACATAACATCATTGATGTGCGTTCGTATGGACAGTCCTATGTGGCCTCCAGCATACAATACTCACAAGAACTGAAAGACCTGAAGGTTCAGAGGGGATTGGCTCAGTATCTGCTGGATTATGTGCAAAATAATACAGAACACGACCTGATTCCTAGCAACATGGGCCTGGAGGGTAAAGCTGCCGCTTTGATTGATAGCTATGACGAATTGGCCATCCAGTTGAATAAATACAAACAATCGGGAACCATGAACAACCCCCAGGCTCAGGCAAAACTGTCGGAATTGATTACCCTGGAGGCTGGCGTGAAGGAGGCGCTGGAATCGTATCTGTCTGAACTGGATATGAGAATTAAGGCGGCTCAACAAAGCCAACAAGCGGCTAATGTACAGGTGCAAACGGTACCCGTTGAACAATTGCGCGTGAAAGCCATCGAAAGCAAAAAGCAAATTAAGGAAGGTCTTCTGCTGACCATGCTCACCAAACGCGAGGAATTGCTCCTCAACGAACCAAAAATCGAACCCTCTTGCAGGGTGATTGACCAAGCCTGGCCGAATCCTAATCCTATTGCCCCAAAACCTCGTAAAGCCGTTACAAGGGGTCTGCTGATTGGTTTGCTGATTCCCGTGGCGGTTATCCTTTTGCGCCGTCTTCTCGATACCAGAGTGCATTTCCGCAGTGATGTGGAGCGCCTCACCAAGACACCTTTCCTCGGCGAGATCCCATTCAAGAAAGATGCCAAGGACCACGCCATCGTGGTTCGCGAAAATGGACGCGACTCGGTGTCGGAAGCCTTCCGACTGGTGCGCTCCAACCTAGAATACATGAAGAATCGAGACCAAGAAGGTGGACAAGTGATAATGTTCACCTCCTTCGTCGTGTCCTCCGGAAAAACCTTCGTGTCAACCAACCTTGCCACCAGTTTCGCCTTGGCCAACAAAAAAGTGGTGCTCGTTGACCTCGATATCCGCAAGGCCACTTTCAACAAGGTGTTCGGAATACGCTCCCAGATGGGTGTGTCCAACTTCTTGTCGGGCACTGACGACACTGTCGAAGATTTGATCAACACCGATATGGTCGTCCCCAATTTGGACGTTATTTTCTCAGGCCCCGTCCCTCCCAACCCAGCCGAACTGCTGATGAGCGACCGCCTCGAAGAGATGATAGACCATCTACGTAAACACTATGATTACGTTTTCCTCGACAACGTCCCGCTAGGCATCGTCGCCGATGCGGATATCGTCAAACGCGTGGTCGATACCACCGTATTTGTGATTCGCGCAAACAAGACCGACAAACGCATGATCTCCGAACTCGACAGAGTCTACAAATCCAACCGATACCCCAACCTCTCGGTGTTGCTCAACTCAGTTAAATACAAAAAACGGAGAGGTTATGGTTACGGCTATGGCTACGGCTATGGTTATGGTTACGGCTATGGTTATGGTTACGGTTATGGTAGTTATGGCTATGGTTACGGTGGTTATGGCTATGGATATGGTGGCTATGGATATGGTGATGATGAAGAGGATGGAAAAAAAAAAAAACGTCGTCATCACTCCTCTCAAGAAACGCCTGCCCAACCTATCTCCGGGGCCGAATATAACAAGGAAAACTCGGAAAATAAAGTAGAGAACAAGACTGTGGTTGAACATACCACGGTGAACCCAGCGGAATCATCCGCTCCTGTTATTCAACTCTCCACGCTCACCGATGCCGAATTGTACAAATACCTCCACGACCTCATAGAAGGTGAGAAACTGTTCCTTGACCAACATTTCAATCGTCAGACACTTATCGAACGCACGGGTCTCTCGAAGGAACGGATTGGATCAGCCTTTGCCCAAAGCAGTGGACATGAGCGACTCACTAACTTAGTCCGCGAGCTGCGCCTCGACTACGCTTTGAGCTTGATGAACGAACAACCCCAGCTCACCGTCGAACAGGTTTGCCAAGCCAGCGGATTCGCCAATTCCGACACCTTTACGAGAAGCTTCAAGACCAAATTTGGAATGACACCTTCGGCCTACCGAGAATCAAAGTCCGAAATTCCTACAAAAACAGATTAGTTATGCTGTTCGGTTTATTGAGATCGTCGTTGCCTTCAGAGTTCTTTGAAGGAGCGTGCGACATGCACAGCCATCTACTCCCTGGCGTCGACGATGGCTTCCCCGATTTCGAAAAGGCCATGGAAGGCCTCTCCTTGATGAAAGAGCTGGGATATGCCAAAGTGAAGATGACCCCGCACTTCATGAAGGACTTTCAGGAGAACACCCGTACGAACATTGAAACTCAATACAAATCATTTCTTACTCAAGCGGGTGACTCACTCCCTGTAGAGATTTCGCTGGGAGGGGAGTATATGCTCGACTCTTGTTTCATGGATCGTTTTGAAGAGGGCTTCCTGACTTTGGATAGAACACACTCCATGGTACTTTGCGAGACCTCCTATATGAACGCCGACCCCATGGCACGCGAGATGGTTTATAAAATCATGCTGAAAGGCTATCAGCCGGTGATTGCCCACCCAGAACGTTACAATTATGCCTCAATGGGGCTGTACAACCGCTGGAAAGAACGTGACTATATGCTCCAACTCAATTTGTTGTCCTTAGCAGGAGCCTACGGTCCTCCGGCAAAAGCTAAGGCTCATCAACTGCTCAAAGCTGGAATGTATGATTATGTGGGCACCGACCTTCACCGTGTCGCTAACGTGGACAGCATGATTGCCTCCATACGGTTATCCACCAAAGAACGAGACCAATTGGAAATCCTTTTGGAAAACAACAAAACACTATAAAAAAAGCGGCTCGAGCCGCTTTTTTTTTATTTCAGGCCTCTGGCCTTCAGATACGGTTCGTTGTCAGGATCCTGACCGCGGAACTTACGGTACTGGACCATGCCCTCGTCATTGCCACCGTCCTGCAAACAGTGCTTGCGGAACGCTGCCGCCAACTCGGGATTGAAGAGGTTGCCTGATGTCTTGAAATAGTTGAAAGCATCCTTGTCCAAAACCTCAGCCCAAGTGTAGGCATAATAGCCAGCGCTATAACCACCACTGAAGATGTGTGAGAAGTTGGTGCTGCGGTAGCGAGGCAAAATCTCAGGCATCAGCTTGATGGCGTCCATCTGCTGTTTCTCAAACTTGTCCACATCGAGACCGTCTACACTGGTGAGCTCGTGGAACTTCATGTCGAGGATGGATGCAGCAATGAGCTCCGTGGTCATGAAGCCTTGGTTGAACAGGGCGCTGTTCTCAATCTTCTTGATTAAGCTGTCGGGCATGACTTCGCCGGTCTGATAGTGTTTGGCATACATGCGAATGACTTCAGGTTCGGCCACCCAGTTCTCCATGATCTGCGAGGGCAGCTCTACGAAGTCATGAGGCACAGCGCCGCAGGTGCGGCTGTAAAGTCCGTCGGAGAAGAAAGCGTGCAGCGAATGACCGAATTCATGCCACATGGTCTCGGTCTCGTCCCAGGTGAGCAGCGCGGGCTCCGTTTCGGTGGGAGGAGTGAAGTTCATCACCAATGAAACCAACGGATAAATCTTGTTGCCGTTGATGTCATGACCGGCCTCTCGGAAGCTGGTGCACCAGGCGCCGCCACTCTTCGAGTCGCGCGGATAGTAATCTAAATAGAGGATGCCAAGGAAATCGCCATTGGCTTCTTTCACTTCGTAGGTCTCCACGCCAGGATAGTACACAGGCAGTGTGTTGTTGCGGGTGAAAGTCACGCCGTAAAGCTTGTTGGCCGCCTCGAACATGCCGTCGCGTACGTTGTCTACGGTGAGGTAGGGCTTGATTTGGGTTTCATCGAAATCGTATTTGGCCGCGCGAAGCTTCTCGGCATAATACCACCAGTCCCAGCCTTCGAGCTTGAATTTGGCGCCTTCCTTGTTGGCGATAGCCTGCATCTCAGCGAGCTCTTTCTTGGCGAGTTCTTGGGCAGGACCGAAGATGTCGGCCAAGAACTGGTCAACCGTAGCGGCATCATGGGCCATGTTGACCGCTAAGATATAGTTGGCAGGGCAGTCGAATCCGAGCAGTTGGGCTTTCTGTTGTTTCAGTCGGAGCATTTCCTTGATGATGTCCTTGTTGTCATACTCATTGCCGTTGTCGCCGCGGTTGTAATAGGCAAGGTACATCTGCTTGCGCAATTCGCGGTTTTCGGCAAACTGCAGGAAGGGGATGAGACTGGGCTTGCTGAGCGTAAACACCCACTTGCCTTCCATGCCATCGGCCTTGGCCTGTTGGGCGGCTGCATCGATGCTGCCTTGAGGTAGACCGGCAAGGTCTTTTTCATCTTCGATGACGAGTTTGAAACCGCTGTTTTCCTTTAGCAAGTTGTTGCCAAACTGTAGGCTCAGTGTGGACAACTGCTCGTTGATCTGGCTCAATTCGGCTTTCTTCTCATCGTCGAGGGCGGCGCCGCTACGGACGAAGTCCTCATGGTACTTCTCCACCACGCGGATCTGCTGGTCGTCCAAGCCCGTCTCGTTACGATGCTGATACACATAGTCAATCTTCTCAAAGAGTTGGGGATTCATGGAAATGGCGTCCCCGTGCTTGGAGAGCATCGGCAGCAACTCTTCAGCCAACGCCTGAAGTTCATCGTCAGTGTTGCATTCGAGGATGTTGAAGAACACGTTGCTGACGCGGTTCAGGGTCTGTCCCGACTTGTCCAAGGGTAGGATGGTGTTCTGGAAAGTGGGTTCCTCGGTGTTGTTGACGATGGCGTCAATCTCGGCAATCTGTTCCTTCATGCCGGCCTCAAAAGCAGGCTTGTAGTGTTCGGTCTTGATCTTGTCGAAAGGCACCACCTTAAAGGGGGTCTGGTATTCCGTCAAGAAAGGATTCTCGGTGGTCTCAACCTGCTGCTTCCCACCGTTGTTGCAGGAAGCCAGGACAATGACGCTTAAAGCAATCATAGGAATAAGTCTTTTATTCATGAAAATTGTTTTTAGGATTGTTGCCACAAAATTACAAAAATCTTATCTTTGCCAAACAACTTTTAACTTTTAACTCTTAACTCTTAACTATATTATGTCTGCTTATCAAATTTGGCTTATTGTAGCAATCGTACTAGTGATCATAGAGCTGCTTACCACTGGCTTTGGGGTGATTTGCTTCGCCATCGGCGCTGGCTTTTCGGCTCTTGCCGCTGGACTGGGTGTGGGCCTGACCTGGCAAATCCTCATCTTTGTTGTGGTCTCGCTACTCGCCTTCATCTTCTTGAGGCCAATAGCGCTTCGTTTCCTTAACCGCAAATCAAAAGATGTCAAAACCAACGCTGATGCCCTGGTGGGCCGTAAAGCCATTGTCTCAGAGCGTATCGACGCGACTCAACATACCGGCCGCGTGGCGGTCGACGGCGATGACTGGAAGGCAGTTACCGCCGACGGCTCCATTATTGAAAAAGGTGTCGAAGTCGAAATCATTAAATTGGATAGCATTATCTTAACTGTAAAAACTCTTAACTCTTAACTTTTAACTCTT
>JAILBC010000146.1 GCA_024681295.1 Bacteroidales bacterium
TTCAGAATTTCAACTGCATCGACACACCGGCACAAGGTTGAAATGTACCAGACGGATCAGGAGCGAGGGAAACCGCGGGGGCAAAACTCAACTCGACCGGCTTTTTGCCATTGATCAGGTCTTGATAGTACATGTTCTTGACCTTTGCGACATTTCTCGCATCGATACAGGACCAAATGGAGAGTCCGAGATCGAGGCCAAGCGCGGTGAGCATGACCACCATGTTCCTCTTGCCCACTTTGGCATCCGTGTAACCGGTAACAAAGCCACTTTCGTTGGTAATAGCAACTTCGGCGATATTATCGGCGGACGTCTTGATTACACTTATCAGGATGGCTTCTCCACCTAAGAAAGCAAGGCCGCGCCAAGTCTCACCGGAAAGGAGTTGCCCGATTCCAGGGACAAAAAAGGAAGTCGCTTCATACCAACCCACATGATAAGGGTCGGTAGCTTGGGGGACATACTCCTTGGGATTGTAGTTTCCTTTGATTTCCGAATAACGAACTTTGTTTGCTTGTTGTGCGCTGGCCGTGGCAAAAGCCAAAATGGCAACCAGAATGGTGATGAATAACTTTTTCATGATGTAAGTATTTGATCGGTTTGACATTTGAATGTTGATGATTTTGAGCGCAAAATTAGGCTCTATCATCCATACCATCAAACACTTGGGACAAATAGCTAAAAGCAGGGACGAAAAACTAAGAAGTCCGTATTCAGATGACGAACGACTTGAGTTTTGGCACGAAAGAACGTGACACAGGAACCGTAGCAAGGCCTTTTCCGAGTTCAAGGGTATAGCCGTTGGAGTTGCCTTTGGCGGAGGTGATGCTGTTCAGGTTCACCACGAAAGAACGATGGCACTGGAAAATGTTAGGATAGTCCTTAAGGTCGTTGAGCACGGAAGTTAGTGTGGACTGGATTTCATTCCGGTTCAATTGCCCGTCACGAACAAAAAAAACGGCCACATTATTCTTTTGCGCTTCGATATAAAACAGGTCGTTAATAGGCAGGCATAGGTCGTTTCCCCTGATGCGATGGTCGTGAAGCGTGACCAAAATACCTTCTTGTTTCTGGGTGGTCTTTTCCAATAGGGCATCCAACTGCTTGCGCATATACCGATGATAGGAATTTGAAGTGGAAAGAACCGTATAAATAATGCCGATGATGATCGTATAATAAATCATTTCCAAACAAGCCAACCGCTCCACAGGGTATTGGAACAAGTGGCAGGCCATGAGGAAATTGCATATCCCAATGATCAGGATCTCCACGAAAACTGTCAAGGCCTGATGCCAAATTCTCCAAGTCTTAATATGTTTATGCAAGGGAACCTCAATGCAATAATCCGTTGCCAGACAACACACAAATGTAACCAAGCCGAATGCAAGCGATACCAAGAACTTGTTCCCGTCATATTCACTTATCCCGAAGGGTTGCAGAAAGAAAAGGAGCAAAAAGACAATAACAAATGCTATCAGGCCCTCTTTTACCGGATGGTCATTGATTTCAAACGGGTATTTTCTTTTTAGAAATGACACCTTGCCTTTCATTTTTTTAACGCCTCTTCTCTTCTTTTGAGGAGGTTTAGAACAACGCCCTATAATGTTTTTTAAGATACGCATCCACCCAATCATAATAGGTTTCCACCACTAAGGTGTCATTGCTTTTACGAAACTCAGAAAGGGTCTCCTCACCATGACACATCACCTCTTCTTCGAGGGAAAGTATCTTTTGTAGAATGCCTGTCCCTTGCTTGTTAAAGAGGACGGCGATATTGCAGTAGTCACGAATGTTGCCGCGCTTTAAGGAGAAAGCCCGCGATTTCAGCTTCAAACCTTTCTCGCAGAGCCAGGAATGACCTGTGCCGTCATCGGTGACAATGGCAGGCAACTTGCCCGAAGGAAGCAGTACCAGCGGCATGGCCACCGTGGTCAACGGCCAACCCATGATCGTCCAGCTGACCGTATTCAGTGGAGACTCGCCTGGCTTCACGCCCTGCACGAGAATGACCGAAGCCGTGCTATAACGGACAGTGTAATCTGCAAAGGGAAAGAACGTGGTATCTGCTTCTGTGGCCGGCATGAAATCATAGATGTTCATCTTAGTCAGGCCATGGGTCATGTAACGGGGAATATGGGTCACAAGATAATCGTGGTCCAGATGACCTTCCGCACAAGCCACTTTCATGAAATCAGCGATGGCATAGTAACGTTCCACACCGACATCCAGCTTATGGTTTCCTGTGGTACCGAAGTTGGTACGCATCAGGTAACCGTCGGG
>JAILBC010000015.1 GCA_024681295.1 Bacteroidales bacterium
GTGGGAGAATTCGTCTCGTTGAAGAACCGCGGGGCGAACTACATCGGACTGTGCCCTTTCCATAACGAGAAGACGGGCTCCTTCAACGTGAACCCCGCCCGAAACATCTTCAAGTGCTTCGGCTGCGGCAAGGCGGGCGACTCGGCCAAGTTCCTCATGGAACACGAACACATCACCTACCCTGAGGCGCTCCGCTATCTCGCCAAGAAATACAATATCAAGATCGAAGAGAAAGAGCTGTCGCCCGAAGAGCGGATGGCCCAGACCGAACGCGAGAAGATGTTCAACATCAACGCCTTCGCCGACCAGTTTTTCGTCGATACGCTTTGGAATACCGACGAGGGCAAGTCCGTGGGACTGGAGTATTTCCGTGAGCGTGGCTACCTCAACCCCATCATCGAGAAGTTCCATCTCGGCTACAGCCCCTCCAAATGGGAGGCCTTCACCGAATATGCCAAGAAAAACGGCTACGACCCGGAGTTCCTCGAAAAGGTGGGTTTCTCCATCAAACGCCAAAGCGGGGAGTACTACGACCGCTTCCATGGCCGGGTCATGTTCCCCATCCATAACCTCACCGGGAAAGTCATCGGCTTCGGAGGACGCATCCTCCACAACGACCCTGAGAAGAAACTCGCCAAATACCAAAATTCCCCCGAGTCGGAGATCTACCAGAAGAAAGAGACACTCTACGGCATCTATTTTGCCAAAGGCGCCATCGTCAACAAAGACGAATGTATCCTGGTGGAAGGCTACTTCGACGTGCTGCGCATGCACCAACTGGGTATCGAGAATGTCGTTGCCAGTTCAGGCACCTCGCTGACCATTGAACAGATCCGCCTCGTCAAGCGCTACACCCTAAACATCACCATGCTCTACGACGGCGATGATGCGGGTATCCATGCTGCCTTGCGTGGCACCGACATGATCCTCGCCGAAGGCATGAACGTCCACGTGGTGGTGTTGCCTCCCGAGCACGACCCTGATAGCTTCGGCAAGACCTACCCCACCGAGGAAGTCGTGGCCTACCTCCAGAACAACGCCAAGGACTTCGTCCGCTTCAAGACCGAACTGTTGCTCAAGGACGCCGGCAACGACCCCATCCATAAAGGTCAGGTGGTTCGCAGCATCGTGGAGACCATCTCGGTGGTGCCCGACTCCATCTTCCGCATCGCCTACGTCAAGGAGACCAGCCGATTACTCGACATGCCCGAAGAGACGCTGATGATGGAACTCAACAAGATGCTCCGTGCCAAGTTCAAGAAGTCGCTCGGCGTCGAAGGCGAGGTCATCCCCGACGAGCCCGTGGTCACTCCGAAACAAGAGGAACACGAGGAAGACACCCTGCCTGCCGGCTACTACCAGGAGCGGGCGTTGGTGCGCTTGTTGCTGCTTTATGGCTCCGAGCTAGTGGAACCCGACTTGACCGTAGCCCAAATGATCGTAGACGACCTCATCAACGATGGCATCCGCTTCACTGACCCTGTTAACCTGAAGATCTTCGACGCCTTCGACCAAGCACTCAACGACGGGGAGCTACCCAGCGACCGTTTCTTCACCTCCAACGAGGACGAACAGGTGGCCAGTCTTGCCATCGACTTGCTTACTACGCCATACAAACTGGACCAGTGGGACAAGCACGAAATCCACGTCAAGAAGGAGGAAGACCGTCTCAGGGACGCCGTCCAGTACACCATCCTTCGTTACAAGGACCAGATTATCGATGCCAAGCAGAAAGAGACTCAAAAAGCGCTTAAGGAGGAGGAAGATCCTGACAACCAACTCATTCTGCTGAAGCAGAAAAAGCATTGGGACGACCTCCGCGTGCAGATTAACAAACTCTTAGGAATAGTCATAACAAAATAAAAAAAGAGATACAAATGGGAATGTTCAACAACAGAAAAAGATGGCGCGTCCCGGCAGGGCAAGAGCCCACGGCCCTCGACCGCAAGGTGATGGATTTTGAGAGACGCGGCGCCTTGGTGCCAAAACGCTCGCTGATACGCACCCCCGAAGAGATCGAGGGCATCCGCAAGAGCGGCGTCATCAACACGGCTATCCTCGACTTAGTAGGCGAGAAAATCCACGCCGGCATGAGCACTTTGGAAATCGACGAGATTGTTTACAACTACACCATCGAGCATGGAGCCACTCCAGCCTGTCTGGGCTACGAGGGCTTCCCCAAGAGTGTGTGCACCTCCATCAACGAGGTGGTGTGCCACGGTATCCCCTCCCCCAACGAGATTTTAAAGGAGGGCGACATCATCAACGTGGACTGCACCACCATCCTCGACGGCTTCTATGCCGACGCTTCGCGAATGTTCATCATCGGCGAGACCACCCCGCGGAAGAAGGAGTTGGTACAGGTGGCCAAGGAATGCTTGGAGATTGGCATGGCGGCAGCCAGGCCTTTCGGATTCGTGGGTGACATCGGCAATGCCATCGAGCAGCACGCCCACAAGCACGGCTTCAGCGTGGTGCGCGACCTTTGCGGCCATGGCGTGGGCATCAAGTTCCACGACGACCCCGAGGTGCTGCACTATGGTCGCAAGGGCACCGGCATGCTGCTGGTCCCCGGCATGGTGTTTACCATCGAGCCGATGATCAACATGGGTACTTGGAAGGTCTTCGTCGACAGCGACGACGGATGGACGGTGGTCACCGAGGACGAGCTGCCCTCAGCCCAGTGGGAGCACACCTTCCTGATGACAGAAAATGGTTTGGAGATCCTTACACATTAAAAAGTTGTTTTAACAAACTTGGAAACCCAGCCGTTGACACTGATGAAATAAAGCCCGTTGGATAATTGCGAAACGTCGATCTTCTGGGATTCGCCTTCAATAATCCCTGTCATCAGGGTTTGACCCATGATATTGGTGATTTGGTATTCCCGTGTAGAGACGTCATAATATGGCGTCTCTACAACGATAACGTCATCGGTTGGATTGGGATAAACCCTGAAATCACCCAGATTCACGTCATCCACCCCCCATTGGGAGTAAAGATGGAGTTTCATCGTCACCGGCAAGTGGTCTGAGACGTCGAACAGCGCCGTTGCCACAGAAGCCGGAACCACTGCATTGCCATTCTGGTCGATGCTTTGGTTGAAGTGCTGACCGTCGTTTCCCAGGGCGAAATAGGAGTTGTCAACGTATTTAATCTTGTTGAAGCCCATGTAGATTTCGTCCGACATCAGGATGAAGTCAAACCGATCGTCCAGACCTCCGCTCGAGAAGCACTCGTCGGAATAACCATGGGTGGACTGGGTGTGGAAGGGGGCAAACGTCGCGTTGTTGTTCCATTCGCCCACGCCGCCGACTCTCGACAGAGGGTCCACAAACAGCGACCGAGGGTCGCTATAGGTCCTAGTGAGCAGTTGGTAGCCCTGTTCTGAGGCGCGATACATGTTGAAATCGCCCATGATGAGCACGTTCTCGTCGGCATAATTCAACTCCACGTAGTTCATCACGGTGCGCATGGTGGCAAGCCGGTCGGTTTCGTAATATTGACCTGCCTTGGGATGCGACACGATGCAAACTAGCTTGACAGTGTCGCCAGCGATGAGTTCCGAGGTTTTAAAATAGAGTTCGTACACATCGGTGTCGCGCGGTGAGGTGCGGAGTGCCACATGCTTCTTCAGTTCCATCTTACGGGAATCGTAAAAGATATGGTTGATGATGCTGCTGTTGGCAAAATTGATGATATTGTCGGTTTTCCAATAGTTAATTCCATTGATATTCAGGTTGTGCTTCAGAAAATCATCTTGTAGCTGCTGGGTCTTGCCAAACTCGCATACCGTGAAGATATCGGGTTTCACATAATCGAGGATGGTACGGATGCATTCGTCTTTGTGCTGCGTGTTGTTGTTGGTCTCGAAGCACTCGGCAAAGCCACTTTGGTAGTTGCCGTATTGCAGCAGGTTATAC